>NZ_FYDY01000001.1:0-493153 GCF_900187435.1 Pseudomonas sp. Irchel s3b5
GGTTGTCGGTGATGTCCAACAGACCGGAAATGAAGATGCGGTAGCAGGCAATGCCCTCGGCCGCGATCTCGTCACGGCTGCCGCCCAGTGGCAGGCGACGCGGCAGGAAGCCGCCCTTCGCACCCACCGGCACGATGACCGAGTTCTTCACTTGCTGGGCTTTTACCAGGCCCAGGACTTCGGTACGGAAGTCCTCTTCACGGTCGGACCAGCGCAGACCACCCCGAGCGACGTTGCCGAAGCGCAGGTGCACGCCTTCGACGCGCGGCGAGTAAACGAAGATTTCGAACTTCGGAACCGGCTTCGGCAACTCAGGAATCAAGTGCGGGTTGAACTTGAAGCTGAAGTACGACTTGTTATGGCCGTTGGCATCGGTCTGGTAGAAGTTGGTACGCAGGGTCGCTTTGATCAGATCAAGGTAGCGACGCAGGATACGGTCTTCGTTCAACACCTGGACGTCGTCCAGCGCGGCCAGAATGGCGTGTTCCAGACGTTGTTCGAGGTCGTCGCTGCTCAGCTTGCGCGCCAGGTAGAAACGGGTCTTGAACAACCGGGTCAGCTCGCGAGCGATGTCGGTGTGGTTGTTCAGGGTGCTGGCGATGTAACCCAGGTCGAAGCCCAGACGAATCTGCTTCATGTAGCGGGCGTAAGCACGCAGCAGTGCAACGTCACGCCATGGCAGGCCGGCGGTCAACACCAGGCGGTTGAACGCATCGTTTTCGGCATCGCCGCGCACGATGTGGACGAAGGCGTCCTGCAGCGTGTCATTGAGTTGCTGGATGTCGAGTTCCAGGCCTTCGGCAGCAGTGAACGCGAAATCGTGAATCCAGAACTCGCGGCCACTGTTGTGGCGCAGGCGATACGGGAATTCACCCAACACGCGCAGACCGAGGTTTTCCAGGATCGGCAGTACGTCAGACAGCGCCAGCGGGGTGTCGGCGTGATACAGCTTGCAATGCAGCATGCGCTGACCGGACACCTGGCCCAGCGGCTGATAGAAGCTCATCACCAACGGATTTTTTTCGTTGAGGCTCAGCAGATGCTGCATGTCGACCACAGCCGAATGCGCTGCGAAACGCTCGCGATAACCGGCCGGGAAGCCTTTCGGGAAGTCGGCCAGCACGTTGGTGCCGTGGGCTTCGCCGAAACTTTCGACGGTCAGTGCGGCGTAGTCGTCCTGCCAGCTGCGGCAGGCCTGAACCACTTCTTTTTCCAGCAGCAGCGGGTCGATATCCAGGCGGTTTTTCGGATCAACACGCAGGATCAACTGCACGCGGGCCAGCACGGACTCGGAGAAGAAGGTCCAGAACTCGCAGTCCGAAGCTTTCAGGCGATCCATCAGCACTTGCTGGATCTTCTGGCGCACTTCGGTGGAATAGATGTCACGCGGCACGTAGGCCAGGCAGTAGCAGAAACGGCCGTACGGGTCTTTGCGCAGGAACACGCGGATCTTGTTGCGTTCCTGGATCTGCACGATCGACATCACGGTGCTGAACAGCTCGTCGACCGGGGTCTGGAACAGGTCATCGCGCGGCAGCACTTCGAGCACCTGCGCCAATTCCTTGCCCAGGTGAGCCTTGGACTGGAAGCCCGAACGGTGTTCGATTTCCTCGACCTTGCGGCGGATGAACGGGATGACCCGCACGCTCTCGCCATACACCGACGAGGTGTACAGGCCCATGAAACGACATTCCTTGATGACCTTGCCATCGGCGTCGATTTCACGGATCGACACGTAATCGGGGTAAGCCGGACGGTGTACACGGCTTGGGTGTGCGGCCTTGGCGAACGACAGCAGGGTCGGTTCGCGCAGGTAGTTCACGGCGTAGTCTTCGATGCGCAGGTCATCGTAGGTCAGGCCGGCGCGCAGCAGTTTGGTCAGGCCGAGGAAGGAGTCCTTGTCGTAGACGATGTGGCCGCCATCGGCCTCGTCGTTGACCACAAATTCTTCGTAGCCGAGGAAGGTGAAGTGGTTGCCCACCAGCCATTCCAGGAAACTCTTGATTTCGTTCTTTTCGTCGGCATCGACGGCGAACTGGCTGTTGTCCAGTTTGGTCAGGATGTCCTGAACCTTGGCCTTCATCGGCTCAAAATCGCCCACTGCAACGCGGACTTCGCCGAGCACTTGCTCCAGCTCTTTGGTCAGCACATTGAGTTCGGCGGTATTGGCGCAACGGTCGATTTCCAGGTACATCAACGACTCTTGCAGGATGTCGTCGCCCTGGGTGCCTTTCGGCAGGATTTCCAGCAACTCGCCCTTGCTGCCACGACGCACGCTGAGCACGGTCGTTTGCAGGGTGTGGATGCTGTAACCGCGGCGGTTCAGCTCGGTGCGCACCGAGTCCACCAAAAATGGCAGGTCGTGGTGCAGCACTTCGACCGCAGTGTGGGTCGACTGCCAGCCGTGGCGTTCGTAATCGGGGTTGTAGACGCGCACTTGGGGTTGCGCGTGATCGAAGCGCTCAAGCAGGCGCCACGCAGAAAGAGTACAGCCAGCGAGGTCGGACAACCGACGTTGAGTCAACTCGTCCAGGGAAATGATGCCGAAGAATTGTTCAGCGAACAGCGCCACTTGTGGCAGTGCCTGTTCACTGATGTGCTGCGCCAGTGCCGCTTGCAGTTGGTGCTGGAAGTCGGCTTTGCTGGCTGCGGTGAAGAACGCCATCTGTGGTACTCCGCTTGGGCTTGTTATTGATGGAAGCGTCGCGTGCAAAACCCCTGTTCGGGGCTACCCGTCACCCCGCTCCTGATTCTCGGGCAGAGGAAACAGGGTGACAGGTGGGTGAAGCTGGACGGGACACTCGGGTCACATTCACCTTCCGTGAATGGGCATCTGCAAAAACGACTGGGCTGCGAACAGCGCAATGCCTTTACGGGTGCTCATCCGTTGCGCAGCTTAACCAGAGCGGCAAGGCCCGTGCTTGCGGTGCTGCGACATATTCGGTCAACGGTACGCAGCTCAAGGCGTACGCTTGGAACAACACTAGCATTCGCACAGGAAAATGACGGTTTTCTGTGCGGTTTTACGGGACGTACGTACTAGAAATGACCGGTAACACACTGACTGTCCGTTAGCGGGACATTGACGCTCAACGAGCAGAAATGTGTGCGGGCTGGCAGAATTGCCCTTTGTTGCGTTTACCACGCTCGTCGAGCCAGGAATTTCCCATGAAAATGAAAACCGCCCTCTTGATCGTCAACCCTTGCGACGACGAAGAAGACAACATGGCCATGGTCTGCTGCCACAGCGCCCAGGGCGAGATGTTCCTGATGAGCCGCTACCCGGATGAAGACGAGCTGGAGATCACCCTCGATGGCGAGCCTTCGACCCTCGATGGCGTCAAAGTGACCCTTAGCCCTACGCTGCTGAAGATCGAAATCGCGGCGGCGGATGCCGATGCGCTGAATGGGGATGATGTGCTGGAGATCACCTTTGATGCTGACATGGTGGATCTGGCTGAAGTGGAAGAAACCTTGCAGAACATTCTGAAAGGGACTGGAACGTATATCAGCCAGCTGGCCTGACAGACCGCTTTCGCTGGCAAGCCAGCTCCTACAGTCGATTTGCATCGCATTAGACCCGTAGGAACAGGCTTGCCAACAAAGGTGCCAGCGAGATCCCTTCATCACTCCCCCTAAAAAGTCGGATGTCCGTAAGTACGGACTACATTCCGCTTCCTTCCCAGTACAAAACTAAACACGCCATCCCATTGAATCAAAAACAAAAAAAACGATACAACAACACAATCAGAAAATTGACGACTTTCATCCTACATCCCGCCAAGAGCGGGCCTACATCGGCTTAGGAAGTGATGAACTGTCCGCACCACAAACTCACTGCTATTAATTAATCACTTCCGAAAAAAAGCCGTAACAGAACAATTTCAAGTCGACGCACTTTATGACGACACACAAGAAGCCAAAGACAGAAAAACACTAAACTTTCTAGCGAATTCAAAAATATTACGATGCCTTATCGACCTGAACCCCGTAAAAAACCTGAGACTTCCACTGCTGGACCTCCCTCTCAGAGCTTACGTAGCAAGTGTTCCTTCGCAACTAGACGCGCTGAGACAAAATCTATTGGCGACCAACAGGACCATTTACCACAGAGTCGTCACTCAATACGCTGATGACGGCATTGTCTGCCAGGCTTATATTCCTGGCCTTGAACGCTTCAACATCATAAGAAATGGGAGCCTGGTCGCCCCACAACGAATCCTACGCCAACCTCGAAACCCACTTGTTTTTCAGGCAACCCATGCAGACAATTATTAGAACAACCTGCAAAAAATACACTGCATTGCTGATCTCAACATGCACCACTATATTCGCACTAAAAATAATGTCGCTAGCCCCACCATTACTATTGGGTAAAATTGTCGACACCCTGAACAGCAGCAATCCGTCCACACTCAACACACTCTTATTGTTAACAGCAGGCTTCACACTGGCCGGATGTATTCAGGCAATCATTCACCCACTGCAAATTTTCTTCCTGTCCAAGTTGGTACAGCAGGCCGTAATGAATGCATCCATCGAGTGGATTGCCCAACTTATGCGCAAAGAATTCCTTCAATTCAGTTCTTGGCGTATTGGTTACTTTATAAAGTCAGTTGAGCGTGGGATAACGGCAAATGAGCAACTGCTGACATTTTTTGTGACCGTTGGCCTTCCTCTGTGCGTGGAGTTTCTGATTGTCGCCAGTGCTTTTGTCTACATGGGTGGCACCGGAATTTTTCTGGCAATGACCTCTCTTGGCATTGTCTATCTCTTCGTGGCTCACCAGATCATCAGGTGGCGCCGAAAGCACATCGATGCAGTCAATGAACAAGAGGATGAGCTGAGCGGCGTCTTGTTCAACACCATCAACATTGGCAAGTCTATAAAACTGGAACGCGCAGAGCACACCGCAACAAAGCCTCTGAACCGGGCCTTCGTCCAATACGCCGAAGCCGCGGTTATCGCGGCAAGCTCTGGCGGTTTCCTGAACGGAGCGAAAGTCCTGTTTGTAAGTCTCTCTACGGGAGGGCTCCTCAGTTGGGGGGTTCTCGGTCAGCTTTCAAGCGAACCTGGTATCAGCGTTGGGCAACTGGTTGCCATTTTTTCCATTGCTGGAAGCTTTTTGCTGAACATCACTGCGTTGACGGAGGGTTATCGGGTACTTGATCAGTTTCTGGCGGATCAACGACGCATGCAGCAGCTTTTGGCACTGCCAAACTTTGACGATAGTAATCGCCAGACCGACATCCAATCCCGACGCGTCTCGAAGCTGGTCCTTGAGCCTTGTGTGGTGGGCGACGCCGACACAACCCGACTCTCAATTGAGAGCAGCGTTACTTTCTCTCAAGGCCAGTCAGTAGCCATTACCGGGCCCAGCGGTGCGGGTAAATCCACATTGCTTGAGACGCTGGCCGGGTTAAATGCTTCAGTGAGGAATCACTTGAGCATTGATGACATACCGATCTCCCGCTTAAGCGCCGAGGCCCATTTGAACTCGCTGAGGTATTGCCCTCAATTACCGCAGTTTCTGGAGGGTCAATTCGATATCTCCGTATTGTTCGGAATGCCTCCCTCCCCCCATCTGAGCGATGCAATACAACGGCTTGACCTTGAAGATATCGTTTCCCATCGCAACATCAGCGAAAACGCATCCAACATATCGGGTGGAGAGGGCAAACGATTGTCATTGCTGCGCGTGATCAACAGGCCAGGGCGGTTCAATTTGTTCGATGAACCCAGTGCATCGATCGAGCCGAAGCTCGCTACGCCAGTGTGGGATTTGTTGTTTGAAACATTTGCCGCGCATGGACTGATTTGTGTAACCCATGATGTCCGGCATCTGCATCGCTTTGATCGAGTCATCGTCATGCAGGAGGGCGCCATTGTTGACGACGGTCCGTGGTGTGAATTGGTCAAACGCAAAGCCGTAAAACTGCTGCTGAGCGACCTTCAAACAGAGGAGCATTACCTGCATGGCTGATCCCTTTTCCCTGCGAAGGGCGCGAACAGGTTCAAATCCCTGCAAATTGCACAAAATGCCGTTAGTCGCCGCCCCCCGCGATGGATTAAAGTAACGCCCCCAGCCTTGGCGTATTTCGAACGCCTCGGCCACCCTTTTCCAGGAACAGTCATCGATGGAACATCGTGAGGCGCTGCTAGCGCTGCGAACCTTTCTTTCAACGCAGATTCTCGGCCAGGAAAAACTCATCGAGCGCTTGCTCATCGCCCTGCTTGCCGACGGCCACATGCTGGTCGAGGGTGCCCCTGGCCTGGCCAAGACCAAGGCCATCAAAGAACTCGCTGAAGGCATCGAAGCCCAGTTCCATCGCATCCAGTTCACTCCGGACCTGTTGCCGGCCGACATCACCGGCACGGAAATCTATCGTCCGGAAACCGGCAGCTTCGTGTTCCAGCAAGGCCCGATTTTCCACAACCTGGTGTTGGCGGACGAAATCAACCGTGCTCCGGCCAAGGTTCAGTCGGCATTGCTCGAAGCCATGGCCGAGCGTCAGGTCAGTGTCGGGCGCAGCACGTATGAGTTGTCACCGCTGTTTCTGGTGATGGCCACGCAGAACCCGATCGAGCAGGAAGGCACCTATCCGCTGCCCGAAGCCCAACTCGACCGTTTCCTGATGCACGTCAAAATCGGTTTCCCCGATGCCACCGTCGAACGCCGCATCCTGCAGCAGGCCCGGGGCGAAGCCCTGAACGGCGAAACCAAACCCGAGCGCCGGGTCAGTCAGCAGGCAATCTTCGCCGCACGCAAGGAAATCCTCGGTTTGTACATGGCCGACGCCGTGGAGGAATACCTGGTGCAACTGGTCATGGCCACGCGCACCCCGGCCAAGTTCGACCCGGAAATGGCCGAGTGGATCGCCTACGGCGCCAGCCCTCGCGGCTCCATTGCCCTGGACCGCTGCGCCCGCGCCCATGCCTGGCTGGCCGGTCGTGACTTCGTCAGCCCCGAAGACATTCAGGCCGTGCTGTTCGACGTACTGCGCCACCGCATCATTCTTTCCTTTGAAGCCGAAGCCGCCGGCATCGATCAGGACCGGGTGGTCCAGCGGATTCTCGACGTCGTAGCCGTCGCTTGACCCCGATGAATGCGATCCTGCCGCCCGAACCGGGCATCCGCGTCAGCCTCGCCGAGCTGATCGAGATGCGCCATCGCGTGCGTGAAGTGCAGTTGTTCTCCACACCGAGCCAGCGCAGCCCGCTGATTGGCCTGCACCACTCCAAGTTGCGCGGACGCGGTGTGGACTTCGATCAGGTGCGGGTCTATCAGGCCGGCGACGATGTGCGCACCATCGACTGGCGCGTGACTGCCCGGACGCAGGAGCCACATACCAAGCTGTTCCATGAGGAGCGCGAGCGGCCGATTTTCATCATGGTCGAACAAAGCCGCCGACTGTTTTTCGGCTCGGGGCTGATGTTCAAATCCGTGCTCGCCGCTCAAGCTGCGAGCCTGATCGGCTGGGCCGCGCTGGGTCATAACGACCGGGTCGGCGGGCTGGTGTTCGGCGACAACGAGCACTACGAGATCAAGCCCCGACGCAGCAAACAAAGCCTGCTGCAACTGCTCAACCGGCTCGTGCGGGTCAACCAGTCACTGCACACCGAAAGTGAGCCGGACCGCGATGCCTTTGGCATTGCCCTGCGCCGCGCCCGAGAGGTTTCGCGCCCGGGCAGTCTGGTGATCGTGATCTGCGACGAACGTGCCCTTTCAGACAGTGCCGAACAACAATTGAGCCTGTTGTCGCGACATTGCGACCTGTTGCTACTGCCGCTGTCCGATCCGCTGGATCATGCCCTCCCCGCCGCCGGACTTTTGCGCTTCGCCGAGCGCGGCGCGCAACTGGAACTCGACACCCTCAATTTCGAACTGCGCCAGACGTATCGCGCCCAGGCCGAAGTGCGTATCGCCCGCTGGGAACTGCTGGCGCAGAAATTGCGCGTATTGATGATGCCTTTGAGCACCCAAAGCGAAATGGTCGAGCAACTGCGCGAGTACCTGAACCCACAGAATGCGGGGAAAGGACGATGAGCGGACTCGATCAACTGCAACCGCTGATTCTCCCGCCTCCGATCGGTTTCTGGCCGCCGGCGCCGGGCTGGTGGTTGCTGCTGTTATTGCTGCCACTGATAGGTTTCGGTGTGTGGAAGCTGCCGAGTTTTTTTCCGAAAAAGCAGCCTGTGGTACGCGCCGAACAGCCACTGGACCCAGTGCGTCTCGCCGCGCTGGCGGAACTGGCGCTGATGCCGAAACCCTACGATGGCGCGCCCGCCGGTGCCTGGCTGCAACAACTGAACGGCTTGCTCAAGCGTTTGTGCCGCAACCATTACCCCTACAGCCAAAGCCACACGCTCAACGGACGTAAATGGCTGGCATTCCTCGATAACCGCTGCCCTGCGGCGGGACTGACGCGCTGGATGGTGCTGGTGGAAGGCGCCTACAAACCCGAATGCAAACTCGACGACAAGGCCATCGCCGGCCTGACCCAAGCCGTCGACACGTGGATTCGCAAGCATGTTTGAATTCGCCTGGCCGTGGATGTTCGCCCTGTTGCCGTTGCCTTGGCTGATGCGCCTGGTGTTGCCGGTGGCCGACAGCGGCGAACCCGCACTCAAGGTCAGTTTCCTCAGCGACCTCGAAGGCCTCGCCGGGCGCCGTGCCCGGGCCAATCTGCCAGCGTGGCGGCAACAGGCACCGTTCATGCTGATCTGGTTGTTTCTGTTGGTGGCCGCGGCGCGCCCGCAATGGCTCGGCGAGCCACTACCCATTGCCGCCAGTGGCCGTGATTTGCTGGTGGCGGTGGACGTCTCCGGCTCGATGGACTTCCCGGACATGAAGTGGCAGGACGAAGAAGTCAGCCGGCTTGAGCTGGTTCAGCACTTGCTCGGCGACTTCCTTGAAAACCGTGAGGGCGATCGCGTCGGTCTGATTCTGTTCGGCAGTCAGGCTTACGTGCAGGCACCGCTGACGTTCGATCGACGCACTGTTCGCGTGTGGCTCGATGAAGCGCGCATCGGCATCGCTGGCAAAAATACCGCCATCGGCGACGCCATCGGTCTAGCCCTTAAACGCCTGCGCCAACGCCCGGCGCAAAGCCGTGTGCTGATTCTCGTCACTGACGGCGCCAACAATGGCGGCGAAATCGACCCGCTCACCGCTGCGCGACTGGCCGCCAAAGAAGGTGTAAAAATCTACCCGATCGGCATCGGTGCCGATCCGGAACAAAGCGGTACCGTCGGTTTTCTCGGCGTCAATCCGAGCCTGGACCTGGACGAACCGGCCCTTCAGGCCATCGCTGCGGCCACCGGCGGCCAGTATTTCCGTGCCCACGATGCCAAGGAGTTGCAGGCGATCAAGGACACCCTCGACCAGCTGGAACCGGTGACTCAGCAACCGACCCAGGCCCGCCCGGCCCAGGCGTTGTATCACTGGCCGCTGACCCTGGCACTGTGGTTGAGCCTGTTGCTGGTGGGCCGTACGCTCTGGCCGGACAATCCGCTGCAACGCCTGATGACCAAACAAATGTTCGCTCAAACGCAACTGTTGCCTGACTGGCGCGAACGACTCAAACGCCTGCGTCTTCGGAGGCGAAGATGAGTGCGTTGTGGCCGTTCTGGTTCCGACCCTGGTGGTTGCTGTTGTTGCCGCTGCTTGGCTGGCTGCTGTGGCAACTCTGGCACCGCAAGAAGCGCGCCGGGCGCTGGCAAATGATTCTGCCGCCTGCCTTTCATGCCGCGCTGCTCAGTGGCGGCGACGGCCGCGACAGCAAGTTGCCATGGATCGCCCTGGGTCTGGCGTGGATGTTGACCGTACTTGCCCTGTTGGGGCCGGGCTGGACTCGCGTCGAACAGACCAGCCAGAAACCCGCCGACCCACTGGTGGTAATTCTTGAACTGACGCCGGAAATGCTCGCCACCGACGTGACGCCGAATCGACTGGAACAGGCCCGACGCAAACTGCTCGACCTGTTGCAGGCCCGCAGCGACGCCCAGACCGCGATCGTCGTCTACGCCGGCAGTGCGCACACGCTGGTGCCGCTGTCGGATGACCTGTCCACCAGCCGCAACCTGCTCGATGCGCTCAAGCCATCACTGATGCCCGAGGCCGGCCATCGCGCCGACCTGGCCGTGGACAAGGCCCTGAACCTGCTGCAACAGGGCGCCCTCGGTGACGGTCGGATCCTGTTGATTGGCTCGTCACTGACGGAACAGGAGCGCCAGGGCATTCGCCGGGCAATGCGCGGTCAATCGACAGAGTTTTTGATGCTTGGCATCGGCACCGCCGAAGGGTCGCCGATCACTCAGGAGGACGGCAGCTTCCTCAAGGACGAACAGGGCGCGATCCTGGTGTCACGTCTGGACGAGCCGGGCTTGAAGTCCTTTGTCAACGACCTGGATGGACGCTATCGCCACGCGCGCCTGAGTGATAGCGACTTGCGCGCCCTCGGCCTGCTCGACGGTCCGCGCACCCTGCGAAACGATGGCCAGACGTTGCGCCTCGACACTTGGGCGGATCAGGGTTACTGGCTGCTGCTTCCGCTGTTGCTGCTCGCGGCATGCGCGGGTCGCCGTGGCTGGCTGTTCTGCCTGCCGCTGCTGTTCGCGTTGCCGCAACCCGTCTATGCATTCGATTTCGAAGACCTGTGGCTGCGCCCCGATCAGCAAGGCCTGCATTTGCTCAAGAAAAAACAGCCGGCTGAAGCTGCGCAGCATTTCGAAGACCATCAATGGCAAGGCGTGGCACTCTATGAAGCCGGTGATTACGCCGCAGCCGCCGAACGCTTCGCCGAAGGCGATGACGCCCACGCCCACTACAATCGGGGTAACGCCCTCGCAAGAAGCGGTGAGCTGGAGGCTGCGCTCGACGCTTATGAACAGGCACTGGAACGGCAACCGGATTTGCGCCCGGCCCTGACCAACAAGGCGTTGGTAGAAAGTCTGCTCAAGCTGAAAATCGATCCGACGGCCCCTGAACCGGAGAAAACCCCGAGCACCCAGCCCGATATCGATCCGCCCCCTGCACCACCAAGCGCCGCCATCGAGCCATCGAACAGCGACGAAGCCAGTGCCGAGGGCAAACCAGCCGAGCCGGGCGACGAGCCACCGCCCACCGCACCGCCAAAACCCGGTTCCAATGAAGTCCCGGGCAGCGAACTGGGTGATGAGCAACACACCACGCCGCCCTTGCGTCCCGTCACCGACAGCCTTGAAGGTGAGCAGCGCCAGGCACTGGAGCAATGGCTACGGCAGATCCCGGATGACCCCGGTGAATTGCTCAGGCGCAAATTCTGGTACGAACAGCAACAACATCAGGATCAGGAAAATACTCGATGACCCGCTTCACCGCTTTATTGCTCGCCCTGCTGATTTGGGCAGTACAGGCCCAGGCTGGGGAGCTGGTTGCCAGTGTGGATCGCAGTCGCCTGAGTTCAGGCGAAACAGTCGAACTGACCCTGGAATCCACCGATGTCACACAGTTCGGCAAACCTGACCTGATACCACTGGAACCGCTGTTCGACGTGCGCGGCACTCGCCAGGTCAACCAGTTGAATACCCTCAATGGTGACAATCGGGCCACCACGCGATGGATCATCACCCTGCTGCCCCGCCAAAATGGCAGCGTGGTCATTCCCTCACTGCAACTGGGCGACCTCCAGAGCCAGCCGATCACCCTGCAAGTGATCGAGAGCGAAACACCCGATAACCCGAACAAACGCGCGCCGGTGTTCATTGACGCCAGCCTCGATCAAAGCAGCGTCTACGTGCAGGCTCAGGCCATATTGACCCTGCGCGTCTACCATTCGGTGTCTCTGTACGACGACAGTAGCCTGCCGCCTCTGCAAATTCCCGACGCGCGCATCGAATCACTGGGTGACCCGCGCACCTACGAAAAAGACATCGACGGCCTGCGCCACGGGGTGATCGAAAAGCGCTATGCAATCTACCCGCAACACAGCGGTGAGCTGATTATTCCGGCCCAGAACTTCAGTGCCGCGCTCGTTGCCGCACAGGCGCAACACGACTCTGGCGCTCAGGATCCGAGGTCCGGCAAACTGATGCGCGTCAGTTCCACTGAGTTGCTGCTGACCGTCAAGGCCAAACCCGCGACCTATCCGGCCGACGCCCCTTGGCTGCCTGCGCGCAGCCTGTCCCTGAGCGAAAGCTGGAATCCGGAACCGGATCGCGCACAGGTCGGCGACTCGCTGACCCGCAGCCTGATCGTGAAAGCCGATGGATTGGCCAGCACGCAATTGCCGCCCTTGCCCGGCACAGAGGTCGCCGGGCTGCGCCGCTACCCCGATCAGCCGGTGCTCGGCAACCAGAACACCGAACGGGGTCTGGTCGGCAGTCGGGAAGACCGTGAAGCCCTGGTGCCGACCCGTACCGGCGCCGTTGACCTGCCCGGCGTCGACGTGGTGTGGTGGAACACCTTTGAAGATCATCTGGAACACAGCAGCCTGCCCGCCCGCACGCTGCTTGTGGCGGTCAATCCGAGCCTTGTAGTCGATACACCGGCCAGCACCTCACCCGTCGAATCCAGTGCCGACAGCGGAACACTCTGGCGCTGGAAACTCAGTACGCTGATCCTCGCCTGCACCACCCTGCTCGGCTTCGGTCTCTGGTGGCGCGGTCGCTGGAAACCGGCGCTCCTGCGCACGGCCCAAACCGGCCCGAGCCCGCGCACCGTGCTCGACGACCTCAAGCGCGCCTGCCAGGCCAACGACTCCCACGCCACCCGCCAGGCCCTCGATGCCTGGGCCCGGCAACAGCCGGAAACCCTGGCCGACATGGCCGCCCGCTTCGTCCCCCTGTCCGACGCCCTAGACGGCCTGAACGGCGCGCTCTACAGCGAAACCGGCCAGCACTGGCAAGGCGAAGAGCTGTGGCGTGCGATCAAGGCGATCCCGATTGCCGAGCGGGTTCAGGATCCGGTGGGTGACAGTGGGTTGCCGCCGCTTTATCCGAAATAGCCCCCATCCTGATGGCAATGAATTTTGGCTGGGATCAGATGTTTTTCCGTGGCGAGGGAGCTTGCTCCCGCTCGGCTGCGCAGCAGTCGTCATTCGGCTTGCACAATATTCATCAAAGGTCTCAAGGGGGCAGCTTCGCCGCCCAGCGGGAGCAAGCTCCCTCGCCACAGGCATAAGGTTCCAAAACATCCACCGAGCGACAGGACTTTTTTGCCAGTAAACTCTCTCCCCTTTCGCCGCCTTCATTTTCCACGCGGCCATCACCTATTTTGTAGCGGAGTCCGCCTTGCGCTTGTTTCACACCTCCGACTGGCATCTCGGGCAGAACCTGCACGGCCAGGATCGCGATTTCGAACACGGCTGTTTCCTCGACTGGCTGCTGCGTCAATTGAAGCTGGACCAGCCTGATGCGCTGCTGATTGCCGGCGATATCTTCGACACGGTCAACCCGCCGGTCAAAGCCCAGGAGCGTCTCTACGACTTCATCGTCAGCGCCCACGAACAACAGCCGTTACTGACCATCGTGATGATTGCCGGCAACCACGATTCCGGCTCGCGCATCGAACTGCCCGCGCCGTTGATGCGCCGTTTGCGTACCCATGCGTTGGGTCGGGTGTTGTGGCTCGATGACGGTCAATTGGACGCCGAGCGCCTGTTGCTGCCCTTGCCCGATGCCAGTGGTGAAATCACCGGCTGGTGCCTGGCGTTGCCGTTTCTGCGGCCCGCCGAAGTCACCGGCGCGCATCTGGGCGACAATTATTTGCGCGGCATCGGCCAGGTGCATGAATGGCTGATCGAAGCGGCAAATGCCAAACGCCAGAAGGGTCAGGCACTGATCGCCATCAGCCACGCGCACATGGCCGGCGGCTCGGTATCGGAAGACTCCGAGCGCAGCCTGATCATCGGCAACGCCGAGGCCCTGCCCGCCAGCCTGTTCGGGCCGAGTATCAGCTACGTTGCCCTCGGTCACTTGCACAAGCCGCAGAAGGTCAATGGCGAGGAGCGCATTCGCTACTGCGGTTCGCCGATTCCGTTGTCGTTTTCCGAGATCGGTTATCAGCATCAGATTCTTCACGTCACGCTCGACGGCGAAACCCTGGTCAGCGTCGAGCCGAAACTGATTCCCCGCGCAGTCAATTTGCAGCGCATCGGCCCGGCACCGCTGGCGGACATCCTCCTGCAACTGGCGGACCTGCCGAACATCGACCTGCTGGCCGATCTCCAGCGTCAACCGTGGCTCGAAGTACGGGTGCATCTTGACGAGCCGCAGCCGGACTTGCGCCACCAAGTGGAAACCGCCCTGCAAGGCAAAGCCGTGCGCCTGGTGCGCATCGCCGCCGAGTACGCCGGCAACGGCAGCCGTGACGGTGCAGACGATGGCAACGCGTTGATCGAACTGGACCAGCTCACGCCCCAGGAACTGTTCAGCCGTGCCTGGCAAGACAATTACGGCAGCGAGGTCGACGAACAGACCCTCAAGGACTTTGCCGAGCTGTTGCAGGACGTACAAATGGAGAGCGAACAGCCATGAAAATTCTCGCGATCCGCCTGAAAAACCTCGCCTCGCTGGCCGGGCCGTTTGAAATCGATTTCACTGCCGAACCCTTGGCCAGTGCCGGACTGTTCGCCATCACCGGCCCGACCGGCGCCGGCAAAAGTACCCTGCTCGATGCCTTGTGCCTGGCGTTGTTCGGTGCCGTACCCCGCCTGAACAACACCGGTCGTGACGCCAAGGTGCCGGACGCCGATGGCGAAATCGGCACCGGTGATCCGCGCACCCTGCTGCGACGCGGTACCGGCGAAGGTTATGCCGAAGTGGATTTCGTCGGTATCGACGGCCGCCGCTATCGGGCGCGCTGGGAAGCCAACCGCGCCCGCGACAAAGCCGCCGGCAAACTGCAAGCCAGCCGCCAAAGCTTGCGTGACATCGATCAGGATCAACTGCTCGCCAGCCAGAAAGGCGAGTACAAGACCCAGCTCGAAGCCGCACTGGGCCTGAACTTCGAACAGTTCACTCGCGCCGTGCTGCTGGCGCAAAGCGAATTCAGCGCCTTCCTCAAGGCCGATGACAACGACCGCAGCGAGCTGCTGGAAAAACTCACCGACACCGCGCTGTACACCCGTCTCGGTCGCCGGGCTTTCGACAAGACCAAAGAAGCCCGCGAGGCCCACAAACTGCTGCAGGATAAGGCCAGCGGTGTCACACCGCTTTCGCCCGAAGCCCGTGCCGAACTGGACCAGCGTTTCGGTGAGGCACAGCAACAACTCAAGACCCAGCAGGCACAGCTCAAGCAACTCGAGCTGCAACACACCTGGCTCAAGGACCTGCGCCAATTGCAGGACCAGCAACGGGCCGCCACCGAACAATTGCAGTCAGCCCAACAGCATTGGGACAGTCTGGCCGGCGAACGCTTGAAGCTGACCCGCCTGGAACAACTGGCGCCGCAACGCCACCAGTTCGCGCGCCAGACCGAACTCACTGCCCAGCTCACGCCTCTGGCAGCGCAGATTCAGCAGCACACGGCGCAGCAAGAGCAATCGCAGGCGCGCCAGGCCCAGCTCGAAGCCAGCCAGATTGCCGCTCAATCCGCCCTGACCGAAGCGCAAAGCCAACACAGCGCCAACGCACCACTGCTGCGCCAGGCCTTCGACGAGCAAAACACCCTCGCCCGCCTGGTCAAAGACACCCGCCTGAGTGCGGACCTCAAGCAGCAAGCCGAATTGGCCTGCACGCAGGGACAAACCACGATTCAAGGCCTGCTCGAACAGCAGAAGTTGGTTGCCGAGCGCTTGCAACGGATCGGCACCGAGCTTGAGCAAAGCGCTCATCTGGCACCGTTGAGCGATGCCTGGAACGCTTACCGGGATCGCCTGCAACAGTTGATGCTGGTGGGCAACCGCCTGAACAAAGGCCAGGCCGAACTGGCCGCGCTGGAACTCAGCGCCACCCGCGCCGCCGAAGAACTGGCCGCGCAAAAGCAACATTTGGAAGTGCTCTACAAAGAGGCCGGCGCCGAGCCCGAAGCGGTAGCCGAACAGATCCAGATTCTTGGCAGCCTGTTGCAGGACAACCGCAAGCAATTGCGCGCCTTCGAAGAACTGACACGGCTGTGGGCCAGCCAGCAGGAACTGGACCAGCGCAGCGGCGAATTGCAACAACGTCAACTGACGGCGCAGCAAGACCGTGAACGCCTGACCCAGGACGGCGTGCAGGCCAAGCATGAACTGGCGGTCGCCGAACAGACCTTGAGCGTCACCCGCGAGTTACTTGAACGTCAGCGTCTGGCCCGCAGCGCCAGCGTTGAAGAGTTGCGCACCCAGCTGCAAGACGATCAACCGTGCCCGGTCTGCGGCAGCGCCGAGCATCCGTATCATCAGCCCGAAGCGCTGCTGCAAAGCCTCGGTCGCTTTGATGAAAATGAACAGGCCACTGCGCAGAAAGCCGTGGACCTGCTCAAGGAGAAGCTCACCGACCTGCGTGCGGAAGTCGGCGGCGTGATCGCCCGACAAAAAGAACTGCTGCAACAACAGGAACAACTGGCGATTCAGCAGCAGAGCCTGGCGCCGAGTCTGGAAGCACATCCGCTGTCGGGGCAGTTGCTGGGCCAGGACGCCGCCAAACGCGATGCCTGGCTGGCGCGACAAAACAGCCAGTTGAACCAGAGCATCGCCGACGACGAACAACGCCAGAGCGCCCTGCTCACCCTGCAACAGGATGCTGCACGGTTGGCTCTGCAACTGCGCAACGCTGAAACGGCCAGTCAGCAAGCGACCCAGCATCTGCTCAACCAGCAACGCGAATTGACCAGCGATCGCCAGCGTCTGGACGAAGAACTGACCGCGTTCAGCACCCTGCTCCCCGCCGACACCCTGCAAGCGCTGCGCGACGAACCTGCCGCAACGTTCATGCAGCTCGACCGGCAGATCGCCCAGCGCCTGGAACAGCTTGATCAACAGCGCGAAGAGCTCGACGAACAGCAACAGCGCCAGCAGACACTGGAAAAGGAGCAGGACCGCCAGCTCACCCGGACTCAGCAACTGGACGCAACCAGCCAACAGTTCACCGCGCTCAACGAACAGCAACACGCCATCCAGCAGAAGCTCTTGCAACTGCTCGGTCAGCACACCACAGCTGAACAATGGCAGCAGCAACTCGATCAGGCTGTCGCTCTGGCACGCTCGGCGGAATCCGCCGCCGCCCAGGAACTGCAAACGGTTCGTACGTCACTGGTGCAACTGGCCGCGGAACTCAAGGCCCAGCAAGAACGCCTGCTGGCACTGGAAACCGAAAATCGAGCCTTGAGCGGCAAGATCGCCGACTGGCGAGCCTTGCACCCGGAGCTCGACGACGGCGGTCTCGATGAACTGCTGAGTATCGACGACCAGCAGGTCAGTGACTTGCGTCATCGCTTGCAGCAAAGCGAAAAAGCCATCGAGCAAGCCAAAGTCCTGCTTCAGGAACGCGATAAGCGCCTGGCGGAGCATCAGGCACAGCACAACGGCAACCTCGACGCCGAGCAACTCGCCACCGCACTGACGGACTTGCAGCACCTGTTCGGAACCAGCGAACAGCGTTGCGCCGAATTGCGCGCAGAGCAGGCCGAAGACCAGCGCCGGCAAAACGCCAATCAGGCCCTGGCGCAGCAAATCGCCGATGCCTACAGCGAGTACCAGCGCTGGGCACGTCTCAATGCATTGATCGGCTCGGCCACCGGCGACACCTTTCGCAAGATCGCCCAGGCTTACAATCTCGACTTGCTGGTGCACCACGCCAACGTGCAATTGCGCCAACTGGTGCGCCGCTATCGCCTCAAGCGCGGCGGCAGCATGTTGGGCCTGCTGGTGATGGACACCGAAATGGGCGACGAACTGCGCTCGGTGCACTCGTTATCAGGAGGCGAAACGTTCCTGGTGTCGCTGGCACTGGCGCTCGGGCTCGCGTCGATGGCGTCGAGCACCTTGAAGATCGAATCGTTGTTCATCGACGAAGGTTTCGGCAGCCTCGATCCGGAATCCCTGCAACTGGCCATGGACGCCCTCGACGGCTTGCAGGCGCAGGGGCGCAAGGTCGCGGTGATTTCCCACGTACAGGAAATGCATGAACGGATTCCAGTGCAGATTCAGGTCCGCCGCCAGGGCAACGGCCTGAGCACCGTGGAGGTGAAATGAACACGCTGTATTCCTTCCGCCGTTGCCCGTACGCGATGCGGGCGCGCATGGCCCTGCGCTACTCGGGCGTGGCCGTGGACATTGTCGAAGTCAGCCTGAAGGCCAAGCCCGCCGAAATGCTCGCGCTGTCGGGCAAAGGCACGGTGCCGGTGCTCAGCGCCGATGGCCGGGTGATCGACGAAAGCCTCGACATCATGCGCTGGGCCCTGGCACAGAACGATCCGCAGGACTGGTTGCTCAAGGATGATCCTGGCGCAGCGGTGCAAATCGCCCCTTTGATCGAACAGAACGATCAGGTGTTCAAGGTGCACTTGAATCGCTACAAGTACGCCGAGCGTTATCCCGAGCAGCCGATGGAGGTTTATCGCGGCGAGGGCGAGGTGTTTTTGCAAAGGCTGGATGAATTGCTGGAGGGACGTGATTATTTGCTGGCCAGCCATCCAAGCCTGGCCGATGTGGCGTTGATGCCGTTCGTGCGCCAGTTCGCCCACGTCGACCGTGACTGGTTCGCGCAGACGCCGTATCGGCGCTTGCAGGACTGGTTGCAGCGGTTTCTGGACTCGGAGTTATTTACCGGCGTAATGCGCAAGTAAACAATGTGGTTCTGTAGCTCTGTGGCTCTGTGGCTCTGTGGCGAGGGAGCTTGCTCCCGCTCGGCTGCGTAGCAGCCGCAAATTGGCTAACTGGGTATACCTGAAAAAAACAGGGTCGCTTCGCAACCCAACGGGAGCAAGCTCCCTCGCCACAAAAAACCCCAGCCCGTTGAACTGTTTCAGCCTTCGATAAAACTCATCAAGCGTTCGCGGGCCGCTTCCGGTTCACCGGAAACAGTCTCCACGGAGGAAAGAATGGGGGCTGAATAGAGAAACAGGAAAACCAATGCCACACGCATCGCCATGTTGTCGATCCTTGCTCAAGGGGAAGTCGAAAAACCGGCGTCAAATTTAAGCGTATGGCCTTGTGATATCAAGCGCTACATTGATGGCCAACTGACACTGTCGTAAACGCGCTATGCAGGAGCGACATCACTCTGATGGTTTTCGACATTTCAGTCGTCGATCATCCAGTGAGTTCGCTCCTGCATAACAGGTGCAGGGCTGAAATTTCAGGCGTGAGTCTTGTGATCCAGCGCGGCGTAGAAATTGGCGCTTTGTTGCAGGTATTTCTGGGTGTAGCTCTGGGTGTGGTTTTTTTTGTCGCTGATTTCAACGTTGGCGCTGGCTGGCAGCGCAACGGTGGCAGAAATGGCGGAAGCGGCGATGACGGAGAAGAGGTTGAAGTTCATGGCGGTATTCCTCGGATTCAGTTGGCTTGTTTGCCCGGTGGGGCCGTGAAGCAAACTTAACCGTGGAGGATGGGAGCCTTGAAATGCTTTGTAGCAGTACCACATATCAGCGCAATTGATAAAAGGATGCAGGCCCCATCAACCGGGGCCTGCGGCCTATTGACGCACCAAGAACTTGAGATCGCTCGGGGCATCCATCGGCAGTTTTTGCACGGTTTTGCCCAGTAGCCCGGTCTTGGCATCGCGCTCGACGACGACAATCTGGTTGCTCTTCTGGTTGGCGATCAGCAGGAACTTGCCACTCGGATCGAGGCTGAACTCCCGAGGATGATCACCTTCAACCGCCCTGCGCTGCAGCTCCTTGAGATGTCCAGTCGCCGGATCCACGGCAAACACCAACAACTGGTTGGCCGTGCCACGGTTGCTGACATACAGAAACTTGCCATCGACCGAAGCGTGCAACGCCGCTGCTGCCTTGTCTGAAATCGGTTGGCCGGCCGCCAGATCGACCATCTGCGTCTGCTCAAGCTTGCCATCGCGGTAATCGAACACCGCGACCTGCGCGCTCATTTCCATGGTCAGCCACGCGTGCTTGCCATCGGCGCTGAACAACAGATGACGCGGCCCGCTGCCGGGTGGCAGTTGCACAAATGCCGGGGTGGCCGGGGTCAATGGCAGCTCGGGATTCGCCTTGGGGTCGAAGCGATAGACAAAGACCTTATCCGCGCCCAGATCGTTGGAAAACACGTACTTGCCGTCCGGCGATGACACCGTGGAATGCACGTGCGACGACATCTGCCGCTCGGGATTGACCCGACTCGCCGGATGGCTGCTCATCTGCACCACTGCTTCAAGTTTGCCATCGGCGGTCACCGGCAATACCGCCAGCGTACCGCCCGGGTCTTCGGCCACCGAGTAATTGCTGACGAACAAGTGGCTGCCATCGGCGCTGAGGCTCGAATGGGTCGGCTCGTTGCCCAGGCTTTGCAAATGGCTTGTCAGGCTCAGTTCATGGGTCTTGGGATCAATGGCAAAACTGCTGACGCGCCCTACCGGATCGGTCTGGCCCGGTCCGTTTTCGTTGACCACAAACAGGTGCCGCTGATCCTTGGACAGGGTCAGCCATGACGGGTTTTCGCTGCTGACCACTTGCAGGGGGACGGGGTTGATTTGCCCGGTGGCGTTGTCGAACGCCAAACGGTAAATCCCCTGGCTCGAGCCTGCCGTGTACGAACCCACGAGCAATTCGACATTCTCGGCCATCGCCGTTTGTACGCCCATGGCGCCAATGCTGCCGGCCATCAACAGCGGCCAGAGATTACGCATCGTTACTTGCGTCTTCGTCGTCGTTGTCGCCACGAAATGCTGTTAAGCACACCAGTCGGTGTTCGCCTGAGTCACCGGTGATCAGCCAGCTTTGCAGGGTTGGATCGAAGGTCGCCGCCTGGATTTGCGCTGGCGTGAACTCCCAGTGTTTGGCCGCACGGCCATCCATGCATTCAATGTGCAGGTTATCGATCTCATCGAGGGAGAATTCGAAAGCGTGCAAGCCGTCGATCTCCACCATATCGCAGTGTTCGAGGACGTTGAGCAGGGTGTCGGTTGCGGTCGTCATGGCAGTCAATCTTTGAATGGGAAAGACGCAATGATAGCGCAAGCACTACCTTTCCAGTGGGAGTGAGCTTGCTCCCACAGGCTTCAAGGAAAAACCATCGGGCATGAAAAAGCCGCAACATGCGGTTGCGGCTTTTTCATTTCAGCCTGGATCAGTGGGCAAACAGCGAATTACCCTTCTGCCCAGCCAGTTTCTCCGGCTTGATCAGGAACCGCGCCAGTGCCGGCAACAGCCACAGTGCGCCGAACATGTTCCACAGCAGCATGAAGGTCAGCATCAGCCCCATGTCGGCCTGGAACTTGATGGCCGAGAAGATCCAGGTGCACACGCCGATGGCCAGGCACAGACCGGTGAACAGTACGGCCTTACCGGTAGATTTCAGCGTCTGGTAGTAGGCTTCTTGCAACGGCAGACCGGCACGCAGGAAGCTTTCCAGACGGCTGTAGATATAAATGCCGTAGTCCACGCCAATCCCCACCCCGAGCGCCACCACCGGCAGGGTCGCGACTTTCACGCCGATACCCATGAAGGCCATCAGGGCGTTGCCGAGCACCGATGTCAGTACCAGCGGCAGCACGATGCACAAGGTCGCCGCCCAAGAGCGGAAGGTGATCATGCACATGACCGCCACACAGATGTACACCAGGATCAGGATGGTCAGCTCGGACTTCTTGATCACCTCGTTGGTAGCCGCCTCGATCCCCGCGTTACCGGCAGCGAGGATGAATTCCAGGCCATCCTTGTTGTTTTCCTTGGCGAATTCCTGCACCGCATGCACCGCACGATCCAGGGTTTCGGCCTTGTGATCGTTGAGGAACACCAGCACCGGCGCCAGCGAGCAACTGTTGTTGTACAGGCCATCGGCCCGGGCAATGGAGTTGTTCAGTACGTCTGGGTTACGCGACAGGGTTTCCCATTTCAGGTTGCCCTCGTTCATGCCCTTGATCATCTGCTTGGACACAGTCACCAAAGAAATCGCCGACTGCACGCCCTCGGTGTTCTGCATCTTCCACATCAACTCATCGATCGGCGCCATGGCTTCGTAGCGCGAGCAACCTTCGGAATTGGTCTTGACCATCACCACCAAAACGTCGGAGCTGGTGGAGTAGTTGTTGATGATGAAGTTGTTGTCCTTGTTGTAGCGCGAATCCGGACGCAACTCGGGAGCACCCTGATCGAGGTCACCGATCTTCAGGTTTTGGCTGTACCAGAGGCCACCGCCAAAGGCGATCAATGCCAGCAGAATGGAAACCGGGGCCACTTTGGCGCTGGCGAAATTCGACAGCAGACGCCAGAACGGGTGTTCACGCACCGCATCTTTCTTGCTGCGTTCGACGGCACGCTTGCTGATGCCGACATAGGAAATCGCCACCGGCAGCAGGATCAGGTTGGTGAACACGATCACCGCCACGCCGATGGACGCGCCGATGGCCAGCTCGCGGATCACGCCGATATCGATGATCAGCAGCGTGATGAAACCCACCGCATCCGCAAGGATCGCAATCATCCCCGGCAGAAACAGTTGACGGAACGTACGTCGTGCTGCCGTCAGGGCGTTGTCCGCCTCGCTGGATTGCAAGGCGATACCGTTGATCTTCTGCACGCCGTGGGAAATACCGATGGCGAAGATCAGGAACGGAACGAGCATCGAATAAGGATCGAGCCCGAAGCCGAAGAAGTGCATCAAGCCCAGCTGCCAGACCACCGCCACCAGCGTCGTGCTCAACACGGCCACGGTACTGCGCAGGCAGTTGGTGAACCACAGCAACAGGATCAGGGTGATGACGAAGGCAATGCCGAAGAACATCACCACCATCACCAGGCCATCGATCAGGTCACCGACTTTCTTGGCGAAACCGACGATGTGGATCTTGACGTTGGGGTTCTGTTTTTCAAACTTGTCGCGGATCTTGTCTTCCAGCTCGTGGGAGAACTTGCGGTAATCCAGCGCCAGCAACTTGCCCTGGTCTTGCGGGTCCGGGTAGGACTCCAGCAACGGGATGTCGACGATGCTCGACTTGAAGTCATTGGACACCAGCCGCCCGACTTGCCCGGACTTGAGCACGTTGTTGCGCAGCAGGTCGAGACTGGCCTGGGAGCCGTTGTAGCTCTGCGGAATGACTTCGCCGCCGGCAAAGCCCTCTTCCGTCACTTCAGTCCAGCGAACGCTCGGACTCCACAGCGACTTGAGGCCCGAACGGTCGACACCGGAGATGTAGAACACCTCGTCGTTGATCTGACGCAGGGTCTCCATGTACTCCTTGGAGAAGATGTCGCCATCGGTGGCTTCCACCGAAATCCGCACGGTGTTGCCCAGGTTCGCCAGATCATTGCGGTGCTCCATCATCTTCTGGATGAAGGGGTGCTCCAGCGGGATCATTTTTTCGAAACTGGTGGAAGGACGGATCAGCGTCGCCTGCCAGAACAGGAAAATGCTGACCAGCAGGCAGATCGTGATCACTGCCGGGCGGTTGTTGAAGATCAGGCGTTCGAGGAACGTCGCCTTGTCCTGTTGATGAGTACTCAAGGAAGTCATAGCTGCGCCTTCTTATTATTAACCCGGCTCATTTGCCCGACTCGGTGCCATTCGGCGAGGTGACGCGAACGCCGCCCTGCCCGGCTAGAACCAGATTGCCATTGCCTGCAGCGGTGACCGCCGAGACGGAAATGCGATCCGCACGGTTGACCACTTTGAAGGTTTCGCCATCGTCGCTGCTGCGAATCACCGAACCGCCGTTGCCGACGATCACGATGGAACCGTCATCGAGCAGCGTGCTACCGGACAGACCGAACTCCAGGTCGCCGCGTTCAGCCTTGAGCTCGACTTGCTCCCAGTTGCTGCCGAAGTCGGTGGAACGGTAGAGATTGCCGCGCAGACCGTAAACCAGCAGCGTGGAAGGTTGAGCCGTGCCCATCACGCCGAACAACGAGCCTTCGTACGGACCTTCGAGTTTTTCCCAGGTCTGGCCCCAGTCGGCAGAGCGGAACATGCTGCCCTGCTCGCCAACGATGAACAGACCGGAGTCCTTGACCGCTGCGATTGCGTTCAGGTGGTACTGGTCTTCATTGTCCATGCGGTCACTGACGTCTTCCCAGTGTTTGCCGCCATCGGTGGTTTCAAGCAGCGCGCCGTAAGCACCCACGGCGAAGCCGCTGTTGACGTCCTTGAACCAGACATCGAGCAGCGGCGACTCGCGTTGGAGATCTTCGAATTGCTTGGTCCAGGTGGCGCCGCCGTCCTCGCTGGCGAGGATCTGTGCGTCATGGCCGACGGCCCAGCCGTGTTTGTCATCGACGAAAAACACCGACGTCAGCAGTGCCCGGGTTGGCACCTTGGCCTGCGCCCAGCTGGTACCCTGGTCATCGGAATAAAGGATGTGCCCGCGATCCCCAACCGCCACCAGCCGCTTGCCGGCGTGGACGACATCGAGCATCAGGCTTTTGACCGCCTTGGCAGATTCAGTGGCATAAACAACGTCGGATGCTGGCGTCGCTGCGGCCAGCACAGGTGCCGACAGCATGGCCGAGCCCAACAGCGAGAGCGCTGTAGCCAGCAACGCGATTTTGCGTAATGCCGGCGGGCGGCAGATACCCACACCCATGACAGGCTCACTCATAGACCTTCCCCCATTATTATTGTTAGGTCATTCAACCTTTCTGGGCGCCGTAAGGGTGCGTGTCTGGACCGGCAGTTTCAGAACATAGTCCTGAAACCCGCAATCCAGAGCCCCTTCGGAAGCTGGCTTATCCTATCGGTGTTTTTGAATGTCTGACAATCGACGCCACGTTATCTTTTGTTAACCGGGGGGGATGGGGGTTGTTCTGAATGGTTGGGTATCAGGTGGGGTGATTGGGGTTTTGGTGATTGGTGTACATATCCGTTGCTGCGGTTACGGCCGCTATTGGTTCCGCCCTTACGGCGGGTCACGTTCGAAGAGCCGGAATGCCGGCCCAGGCGAAAGTAACCAAAGCGCTTGGCCCCTTACATTTGGTGCCTCGCCGTGGGCCTATCGAGGGGGGTAAGAAAACCAAAAGCCAAAGCGAGGCGGCCTACCGGCCGGCCTGTTCGTCAGGCTGTACACACCTCCCTGTAGGAGCTGGCTTGCCGGCGATGGCGCCATCTCGGCCAACCCTGCTGCAGCTGACACACCGCCATCGCTGGCAAGCCAGCTCCTACAGGGATTGAGTACATCTGAAAGAAAAAGAAATTGGTCGGCCCGAAGGCCGCCAAGGTCAACAGCAGACTCAGGCCAGACTCTTGCTGACCACTTCAAACACATCGCTGGACAACTGACCCGACGCACGAATGCGCTCCAGCTCAGCTTTCATCAAAGCCTGACGGGCACTGTCGTACTTGCGCCAGCGAGTCAGAGGCGCCAACTGGCGAGAAGCAATCTGCGGATTGAAGCCATTCAACTCGATCACCAGATCGGCGAGGAAGCGATACCCGGAACCATCCGCCGCATGGAAGTTGATCAGGTTCTGCCCGGCAAACGCACCGACCAGCGCCCGCACCTTGTTCGGGTTCTTGATGTTGAAGGCCGGGTGCTGCATCAACGCCTTCACCCGATCCAGACCGCCAGGCAATACACTGCCGGCCTGCACGCTGAACCATTGATCCATGACCAGCGGGTTGTCCTTGAAGTGCTCGGCGAAGCTCGCCAGCGCCGTGGCCTTCTGTTCTTCGAACGGCGAGTTGACCAACACCGCCAGTGCGGTCAAACGCTCGGTCATGTTGTCGCACGCGTCGAACTGCTCCAGGGTTGCCGCCAATACTTCCGGTTTGCCGCTGAGCATCAGGTACGACAACGCAATGTTCTGCAAGGCGCGACGGGCGAAATGCTCGGCCTCGGCCATGTACGGCGTCTGCTTCGACAATTCGCGATTGGCCTGATAGCGCAGCCACAGGCCTTCGAACAAGGCGTCCGTCAGTTGCTTACGGGCAAACTCACGGGCGGTGTGGATGGCGTCGACATCCGCCACTTCGCTGATTTCGGTGAGATACGCTTCGCTCGGCAACGAGAGCATTTCCGCGACCATCGCCTGATCCAGCGATTCGTCCGACAGCACAGTGCGCAACGCGGTGACCAGACGCTGATCCAGCACCAGCGCTTCGCCCTTCTGCTGCTGGGCGATCAATTCCTGCAACACCTGCACAGACAGTTGCTGCCCGGCATCCCAGCGGTTGAAACCGTCGCTGTCGTGCTGCATCAGGAACATCAACTGATCGCGGTTGTACGGGAAGCTCAGTTTCACCGGCGCCGAGAAACCACGCAGCAACGACGGCAACGGTTGTTCAGCGATGTCGACGAAGGTGAACGTCTGCTCGGCTTCGGTCACCGAGATCACGCGGGTCGTGCCTTGGGCGGCGGCTTCACCGGCAAGACGCAGGGCAATCTCGCCGCCCTTGCTATCGAGCAGGCCCAGTTCGACCGGAATCACGAACGGCAGTTTTTCAACTTTGTCCGGGGTTTCCGGGCAGCTCTGGCGGAACGTCAGGCTGTAGGTTTTTGCCGCCGCGTCGTAAGACTCGCTCACGGACAGACGCGGTGTGCCCGCCTGGCTGTACCAGCGCTTGAACTGGGTCAGGTCGACGCCGTTGGCATCTTCCATGGCCTTGATGAAGTCATCGCAGGTCACGGCCTGGCCGTCGTGGCGATCAAAGTACAAATCGCTGCCTTTGCGGAAACCTTCAGCGCCGAGCAAGGTATGGATCATGCCCACGACTTCCGAACCCTTTTCGTACACAGTCAGGGTGTAGAAGTTGGAAATCTCGATAAAGCTGTCCGGGCGCACAGCGTGGGCCATGGGACCGGCGTCTTCGGCGAACTGGTGGGTGCGCAGGTAGGCGACGTCCTGAATACGCTTGACCGTGGCCGAGTTCATGTCGGCGGAGAAGCCCGAATCGCGGAACACGGTGAAACCTTCCTTCAGCGACAGCTGGAACCAGTCGCGGCAGGTCACGCGGTTGCCCGACCAGTTGTGGAAATATTCGTGAGCGACGATCGCCTCGACCCGCTGGTGCGCGGCGTCGGTGGCGGTTTCGGCGCGGGCCAGCACGGCGCTGGAGTTGAAGATGTTGAGGCCCTTGTTCTCCATCGCGCCCATGTTGAAGTCGTTCACGGCGACGATCATGAAGATGTCCAGATCGTACTCGCGACCGTAGACCTCTTCGTCCCAGCGCATGGATTTCTTCAGGCTGTTCATGGCGTGCTGGCACTTGTCGATGTTTTCCGGCTCGACATAAATACGCAGCGCCACAGTGCGTTCGGTCATGGTGGTGAACGTGTCTTCAACGCACCACAGGTCACCGGCCACCAACGCAAACAGGTACGCCGGTTTCTTGAACGGGTCTTCCCAGGTCGCCCAGTGCCGGCCGTCTTCGCCAGGACCGGAGGCAATCGGGTTGCCGTTGGACAGCAACACCGGATAGCTGTGCTGTTCGGCAACCACGGTGGTGGTGAAGGTGCTCATCACGTCCGGACGGTCGAGATAATAGGTGATCTTGCGGAAGCCTTCGGCCTCGCACTGGGTGCAGAACATCGTGCCGGACTTGTACAGGCCTTCCAGCGCGGTGTTGGTTTCCGGATGGATCCTGACGCTGGTATCGACCGTGAACGTGGTGCTGGTCGGGTGCAGGGTCAGGTGACTCTCGGTCAATTGATAGTCGGCAGCACTCAACTCGCGGTCGGCCAACGTGACCGACACCAGCTCGAGTTGCTGGCCATCCAGCACCAGCGGCGGCAGGCCCGGGCCACGCTCGGGGTTGCGGCGCATCACCAGTTGCGCATGGACCAGGCTGTGGTCCTCGAACAACTCGAAGGTCAGGTGCGTCTCGTCGATCAGGTACTCGGGCGCCTGATAGTCCTTCAGGTAGATCATCTTCGGTTGTTCGGTGCGCATGCTGGAATCCTTACTGATGCACGGCGAGCTGGTAAGCCGTGTATTTACGAATATTGATCACGCCGGTGTCGAAAATCAGGTATTGACCTTTGACGCCCATCAGCGTGCCTTCGACGATCGGGTTCTTGTCCAGGTTGAAGCTGACGATTTTCGCCGGGTACTGCTCGACCGGGTAGCGGATTTCGAGCGGATCAACGTCAGAAATAGTCTGGATCGCCTGTAGGCCAAATCGTTCCTGCAGCGTTTGCAAACCTTCTGCGCAACTGGCGAACAGCTGATCGCGAACCTCGGCCAGATTCACCGCCGCCGCATCGCCCTTGAGTAAAGCACGCCAGTTGGTCTTGTCAGCCACTTGGCTGCGGAACAGGTCTTCGACAAACCCGGACTGCTGTCGGGTCGAGACGCGGATGATCGGCAATGCCTGGCTGGCGCCCTGATCGAGCCAGCGGGTCGGCAGCTGGGTCGCTCGGGTAATCCCGACTTTCACCCCCGACGAATTGGCCAGGTACACCACGTGGTCGGTCATGCAGAACTTCTCGCCCCACTCCGGCTCTCGGCACGTACCGGCGTCAAAGTGGCAGCGTTCCGGGCTCATGATGCACACGTCGCACTGGGCCAGTTTGGTCATGCACGGGTAGCAGTAACCCTGGCTGAAACTGGTTTTGGTTTTGCGTCCGCAATGGATGCAGTGGATCGCACCCAGGTATTCAAGGCGCACCGTGGTCCCGATCAACGGATTGACCGGCACCTCGGTTTCGCCAAGACGAAATGCGTATTGCACGTTTGGCCCGTCAAGGCGTGCCGACATTTTGCTGATTGCACCGCGGCCAATCTCGATCAATGGATGGCATCCGACTTGAACAGGATATTCGGCACTTGAATCGACTTGGAGCTGCATTCCTGCGGGCCCATGTAGCCCGTGCGCTGGTCTTCGGGCAGGTTCTGGATTTCCCAGGCGATCATCGCTTGCAGCGACAGTTCACGCTGCTCGGCGGTGAGTTTGCCGCCATCGGACCATTTGCCGATTTCCACGGCCAGTTTCAGGCTCTCGTAGATATCAGGGGTGATGTTCTTGATCATTTCGTTAAAAGAGGACATTGGGTCTCCGCGCTCTTTATTGCATATCTGATTTAGACGGCCAGTTTACGGCGGTTGTACAAACCACCCAACAAACCGGTGAAGCATCCGATGAGTAACCCGCTGACATGGGCCGCGTTGGCGATTTCGCCGAAGCCGATCATCGAGATGAGGCCGGACAGGCACAACAACAGCCACACCAGCATCATCACCAACACGCCACGGGGCAAGCGATATGCCGGGTTGGGCGCGAGCAGCTGGAAAATCCAGCAATGCCCGAGTAAACCGTACAGCACGCCGGACAGCCCACCGAACAGGGACGGCCCGCTGAACAAATATTGGGTGAAGTTGGACACGAGGCTGAACAGCAAGGTCAGGCCGATCAGGTTGATGCTGCCCTGACGCGATTCAATACGTCGACCCAGCTCCCAGTACCACATGCCGTTCATCGCCAGGTGCAGGATGCCGAAGTGGATCAGCATCGGCGTCACCAGACGCCACCACTGCCCGGCCGCCAGGCTGTCGGCCAGAGGCGTGAAATGAATGTATTCACCGACCACGCGGAATTCGAGGAAGGTCAGCCAGCGCATCGTTTCCAGGTTGTCGCCCAGCAGCGTGAGCGCGCCGACGATCACGCTCAGCAGCAATATCAGCGCGGTGGCCTTGGCGTATTTCACCTGCTCGACAAACCCCGGACGCTTGACCGTTTGCGCCACCGGGATATCCAGTTGCTGGTCGGGATCGCCCGCCGGAAAGCGCTCGTACAGAGCACGGACGTCTTCGCTGATGTTCTGCGGCACCCACAACACTTGCTCACCGGACTCTTCACTGACCCGATGGGGCACTTGCATGCGTTTGAGCAATTGGACGAACCCGCTCAGGTCCACCGCCAATGGCAGACGCAAGACCGCGACAGCACTCATTGCAGCACCTCCGGCCGCTCGACATCGACCCAGACGAATTTATGTGGATCGAGGCGGGTTTCCTGGTCCAGTCGATACGCGACCAGTTTGCCGTAGAGCACCGCGCTGTAGTCCAGGCAGGCCAGGTTTGGCCGGATCGGCGCTGGTTTGCCGCTGCGCCAATAGTGGCCGACAAACAACAGCGGCTCATCGATACCGTAGCGCAGCAGGCTGTTCTTTTCGGTAGAGGTCAATGGCGTTTGCGCGACGGGTTCAGGCAAGGCGTCTGGCTGGAACACAATGTCTCCATAGGTTTTCGGGTCGTCTTCCCAGAATTTGGTGCGGAAAAACGAACGCACCAGTCCGTCGCCGCTGGTCATGGTCAAGCCATGGGGCAAGCGCATGTCGGTGCCACGCAGCAGGCGATCGAATACGGTGCAGGCAAACGAACCCGGTTCCGCCGACGCCTGAAGAAAATGCTCGTCGACGCAACCATTGGGAAACAGTGCCCGCAACGGCTCGATCAAGCCTGCATCCCAGCACGCGTGCACCACGCGAAAACGCCCGGCATCGAGGAACAGCGGCAGTTCGTAGAACCACTGCTGGAAGTCGTGCCAGTCGCCGGGATGGTGTTCAAACTGGGTCAGGGTTTCGTGCAGCAAGCGGGCGTGGCGTGGCGTGTGCTCGCGCACGAATTGCTTGCCGCTGCCGGGCAGCGCCGGCGTGACCCAGCCCAACGCATTGAATTCATGGTTGCCCATGATGCACAGCGCCTGACCGGCCTCGACCATGTCGTGAACGATATGCAGCGCCTCGCGAATCCGCGGGCCGCGGTCGATGATGTCGCCGACGAACACCGCCATGCGCGATGCGTGTCGCCAGACACCACCCTGCTTGTGATAACCGAGCCGGTCGAGCAAATGCTCAAGGGTCATTGCGCAACCGTGCACGTCACCGATCAGGTCGTAGCTACGCGCGGGATCGAGCATCAGTCGCCTCCACCACCCAACCTGCTGCCCCAGCCGAGCTTGGTCCGGCAGACTTCATAGTAGTTGTGGTCGAGCGGATGAATCAGCCGCAACTTCTGGGCTTTCTTGCTGACGGTAATGGTGTCGCCGGGCGCGCAGGTAAAGTGGTTCTGCCCGTCACACGAGACTTGCGGGTAAATCTGCATATCCTTGGACACGACGATTTTCAGCTCACTGTTGCCATCGACCACAATGGGTCTACCCGACAAGGTATGGGGGTACATCGGCACAATGACAATGGCGTCGAGCTTGGGGTGCATGATCGGCCCGCCGGCGGACAGCGCATACGCAGTGGAACCGGTCGGCGTGGCGACGATCAGGCCGTCGGCCTTCTGGCTGCAGACGAACTGGCCGTCGATGTACAGCTCGAACTCGATCATCCGCGTCGATTTGCCGGGGTGCAGCACCACGTCGTTCAGTGCATCGCCCTGGCCGATGGCCTCGGCATGACGGCGGACTTCGGCCTGGAGCAGGAAGCGGTTTTCCACCAGATAATGCCCATCGAGCACTTCGGCGACTTTGACTTCCAGTTCATCGGGACGGATATCGGTCAGGAAACCCAGGCTGCCCCGGTTGATCCCGAGTACCGGAATATTGTGCTTGGCCAGTGCCCGTGCGGCGCCGAGCAGGCTGCCATCGCCCCCGACGACGATGACCATGTCGCAGACTTCACCGAGCATCTTGCGCGACGACGTTTGCAGGCCATGCCCCGGCAGGACTTCGGCGATGGTGTCTTCGAGGATCACATGCAGGTGACGATCGAGCAGAAACCGTTTCAGTCGGCGGACGGTATCCAGCACCTGAGAACTGCCCAGGCGACCGATGATGCCGATATTGCGAAATTGCTCCATGGGGCTCCTGCGGGATCTGTGTGGCGCGAAAAACACGATTATGGGCGAAACCCGGCCGTAGACAAAATCCTTTCAGCTTCAAGGGTGTGCTCGGGTTTCGGGCTATGCTCGCAAGATGATCCTATTTCCAGATCTGCTCCAGCTACCCCACCAGTTGCGCCACCCTGAAGTGCGCGACCTGGCGTGGGTCATCCTCGCACCGCCGATGCTTGGCGATACGCCGTGGCCACAGCGGCATCCGCTGGCCGGCAGCGATTGGGTGCAGACGCCGGAGCACCTGGAACACTGGCTGCGACAGCTCGACCGGGACAGTTACGGGTTGCTGCACTGGCTGGCCCAGGCCCGCACCCGGCGCCTGGGCTTGTATTACGAGCGACTGTGGCAATTCGCCGTGCAGCATGCGCCGGGCATCGAATTGATTGCCGCCAACATGCCGATCCGCCGCGAGGGCCACACCTTGGGCGAGCTGGATATGTTGCTGCGTGATCGCGACGGCGTGCATCACCTGGAACTGGCAATCAAGCTTTACCTCGGCCCGCAATCCGGCGATGGCCACGACACCGCACAATGGCTCGGCCCGGGTTGCCATGACCGACTGGACCGCAAACTGAAGCATCTGAGCGAACATCAACTGCCGATCTCCGCACGTCCCGAGAGCCGCGAAGTGCTCGCGGCACTGGATATCCGCCAGTTCAGCGCGCATTTATGGTTGGGTGGCTATCTGCTTTATCCGTGGCCGGGCCCTTCCGATTCCCCGCAGGGCGCACATCCACAACATTTGCGTGGGCGTTGGTTGCATCAAAAGGATTGGGCGGCGTTTGTTGCGCAAAGCCCGGCTGGCCGCTGGCAGCCCCTGCCCCGCCATGCCTGGCTGGCGCCGGCGCACTACACCGCGGAACACACCTGGAATGCAGAGCAACTGCAAGCGTGGTTGAGCGATCTGGACCCGCTGGCCCCGGCGCAACTGCTGGTGCGGCTGACGGAAAACGCCAGCGGTGACTGGGAAGAAGCCGAGCGGTTGTTTCTGGTGGCGGATCTTTGGCCGAATGTGCCGGGACAGGGTTGAGCCTCGCATTGCCTGAGCCGGCCCCTTCGCGAGCAGGCTCCCACAGGTTGAAATGCATTCCTCTGTAGGAGCGAGCTTGCTCGCGATAGGGCCAACCCGGTTTAAATGAATAACCTCACAACCGGCGCCGCCAAATTCACCCGCAACACCAGGTTGCCCGCAAACTCAAACTTTCTTGTGCTGCTCCACCCATTGCGCATAGGCATTGATGAAACTCTGCAGGAAAGGCTTCACCGATTCGGACAGCGTACCCGCCTCATCAAACGCTTTACCGGCACCACCCAGATAAGCCTCGGGTTGCTGCATCATTGGCACATTGAGAAAAACCATGGACTGACGCAGGTGATGGTTCGCACCAAATCCACCGACTGCACCCGGTGACGCGCTGATCACTGCGCCCGGCTTTCCACTCCAGGCACTTTTGCCGTACGGGCGCGACCCCACATCGATCGCATTCTTCATCGGCGCCGGTACAGAACGGTTGTATTCAGGCGTCACGAACAGCACCGCGTCGGATGTGCTCACTTGTTGTCGGAAAGTGCTGTAGGCTGCCGGCGGTGACGCACCATCGATGTCTTCGTTATAGAGCGGCAGATCGCCGATTTCGACGATGTTGAGCTTGAGATTGGCAGGCGCCAGTTCAGCCAGGGCCAACGCGATCTTGCGGTTGATCGATTCCTTTCTCAAGCTGCCGACCACGACGGCGATCGTATAGACGTTGCTCATGGGAGATTCTCGACTGTCCGGTGGAAAGAGCTTGTAGTTATAGATGACGTTTTACCCGGAGGCGGCCGAAAACACCGCACCTGACTATTTTTTTCATGTAAGAAAACTTACTTCGCACAAGCACGGTCTACAGAGCCGCAAATTGAGTGATTTATCTCCAGAGGTTCTAAGCAGATGGCAGCAGTACTCGTCGGTCAGTTCCATGCAAGAGACGCGGAAGGCCGCATTTATTCCGTGCATGAGTTTGAATCCACGCCGGCGGCAGACGTACCAGGGACGGTTACCACTTACAAAACAGCCATTGGCGATCGCCTGAACAAGATCGATGACAACGAGTTTCAGCTGGTGCAATCGGGCGTTACGCTCGTCCGGGAGCCGGAACCCACCGTTGCGTCATAACTCGATGTTATGGGTAGAAGTCATATGCACGGACTTGGGTTAGGATTCAAACGCTGACTCCTTCACCTGCTGAACATGGACTTCATGCATGCGCTTACGCCATATCGAAGTGATCCAGGCGCTCCTGCAGACCGGTCACCTGGGCACCGCCGCCGAATGGCTGCAGATGCCGGTGGCCGATGTCGAGCATTTGCTGCGCGACGCCGAGGATCAGCTGGGGTTCATGTTGTTTGCCAGCGTACGCGGGCGCTTGCAGGCCACCCGCGAGGCGCGGGAACTGCAGGTCGAAATCGAACGGGTCTACGATGCGCTCGAACCGGTTCAGCGCCTGGCCAATAGCCTCAAACAATACCTGGCGCCACCGCTGCGCATCATTTGCACCCCGCCCCTGGCCCAGCAATTATTGCCGCACAGCATCGCCGCCCTGCGTCGACGCCTGCCCGACGCGCCCTGCACCCTTCTGAGCCAGCCCACCCGAGACATCGTCAAAAGCCTGTTGCTGCGCGAAAGCGATCTGGGGCTGAGCCTGCATGACCCCGAACGCACTGAAATCGACTGCCAGGTGATTGCCCAAGGCAAGTTGCAACTGCTCGCGCCCCATGGCTGGCTGCAACCGAAACAGAAATACATCTCGCTGCAGGATCTGGCCGGTCAATCGATGATCGGCCTGGAAGGCCACGACCCGTTGAGCCCGGCCCTGGAAAACAAACTGCACGCCTTGCGTCCGGCGCCGGTTATTCAGACCCGCGTCCAGACCCATCAGATGATGCGCAGCATGGTCGAGGCAGGGGAAGGCTTGGCCATTGTCGATCCGTTCACGGCTCTCGGGGCCAAAACGACGGGGCTGGATGTCTGCCCGCTGGCGCCGGCCGTGCCGATCAGCCTGTACGCCTTGACCCTGAAAAACGGTGAGCCTTCTGCCGCGGTTCAGGCTTTGTTGAGCATCATCACGGAACAAGCCGCGGCGATGCTGGTGAACTGATCGGGTTTTCCAGCTGGTTTTCGAACATTCGATACCAGAACAACGCCACTTCGGCGGTGTTCGGGTCGATACCGCGATAACGCAGATGGTCGATCCCGCCGATCACGTAACCACACCGTTCATAGAGTCGACAGGCGCCCAGGTTATTGTTCTGGGTTTCGAGCATGATGCCCGGCAGTTTTTTCTTGCGGCTCCAGAACTGCGCCACATCCAGCAGCGCCTTGGCGACGCCATGTCGCCGGGCAGGCGCATGCACTGCCAATTCGTCGATATGGGCAAAGCCGTTCCAGTTGGTGCTGACCACCAGATGCCCCACCGGCTCATCGTCCAGATACGCCATGAAAATCGCGCTGTCCGGAGCATCGCGAAAACTGCTGAACTCCTCAGGATCAATGCCATAACACTTGCGATAAGGGGTAATCGGCGTGACCCGCCATCGCTCCACGGGCTGACCTATTTCCGGCGCGCCGTAAGCGGCAACTTCAAAACTGAAATCACTGCCCCAGATATAGGGAGCGAAACCTTCGTCGGCAACACGCACCGACAGCCCTGGATGAGTAGGATTCATGACCGGTTGCATACTGGGAAAGGTCCTCATTCCTTGATGCAATCGACGGTATAGTGCCGCCCATTGCCCTCGTCTTCATGTTGCAATCCGTGCACATCGGCGACGAATCCCGGGAAACTGGCATCGAACGTTCGGGCAAACGCCAGATAGTCAATGATTGAGCGGGTTGCCTCGGTAAAACGCTCGCCGGGCATGATCAAGGGGATGCCTGGCGGATACGGAACCAGCATCACCGCCGCGATGCGCCCGTCCAGCGCATCGATGGACACCGCCTCAACATCACCGCGCACCAACTGATCATAGGCGTCCGCCGGCTTCATCGCGACTTCCGGCAATACCGTGTACATACGCTTGAGGTGTTTGGCCGTGGCATTGCTGCGATAGCAGGCGTGCAACTGATCACACAAATCCCGCAGGCCCATGCCCTGATAGCGTGCAACGTTCTGTTGCGCCACGCAGGGCAGACAATTGATCAGACTGACATTGGCATCGTAGCTGCGCTTGAACTCCAGTAACTCGGTGAGCAGCGTGCTCCATTTGCCCTTGGTGATGCCCATGGAGAACAACACGAGGAACGAATAGAGCCCAGTCTTTTCGACCACCAGCCCACGCTCCCAGAGGAATTTGCTGACCACCGCTGCCGGAATCCCGCGCTCGCTAAGGGCGCCGCCCGCCGTCAAACCCGGCATCACCAACGTGACCTTGATCGGGTCGAGCAACACATAATCATCGGTCACGCCGCCAAAGCCGTGCCAGTCGGCATCAGGCTGCAACAGCCAGTCTTCGGTGGTCACCCGCTCGATACCTTCCACCGACGGTGGTTGCCAGATCGAGAACCACCAGTCATCAGCGGCGATGTGCTGACGCAGATTGGCCAGCGCTCGACGAAAACTCAGGGCCTCGTCGAACATCTCCTGCAACAGCGAACGTCCGGCCGGGCCTTCCATCATCGCTGAGGCGACGTCCAGCGAGGCAATGATGCCGTACTGCGGCGACGTGGAGATGTGCATCATGAACGCTTCGTTGAAGCGATCACGGTCCAGTTGCCGCGCACCGCCATCCTGCACATGGATCATCGACGCCTGGCTGAATGCCGCCAGCAGTTTGTGGGTGGAATGGGTGGTGAACACCAGCGGGCTGTCGTCAGTGCGGGATGTGCCCATGCCGTAACGTCCGGCAAAAAACTCATGGAACGCCGCATAGGCGTACCAGGCCTCGTCGAAGTGCAACACCTCGGTGCTGTTGCCCAATTGCTGTTTGATCAGTTCGGCGTTGTAGCAGAGGCCGTCGTAGGTCGAGTTGGTGACGACCGTGAGTTTGACCTTCGGCGCCCGGCCCTTGGTCAGCGGGCTCGCATCGATCTTGGCCTGGATCGATGCCGGGCTGAATTCACTCAGTGGAATCGGGCCGATGATGCCCAGTTCATTACGCTCCGGACACAGATAAAGCGGTATGGCGCCGGTCATGATGATCGAGTGCAGCACCGATTTGTGGCAATTGCGATCCACCAGCACCAAATCATCGCGAGCAACCATCGAGTGCCAGACTATCTTGTTGGCAGTGGACGTGCCATTGATCACGAAAAAGGTGTGATCGGCGCCGAAGTTGCGGGCCGCACGGGCCTCGGCGTCGGCCAGGGGGCCGGTATGATCCAGCAGCGAACCGAGTTCCGGCACTGAAACCGACAAATCCGAACGCAGGGTGTTTTCACCGAAAAACTGGTGAAACGCCTGTCCTACCGGACTCTTGTGATACGCCACGCCACCGCCGTGCCCCGGGGTGTGCCAGGAGTAATTGGAGTCGGCGGTATGCTGCACCAACGCCTTGAAAAACGGCGGCAACAGGCCATCAAGGTACTTGCGCGCGGCACGCGCCACCTGTCGGGCGAGAAACGGCACCGTGTCTTCGAACAGGTAAAGAATGCCGCGCAACTGGTTGAGCTCGGCCATGGCATCGGCCGGCGCATTTTCCAGAGTGACCTTTTCGCCCAGGGCGAAGATTGGCAGATCGGGCGCACGGACCCGTGCCAGACCGATCAGCTCGGCCATGTTCTGTAACAAATGGGAATGAGTGCTGGCGTCTTCGGACGCGATCAACATGCAGGACAGACCGTGATAAGTCGAGGCAACCAGCCGCCCCTCCGTGTAGTCCACCGCCGATACGATGCTGAAACCTTCCTGCTCCAGTTCCCGGGCAATGCCGCGCACGCGATCACCGGCGACGGTGTCAGCCTTGATGTCGCGATGCACGATCAGAACGGGAAATTTCAAATCTTTATACATGGGGCTCAGTGTCCTGAGGCGGCAGACCAGAGCCTGCCAATCACCTCAGGGTAGAGGGTTGAAGCGGATGTGGCGAGCGCGACGCACTAAAATGGGTCGGCAGCTACTTGTCGGGGTGCGGGTTGGTTTTCAAAAGATCGCAGCCTCGTTTTACTCGACAGCTCCTACAGGATTACGCATTCCCTCGTAGGAGCTCGATCTTCACGAAGGAACTACGCCTGCGCCTCAGCCAGCTGCACCCACAACGCCGGAGCGCCAGCGGATTTTGCGATGACTTCCATTCGAGCCGCGTGCCGGGCCAGGTCGTCTTCGCTGGCGCGGATGATGCGTGTGGGCTGACGGTCTGCAGGCAGGCGACGGATTTCCGTGGCCGAGTTGTCCGCGCCTTCACCGGAACCATTGCCATCGGAGGCGTTACCCGCCAGGGACAGGCTGGTCTGGCCACCGGTCATGGTCAGGTAGACGTCGGCAAGAATCTCGGAGTCGAGCAAGGCGCCGTGCAGTTCACGGCCGGAGTTGTCGACGCCATAGCGTTTGCACAACGCATCGAGGCTGTTGCGCTGCCCTGGGTGGCGTTCCCGGGCCATCATCAAGGTATCGAGGATCGAGCAGTGTTGCGTGATGTCCGCACGCTCGTGCTGGCCCATCAAGGCAAATTCGTTGTTGATGAAACCAACGTCGAACGCCGCGTTATGGATGATCAGCTGCGCGCCCTTGATGAACTCGAAGAATTCTTCGGCCACTTCGGCAAAACGTGGCTTGCCCACCAGGAATTCGTTGGTGATGCCGTGGACGCCGATGGCGCCTTCGTCACTTTCGCGGTCCGGTTGCAGGTACACATGAAAGTGCCGCCCCGTCAGCCGCCGGCCGATCAACTCGACGCAACCGATTTCGATAATCCGGTGGCCGTCGGTTACCGGCATGCCGGTCGTTTCGGTATCGAGTACAACGGATCTGGTGGCCATCAGTGCTCAGCTCTCAATCGGTCAATCATGTAAAAACGCGAATGTTAACACGCTGGACGGGGTCTTTCAGGTGGACCGTGCCGTCCCGATCGCTGGCGGGCCAGCTCCCACTCTTGATCTGCGTCATTCACAAATCTCCTGTGGGAGCCAGCCTGCTGGCGATGAGTGCACCACGGTGTATCAGCAGGAAATCAAGTCTGTTTGTAGCCGCGCACTTCGTCCACGCCACGGTTAGCCAATTGGTCGGCCCGTTCGTTGCCGTGATGGCCGATGTGCCCGCGCACCCATTTCCAGGTGACTTTATGGCGGTTGACCTGCTCGTCCAGCAGCTTCCAAAGGTCAGCGTTTTTAACCGGTTCTTTCGCAGCGGTTTTCCAGCCGCGCTTCTTCCAGTTGTCCATCCATTCATTGATGCCTTTCATCACGTACTGGGAGTCGGTCACCAGTAGCACTTCGCACGGACGCTTGAGTTCTTCCAGGCCTCGGATCGCGCCCATCAGCTCCATGCGATTGTTGGTGGTGTTGGCTTCGCCGCCCCAGAGTTCTTTCTCAACGCCTTTGCACACCAGCAAGGCGCCCCAGCCGCCAGGGCCGGGATTGCCTTTACAGGCGCCGTCGGTAAAGAGTTCTACGCTATCGCTCATGCCAATCTATCCAGAAAATGCGGTGGCCCGCCGATCGAGGATCGACGACGCCCAAAGCCGGGACACGCCCGGCCGAAATTAAAGAAGGGTTTACGGCTCGATGTTGCGCCGGTTGACCTTGGCCATCGGCAGCGGAATCAGTTTGCCCATCGGCTCACGGCGTTCCTGCCGCAGCGGCCGCAGACCGACCACGATCTTGCGCGCCACCAGCAAGTAGAAACCACCGCCCGACAGTTGCCAGGCGCCGGCCCTGCGTTCCCATCCGGCCAGACGGGTCTGCCAGGCAGGCGAAGCCAGCGGCGGACGATAGCACCCGAAGCGGCGTTTCTCCAGCGCGAAACCCAGCAGGTTCAGCCAGTCCGAAACCCGCGATGGAGAGATGCAGCGCGCCTTGCGCATCCCGTCATGGGCAAACATATGCCGCAAGCCCCAAGTGCTCCAGGGATTGATGCCGATGATCAGCAGATGCCCACCGGGCCGCACGCTGCTGGCCGCTTCGCGCAACAAACCGTGGGGCGACAGGCAGAAATCCAGCCCATGCTGCAACACCACCACGTCGGCGGCATGTTCGCTGAGTGGCCAGGCTTGTTCCTCGCAGACAATCTCGACCCCCGGCAACGGCGCACCAAGACGCACATTGCGCTGCACCTGTGGCGCCGACGGCGGCGTCTGGGCAGACGGGCCGTAATGCACAAGGTAACCGCCGAAAAAGCGCCCCAGCTCGTCTTCGAGCATGCGCCGCTCTTCGTCCAGCAAAAATTGCCCGATGGGCCCGGACAGCCAGTCGCGGGCTGCGCTGATCAACGCCAGCCAGTCCGGATCAGCCTGTGCGAACGCTTTGTCAGTCATTGCATTCTCCAACGCGCCAGGAAGTTCTAAGATGCGCCTTTGTTTTCTGCTTGGCGAATCCGACGATGATACAGATCACTGCCCTGCCCGCCTTCACCGATAACTACATCTGGTTGTTACAAGACCACGGCAGCAAGCGCTGCGCCGTCGTCGATCCGGGTGATGCCGCGCCCGTGCAAGCCTGGCTGACGGTCAATCCCGGTTGGGTATTAAGCGACATTCTGATCACTCACCACCATCATGACCATGTCGGCGGTGTCGAACAGTTGAAGAAAGCGACAAACGCGAAGGTCTATGGCCCGGCGAGCGAAAGCATTCCCGCGCGAGACGTTGCGCTCAAGGACAACGACCGTGTCAGCGTGCTCGGATGGGATTTCGATGTGCTTTCCGTCCCGGGCCATACGCTGGGGCATATTGCCTACTATCACCATGGTCTGTTGTTTTGCGGTGACACGCTGTTTGCCGCGGGCTGCGGACGTCTGTTCGAAGGCACGCCACAGCAGATGTACGCCTCGCTGACCCGTTTGGCCGCGCTGCCGGAGGACACGCTGGTCTACTGCACTCACGAATACACCCTGAGCAATCTGAAGTTTGCCGCCGCCGTCGAACCGAACAATCCCGACACTGCCGAACGCCTGGTCAAAGTCACCCGACAACGGGAATCCGGGATCATGACGTTGCCTTCGACACTGGCGCTGGAAAAGCTCACAAATCCGTTTTTGCGTGTCAGTGAAACATCTGTTAAAGAAAAAATGGACGAACGGACCGGCAGCGATAACTTGGCGCCCGATATGGTTTTTGCTGCGCTCAGGGCTTGGAAAGACGGGTTCTAAAGAGCTTGCTCGCGGGTCTGATATCGCTGAATGGTTGACCGCAGGGGGTACGCTTTCTAGAATCGCCCGACATTTTTGCCCGGAACTAACTTCCAGCCAATGTCGTCACCTATTCGTAAAGCCATCAATTCAGACGCATTGACCCGCTTGGCTCAAGCCATCGCGGTGGCTGTGTCCGCCACATTGGCGGGCTGTTCCAGCCATGCGCCGCAGACTGATGCGACGCACACCCAGAACATCGCTGCACGCGCCAAACAGAAGCCGATCTGGCTCACTGAACAACCTAGCCCGCAAGTTCCACAGGACGTCTGGGAGCGCATGCGCCAGGGCTTCCAGTTGCAGGACGGGCTGGGCGTCAACCCACGTATCGAGCAACAGCGCCTGTGGTTCGCCAGCAACCCGTCGTTTCTCGAAAACGCCGGCGAACGTGGCAGTCTCTACATGCACTACATCGTGGAGCGCCTCGAAGAGCGCAACATGCCGCTGGAACTGGCGCTGCTGCCAGTGATTGAAAGCTCCTACAACCCGATGGCCTATTCCCGGTCCAACGCGGTGGGTCTTTGGCAATTCATCCCTTCCACCGGGCGTTACTTCAACCTGCGCCAGACCCGTCTGTATGATGGCCGTCGTGATATCACCGCGTCGACCACCGCCGCGCTGGATTACCTGACCCGCCTGCATGACATGTTCAACGGCGACTGGATGCTGGCCCTGGCGGCTTACAACGCCGGTGAAGGCACCGTCAGCCGGGCCATCGAGCGCAATGAAAAGCTCGGCCTGCCTACCGATTACTGGAACCTGCCGCTGCCGTCCGAAACCCAGGCATACGTGCCAAAGTTGCTGGCGCTGTCGCAAGTGGTCATGGCTCCCAACGCCTATGGCGTGAACCTGAACCCGATCGCCAACGAACCGTACTTCCAGGCTGTCGAAATCAATCAGCGCATGGACCTGTCCAAAGTCGCTGAAGTCGCCAACATCGACGAAGACGAACTGTTCCAGCTGAACCCGGCCTTCAAGCAGCGCACCACCACCCTGGATGGCCCGCAGCATTTGCTGGTGCCGACTTCCAAGGCACAACTGCTGACCACCAGCCTGCAGACCATGCGCCCTGAAGAGCTGATCAGCAAGAAGCCACTCAAGCCTGTCTTCGACGGTGCGGACGATACGGTCGTCGCCAGTGCCAAACGCAACTACCGGGTCAAGCGCGGCGACAACCTCGGCTCCATTGCCAAGGCCAACAACGTCGACGTCAAGGATCTGCAACGCTGGAACAACCTCAGCGGCAAGAACCTCAAGGCCGGCCAGACCCTGGTCATGCAGGACACCCGCAAAAGCAAAAACAGCTCCGGTCGCGTCAATACCGTGGTCGCCGCCAACAGCAAAACCGCCAAAAGCAACAAGCAGCAGACCAAGTACAAGGTCCAGCAAGGCGATTCGCTGTACATCGTGGCCAAGCGCTTCAACGTTGAGATGCAGCATCTCAAACGCTGGAACCCTCGTGTCGGCCAGGCGTTGAAGCCCGGGCAAATGTTGACGGTTGCCAATCCGCGCTAAAAAAACAGCCCCTGAATTCAGGGGCTTTTTTATGCCTGCACAGTTTCATGGCGAGCACAAAACCTGTAGGAGCAAGCTTGCTCGCGATGAGGGCTTGTCAGTTTGCATCGATGGCGACTGACACACCGTCATCGCGAGCAAGCTCGCTCCTACAGGGATTGTCGTCCAGCCGAAATGACTGATTGATCCCCTGTCTTTTTCCTGTCCTGACAAGCTGTTACTGTACGGTCCACAAAGCCCAAGCCGCCTGGATCGGATCCCCTATTTGAAGCGTCCCCTCCTCTTCCTGATCAGCCTGGCCTTGAGCTCCACCGCAAGCGCGACGATCAGCGAAAGCCATGGTTATGCGCAGTTCGGCACGCTCAAGTATCCGGCCAGATTTACCCATTTCGACTGGGTCAACCCGCAAGCGCCCAAAGGCGGAACGTTGCGGGTAATGGCGTTTGGCACGTTCGATACGCTCAACCCTTACACGTTCAAGGGCACCAGCCCGGTCACCACGCCGAGCTTCCTGCAGTACGGCATCAACGAGCTCAACGAACCGCTGATGGTCGGCACCGGCCAGTACGCGCCATCCGGGGATGAACCGGCGTCCAGTTACGGCCTGATTGCCCAGTCGGTGGAGTACAGCGAAGACCGCAGCTGGGTGGTGTTCAATCTGCGCCCCGAAGCGCGCTTCCACGACGGCACGCCGATCACCGCGTACGACGTCGCGTTCTCCTACCGGTTGCTGCTCAAGGAAGGTCATCCGCTGTACCGCACCAGCCTCCAGGAAGTGCTGCGGGTCGACATCCTCAATCCGCAGCGCATTCGTTTTGTGTTCAAGCGTGCCGGCAATCCGCTGTTGATCCTGCGTCTGGGCGAGTTGCCGGTGCTGCCGCAGCATTACTGGAAGGGCCGCGACTTCAAAGCCACCACCTTCGAGCCGCCGCTGGGCAGCGGACCGTATCGCATCACATCGGTCACGCCAGGGCGGCAAATCGTCTTCGAACGGGTCAAGGATTACTGGGGCAAGGACCTGCCGGTCAATCGCGGCAAATACAATGTCGACCGCATGGAAGTCGAGTATTACCGTGACAGTGACGTGGCATTCGAAGCCTTCAAGGCGGACGAATTCGACATTTACATCGAGCATCAGGCAAAGAATTGGGCCACCGGCTACAACTTCCCGGCGATACGTCGCGGCGAGGTGATCAAGGCGCAGATTGCGCACCAGATCCCGACCCAGAGCCAGGGATTGTTCATGAACAGCCGTCGCCCGACGTTCGCCGATCCCAAGGTCCGCGAAGCCCTGGGGCTGATGTTCGACTTTGAGTGGACCAACCGCACGCTGTTCAGCGGCGCCTACAAACGCGCCATGAGTTACTACCCCAACAGCGAATTCTCCGCGACCGGGTTGCCGGTCGGACATGAATGGCTGCTGCTCAAGCCCTACCGGGAACAATTACCGGCCAGGCTGTTCACAGAGCCGTTCAGCCTGCCGCAGACCATCGGGCGCGGCATCCCCCGGGAAACCCTGCGCAAAGCCCTCGGCCTGCTCGCTGAAGCCGGCTGGAAGCTTAATGGCCAGCGTTTACAGAACGCGACCGGGCAACCGTTGCGCCTGGAACTCCTGCTGGTCAATCCGAACCTGGAACGCATTCTTCAACCTTACATCGAGAACCTCGCCAGTATCGGCATCGACGCCCACCTGCGCACGGTTGATCGCGCCCAGTACAAGCAACGCCTCGACCAGTTCGATTTCGACATGATCCTTATGACCCTCAACCAGACCCTCAGCCCGGGCCTGGAGCAATGGCAGTACTTTCATTCCAGCCAGGCCGGGGTCAAGGGCAGCAAGAATTACGCCGGCATCGCCAACCCGGTGGTCGATCACCTGCTGGAGCAACTGCTCGCCGCCCAGACCCGCGATGACCAGGTCGCCGCCGGCAAGGCCCTCGACCGTGTGCTGCTGTGGCAGCACTACATCATTCCCAATTGGTACCTCAACTATCACCGACTGGCCTACCGCAACCGGTTGGCCTTTGTCACGACGCCGCCCTACACCCTGGGCCTGAGCGCGTGGTGGCTGAAGTCTTCGGAGAAAGATCAATGAATCCCGTACGCGCCCTGCTCCTGCAGGCCAGCGGTCTGCTGTTCGCCGGGCTGGCCTGCGCCGCTCCGCAACATGCCGTGACCCTGTACAACGAGCCGCCGAAATACCCGGCCGATTTCAAGCACTTTGATTACGTCAACCCGGACGCCCCCAAAGGCGGGATCTTCCGCCAGGCCGGGTTCGGCGGCTTCGACAGCCTCAACCCGTTCATCAACAAAGGCGTACCGGCCGATGACATCGGCCAGATCTACGACACGCTGACCCGGCACAGTCTCGACGAACCCTTCACCGAGTACGGACTGATCGCCGGCAAGATCGAAAAATCGCCGGACAACAGCTGGGTGCGCTTTTACCTGCGCCCCGAAGCGCGCTTCCACGACGGTCATCCCGTGCGCGCCGAAGACGTGGTGTTCAGCTTCGACACGCTGACCAAGGAAGGCTCGCCGCTGTTTCGCGGCTACTACAGCGATGTGGCCGAAGTCATCGCCGAAGACCCGCTCAAAGTCCTGTTCAAGTTCAAGCACAGCAACAACCGCGAACTGCCGCTGATCCTCGGCCAGTTGCCGGTGCTGCCCAAGCATTGGTGGGTCGACCGCGATTTCAACAAGGGCAATCTGGAAATTCCGCTCGGCAGCGGCCCGTACAAAGTGGCCGACGTGAAGGCCGGTCGCTCGGTGCGTTATGAGCGGGTCAAGGACTATTGGGGCAAGGACCTGCCGGTCAATCGTGGCTTCTACAACTTCGACACGATGACCACCGATTACTACCGCGACAACACCGTCGCCCTCGAAGCGCTGAAGGCCGGGCAGTTCGATTACTGGCTGGAAATGACCGCGAAGAACTGGGCCAACGCCTACAACATTCCGGCAGTCACCGAAGGTCGGTTGATCAAGGAACAGATTCACAACGGCAACCCGACCGGCATGCAGGGTTTTGTCTTCAACCTGCGCCGTCCGGTGTTTCAGGATGTGCGGGTGCGCCAGGCGCTGAGCCTGCTGCTCGACTTCGAATGGACCAACAAGCAACTGTTCAACGGCGCCTACGTGCGCACCCGCAGTTACTTCGAGAATTCGGAAATGGCCGCCACCGGCCTGCCGGACGCCGATCAACGGGAGATCCTCGAGCCGTTTCGCAGCAAGCTGCCCGCTCAGGTGTTCAGCGAAGCCTTCGAAAATCCGAAGACTGACGCCAGCGGCATGATCCGCAATCAGCAGCGCGAGGCCTATCAATTGCTGCAAGAGGCCGGCTGGAAGATCGTCGACGACAAAATGGTCGACGCCACGGGCAAACCGGTGGCCATCGAATTCCTGCTGGCCCAGACCGAATTTGAACGCGTGCTCCTGCCATTCAAGCGCAACCTCAGTGACCTCGGCATCAATCTGGTGATCCGCCGTGTCGATGTCTCGCAGTACATCAACCGTGTGCGCTCCCGTGATTTCGACATGATCGTCGGCAGTTTTCCGCAGTCCAACTCACCAGGTAACGAACAGCGCGAATTCTGGATGAGCGCCGCCGCCGACAAGCCCAGCAGCCGCAACACCATGGGCTTGAAGGATCCGGTCGTTGATCAACTGGTCGAAAACCTGATCAATGCCGACTCGCGCAAAGGCCTCGTGGCCCACGCCCGGGCGCTGGATCGCGTGCTGCAATGGGGCTACTACGTGATCCCCAACTGGCACATCAAGACCTGGCGCGTGGCGTACTGGAACCACATCGGTCACCCGAAAAACTCTCCCGACTATGACATCGGCATTAACACCTGGTGGGTCAAGCCTGATGCGAAACCTGCGGTAGAAGTCGAAACCACATTGCAGGCCAATCCTGCGGGCACGGAGTAATCAGATGCTGGCGTATATTTTTCGGCGACTGTTGCTGATCATTCCGACCTTGTTCGGTATTTTGCTGATCAACTTCGTGATCATCCAGGCCGCGCCGGGCGGTCCGGTGGAGCAGATGATCGCCAAGCTCGAAGGCTTTGAAGGCGCCACCAGCCGCATTGCCGGTGGCGGTGCCGAAGTCTCGGTGGCCGGCTCAGCCTATCGCGGCGCCCAAGGCCTGGACCCGGCGCTGATCAAGGAAATCGAGCACATGTACGGCTTCGACAAATCGGCGCCGGAACGCTTGTGGATCATGGTCAAGAACTACGCGAGTCTGGATTTCGGCGACAGCTTCTTCCGCGACGCCAAGGTCATCGACCTGATCAAGGAAAAGATGCCGGTGTCGATTTCCCTCGGGCTGTGGAGCACGTTGATCATGTACCTCGTGTCGATCCCGCTGGGGATCGCCAAGGCCACGCGACACGGCAGCCACTTCGACGTCTGGACCAGCTCGGCGATCATCGTCGGTTATGCGATCCCGGCGTTCCTGTTTGCCATCCTGCTGATTGTGGTGTTCGCCGGGGGCAGCTATCTGGACTGGTTCCCGTTGCGCGGGCTGACCTCGAACAACTTCGATGAACTGAGCATGGGCGGCAAGATCCTCGATTACTTCTGGCACCTGGCGCTGCCGGTGACCGCACTGGTGATCGGCAACTTCGCGACCATGACCTTGCTGACCAAAAACAGCTTCCTCGACGAGATCAACAAGCAGTACGTGGTCACCGCCAAGGCCAAAGGCCTGACCAATCACCGCGTGTTGTACGGCCATGTGTTCCGCAACGCCATGCTGCTGGTGATCGCCGGGTTCCCGTCAGCGTTCATCGGGATCTTCTTCACCGGTTCGTTACTGGTGGAGGTAATTTTTTCCCTCGACGGCCTCGGGCTCATGAGTTTCGAAGCGGCGATCAACCGCGACTATCCGGTGGTGTTTGGCACCCTCTTCATCTTCACCCTGTTGGGGCTGGTGGTGAAACTGATCGGCGACCTCACCTACACCTTTGTCGATCCGCGCATCGACTTCGAAAGCCGGGAGCATTGAGATGAACCTGTCCCCTCTCAATCGCCGGCGTTTCGAGCTGTTCAAGGCCAACAAGCGTGGCTGGTGGTCGCTGTGGCTGTTCCTGATCCTGTTCGGCGCCAGCCTCGGCGCCGAGTTGATCGCCAACGACAAGCCGTTGGTGGTGCACTACGACAACAACTGGTATTTCCCGGCGCTCAAGCGCTACCCGGAAACCACCTTCGGCGGCGAATTTCCGCTGGAAGCCAACTACAAGAGCCCGTACATCCGCGAATTGCTCAAGGCCAAGGACGCCTGGGTGCTGTGGGCGCCGATTCCCTATAACTACCAGAGCATCAACTACGACCTGAAAGTCCCGGCCCCGGCACCGCCCTCGGCGGACAACCTGCTGGGCACCGATGACCAGGGTCGCGATGTGCTGGCCCGGGTGATTTATGGCTTCCGGATTTCGGTATTGTTTGCCCTGACGCTGACCGTGTTCAGCTCAATCATCGGTGTGATCGCCGGGGCTTTGCAGGGTTTCTACGGCGGCTGGGTCGATCTGGCCGGGCAGCGCTTTCTGGAGATCTGGTCCGGGTTGCCGGTGTTGTACTTGCTGATCATCCTCGCGAGTTTCGTGCAGCCCAACTTCTGGTGGCTGCTGGGGATCATGCTGCTGTTTTCCTGGATGAGCCTGGTGGACGTGGTGCGCGCCGAGTTCCTGCGTGGGCGTAACCTCGAATACGTGCGCGCCGCCCGCGCCCTGGGCATGCAGAACGGTGCGATCATGTTCCGCCACATCCTGCCCAACGCGATGGTCTCGACCATGACCTTCATGCCGTTCATCCTGACCGGCGCCATCGGCACGCTCACGGCCCTGGATTTCCTCGGTTTCGGTTTGCCGGCGGGCAGCCCGTCGCTGGGGGAACTGGTGGCCCAGGGCAAATCCAACCTGCAAGCGCCGTGGCTTGGCATCAGCGCGTTTGCGGTGCTCGCGTTGATGTTGAGTTTGCTGGTGTTCATCGGCGAGTCCGCTCGCGATGCCTTCGACCCGAGGAAGTGAAATGAATCAGGACAATCTGATTGAAGTGCGCGACCTGGCCGTCGAATTCGTCGTCGGCAAACGTTGTCAACGCGCGGTCGAAGGCGTGAGTTTCGACATCAAGCGTGGCGAGACACTGGCCCTGGTCGGCGAAAGTGGCTCGGGCAAATCGGTGACTGCGCACTCGATCCTGCGCCTGTTGCCCTACCCGCTGGCCCGACACCCGTCCGGCACCATCGAATATGACGGGAAAAACTTGCTGGACCTGAACGAGAAAACCATCCGTCATATCCGCGGCAACCGGATTGCGATGATCTTCCAGGAGCCGATGACCTCGCTCAATCCGCTGCATTCGATCGAGAAGCAGATCAACGAGGTGCTCGGCATCCACAAGGGTCTGACGGGAAAAGTGGCGACCAAACGCACGCTGGAGTTGCTGGAGATGGTCGGCATTCCCGAACCCCACAAGCGCCTCAAGGCCCTGCCCCACGAGTTGTCCGGTGGCCAGCGTCAGCGTGTGATGATCGCCATGGCCCTGGCCAACGAGCCGGAACTGCTGATCGCCGACGAACCGACCACCGCACTGGACGTGACCGTTCAGCTGAAAATCCTCGAACTGCTCAAGGAATTGCAGGCTCGCCTGGGCATGGCATTGCTGCTGATCAGCCACGATTTGAACCTTGTGCGAAGAATTGCGCATCGCGTATGTGTCATGCAGCGAGGTTGCATCGTCGAACAGGCATCGTGCGAAGAGTTGTTCCGCGCGCCGCAGCATCCGTACACTCGGGAACTGCTGGCGGCGGAGCCCAGCGGCACGCCGGCGACCAATGTGATTGGCCCGCCGTTGCTGGCGGTCGAGGACCTGAAAGTCTGGTTTCCGATCAAGAAAGGCCTGCTCAAACGCACGGTGGATTACGTCAAAGCGGTCGACGGCATCAATTTCAGCCTGCCCCAGGGTCAGACCTTGGGGATTGTGGGAGAAAGCGGTTCCGGTAAATCGACGCTGGGCCTGGCGATTTTGCGGCTGATCGGCAGCAAAGGCGTCATTCGTTTTGAGGGCAAGCAGCTAGACTGCCTGACGCAGAACGAGGTTCGCCCGTTGCGTCGGGAGATGCAGGTGGTGTTTCAGGACCCGTTTGGCAGCCTGAGCCCGCGGATGTGCGTCAGCGACATCGTTGGCGAAGGCCTGCGGATTCACAAGATGGGCACCGCGCAAGAACAGGAAGCGGCGATTATTGCGGCATTGAAGGAGGTAGGTCTGGATCCGGAAACCCGGCACCGCTACCCCCACGAATTTTCCGGCGGGCAACGGCAGAGAATCGCCATTGCCCGGGCATTGGTGTTAAAACCGGCGTTGATTTTGCTGGACGAGCCGACCTCGGCCCTCGACCGCACCGTACAACGCCAGGTGGTGGAGCTTTTGCGTTCACTGCAAACCAAGTACAACCTGACGTATCTGTTTATCAGCCATGACCTGGCTGTGGTGAAAGCGCTGAGCCACCAGTTGATGGTGGTCAAGCATGGCCAAGTGGTCGAACAGGGAGACGCGCAAAGCATTTTTGCCGCCCCCCAACATCCGTATACACAGCAGTTGCTGGAAGCCGCTTTTTTGGCACCAGCCACTGCGCAATAACCTGAAAAGAGGAGCAACACATGGGTTTTCTCGCCGGTAAGCGCGTACTGATCGTCGGTGTCGCCAGCAAGCTGTCCATCGCATCCGGCATCGCTGCCGCCATGCATCGCGAGGGCGCTGAGCTTGCCTTCACTTATCAGAACGACAAACTCAAGGGTCGTGTCGAAGAGTTCGCACAAGGCTGGGGCTCGAGCCCTGAGCTGTGCTTCCCGTGCGACGTGGCCAGCGACGAAGAAATCGCCAAGGTCTTCGAAGAACTGAGCAAGAAGTGGGACGGCCTGGACTGCATCGTGCACTCCGTCGGCTTCGCCCCGGGCGACCAACTGGACGGCGACTTCACCGAAGCCACCACCCGCGACGGTTTCCGCATTGCTCACGACATCAGCGCCTACAGCTTCGTGGCCCTGGCCAAAGCCGGCCGCGAAATGATGAAAGGCCGCAACGGCAGCCTGCTGACCCTGTCGTACCTGGGCGCCGAGCGCACCATGCCGAACTACAACGTGATGGGCATGGCCAAGGCTTCCCTGGAAGCTGGCGTTCGTTACCTGGCCGGCTCCCTGGGCCCGGACGGTACTCGCGTCAACTGCGTATCGGCTGGCCCGATCCGCACCCTCGCCGCTTCCGGCATCAAAAACTTCCGCAAGATGCTGGCCGCGAACGAAGCGCAAACTCCGCTGCGCCGCAACGTCACCATCGACGAAGTCGGCAACGCCGGCGCCTTCCTGTGCTCGGACCTGGCGTCTGGCATCAGCGGTGAAATCATGTACGTGGACGGTGGTTTCAACACCACAGCCATGGGCAACATCGAAGAGTAATCTTCGGTCAGCCAAATCAAAAACCCGCCAAGCCTGGCGGGTTTTTTTATGCCTGTGATTTCTTGAACGCGGTTAAATCCCTGTAGGAGCAAGCTTGCTCGCGATGATGTCAGCACATTCACCCTCGGTGGTGGCTGAGACACCGCTATCGCGAGCAAGCTTGCTCCTACAGGAATTGTGTTTGATCGACTATTGTTTTTTATCAACTCAATCCATCGTCGAGGCATGCACAATGCAGCTATCCCCTTTTCACTTGGCCATCCCCGTCTACGACCTGGCCGCAGCGCGACATTTTTACGGCTCGGTATTCGGCCTGGAAGAAGGACGGTCCAGCGAACACTGGGTCGACTTCAATTTCTTCGGCCATCAGCTGGTGATTCACCTGGCGCCGAAGAACGCGTCCCAGGAAGCCGCTCACACCAATGCCGTGGGTGGCATTTGCTCTTATGAAAAATCAGAGCAAATACCTGTCAGCCTGAGAGTTCAAGGTTGCCGGACAACATAGAATCTCCCACATTTGAAATGCGTACCCCTGTAGGAGCCGGCTTGCCGGCGAAGAGGCCCGCCCAGACAGCATCGCACTACAGGCCCATCACCCGCTCCGTCTCGGCCAACAATTGCTCCACCGAACCCTGAAGCGCCGAATCGTACTCAACCTGCCCCACACTGAACCGAATGTCATAACTGCGGCTCGCCGTGGCGTTGCGTTCGTCGAGAATTTCCTTGAGTCGCGTCTTTATCGATTCGATCTCCACGGTGCTGGAACCGGTCAACAACACAACAAACCGGTCGCCCCCGAGGCGTCCGACAACGTCGTTTTCGCGGAACCCGATGCGCAGCACATCGGCGAAGGTCTTGAGCACGTCATCGCCTTCGACCCGCCCATAGAGGTAGTTGATGTGTTTGAACTCATCAAGGGTGAAGTACAGCAGCGTTGCCGGAATTTCCAGCTGCTCACACGCGTCGAGCCCCAGCTGGGCCAGTGCGATGAAGCCGTGGCGATTGGACAGCAGCGTCAGCTCGTCCATGCTCGCCATCTGCACGCCCATCAATTCCTGCTCGGCCTGACGCGCCAGATCACGCAGTCGTTCACGCGCCTGCTGCGGCGTGAGCAACAGCGTCGCATATCGACCGGGTTTGCCCGGTTTGCCTGGAATTAACATCGTTGACTCCCTTGGCGGTTATGCACTTTAGAGTCGCCCATAACCGTATTGACTCCCTGTTCACGCGCCGTTGGTCAGCTTCCCGCCACCGGGCACGGTCCTCCCGCGTCTGCCCATTGTTTGAACTGTGTGACGAAAATGTCGTGGGGCACCGGCACCGGTGCGCGATGACCGCCCGGGTTCCAGCCCCACAACACCAGTTTGTCGTCGCTGACGTGCTTGATCAGGGCGGCAAAATCCCGATCGCCATTGCTGGAGCGATCCTTGATCATCGCGCACAAGCGATCTGGCGGCAGGCCTATCCAGGCCATGCGATGGGCGGCCGGTGGCAGGCTCCAGTGCGGGGCGCCGGGTGGCGCGTTAGGGCCGTAACTGGCCGGTGGATTGCTTTGGGCATGGCACGTCGCGCAGGGCAATCCCGCCGAGCCCTTACCGTCGAGGCCGCGCACGACGTTCATGGCATGGGGCACGCCGGCATCGAATTGCAGCGGCGAATCCCCTGGAATGTGGCAGTTCTGGCAACGCGGGCTCTGGAAGACTTTCTGCACGGTATCGAATGCCTTCAAGGCTTCCCGGTCATCCGCAAACAGGTCCGAGGCATAGCCGGCCAGGCCGATCAACACCACGGCAGCGAGAACCAGATGTCGTTTCATCTCACACCCCCGACAGTTGCAGCGGCAGCTCCCGCAAGCGCTGCCCGGTCAGGGCAAACACCGCGTTGGCCACCGCTGGCGCCGTGGGTGGCACGCCGACCTCGCCGACGCCGCCGGGTTTGTCACTGCTGGGCACGATATGCACTTCGACCACCGGCATTTCGTTCAGTCGCAGCACTTGGTAATCGTGATAGTTGGACTGCTCCACCTGCCCGTTCTTGAGGGTCAGCTTGCTGTGCAAGGTGAAGCTGAGGCCAAAGGTGATGCCCGACTCCATTTGCGCGGCAATGCTTTGCGGGTTGACCGCAATGCCGCAGTCCACCGCGCACACCACGCGGTGCACGCGGATGTGCAGGTTGTCCTGGGACACTTCGGCCACCTGCGCCACGTAGCTGCCGAAGGACTCATGCACCGCCACGCCCAATGCGTGGCCGTCCGGCAGCGGTGCTTTCCAGTTGGCTTTTTCCACGGCCAGGTTCAGCACGCCGAGATGGCGTGGATGGTCCTTGAGCAACGTTCGTCGATACTCGACCGGGTCTTTGCCCGCCGCCGTGGCGAGCTCATCGATCAACGATTCCATGACAAACGCGGTGTGCGTGTGCCCCACCGAGCGCAACCACAGCACGCTGATCCCGGTGGTTGGCGAGTGCAATTCGACCTGATGGTTAGCCAACCCCACGATATAAGGGCTGTCGGCCACGCCTTCGACGGAGGTTTTGTCGATGCCGTCCTTGACCATGGTCGCTTCGAGGGAAGTCCCGGCCATGATCGATTGCCCGACCATCACATGTTTCCAGGCCAACGGCAGCCCGTCGGCGCCCAAACCGATGCGTGCATGGTGCAAAAATGCCGAGCGGTAATAACCGCCACGGATATCGTCCTCCCGCGCCCACACGGTTTTCACCGGCCCGCCCGCTGCCTTGGCGACGTACACCGCTTCGCTGACGAAGTCCGAGGTCGGATTGGCCCGCCGCCCGAAACCGCCACCGAGGAACTCGGTGTGGATCTCGACCTGCTCGGGTTTGAGCCCGGTGATTTTCCCCGCGATCATCTGGTCCAGCGTCTGGAACTGCGTACCGGTCCAGATTTCACATTTGTCCTGGGTGATGCGCACCGTGCAATTGAGCGGTTCCATTGGCGCGTGTGCCAGGTACGGCACGCTGTATTCGGCGTCGATCGTCTTCGTCGCTTTCGCCAGTGCAGCCTTGGTATCCCCCGCCTGCCCGGCATTCAAACCGGGCGTCGTGGCGAGTTTGCGAAAGGTTTCCAACAATGTCTCGCTGTCGAGTCCAGCGTTCGGCCCCGGTTCCCAATCGACTTTCAGCGCATCGCGCCCCAGTTTCGCCGCCCAATAGTGATCGGCAATCACTGCCACACCGGTCGGCACCTGCACCACTTTGTGCACCCCGGGAATCGCCAGCGCCTCGGCGCCTTCAAAGGATTTGACGGTGCCGCCGAATACCGGCGAACGGGCAACCATGGCAGTCATCAGCCCATCGAATTGCACGTCCATGCCGAATTTCGCCCGGCCGGTGATTTTTTCCGGCGTGTCCAGGCGCGGGGTGGGTTTGCCGATGAGTCGCCAGTCCTTCGGCTCCTTGAGTTTGATCGACGCCGGAGCCGGGACCGCAAGCTTGCCCGCGTCATCGGCCAATTCGCCATACGTGGCGCGGTGTTCACCGGCGATGACCACGCCCGGCTCGGTGTGGATTTCGGAGGGTGCAACGTTGAAGCGCTTGGCCGCCGCGTCGATCAACATCAGGCGTGCCGCCGCACCGGCCTGGCGGTAGCGATCGAACTCCATCCAGATCGAGGTCGAGCCGCCGGTGATTTGCATCCCGCCAAACCCGGCCATGCCGTAATCGGCCGCCGATGCTGGTGAATGCACCACACGGATTTTCGACCAGTCGGCGTCCAGTTCCTCGGCGATCAGCATGGTCAGGCCGGTCCAGATGCCCTGGCCCATTTCGGAATGCCCGAGCAACACGGTGACGCTGTTGTCATTGCCGATGCGCAGGAAGGCATTCGGCGCGAACACATTGCCCTGATTCTCGGCACCGAGGGCAAAACGGTGGCCGCCGGGAATGACAAAGGCCACCACCAGTCCCCCGCAGAGCACGGCACCGCCCTTGAGGAAACCACGGCGCGAGACAGCGTTGATGTCGTTCATGATTCGATCCCTCAACCCAGCTCGGACGCGCGCTTGACTGCCGCACGAATCCTTGGATACGTGCCACAACGGCAGATGTTGCCGGAGAGCGCCTGATCGATATCGCTGTCGGTCGGTTTCGGAATTTTCGCCAGCAAGGCGGCTGCCGACATGATCTGCCCGGACTGGCAGTAGCCACACTGAACCACGTCCAGTTCAGCCCAGGCTTGCTGCACCGGGTGCGAGCCATCAGCAGAGAGCCCTTCAATGGTGAGGATTTTCTGGCCATGGGCCACCGCCGTGGCCGGCGTGATACAGGCACGCAGTGGCGCACCATCGACATGCACGGTGCAGGCGCCGCATTGGGCCATGCCACAACCGAATTTGGTACCGGTGAGATGAGCGAAGTCGCGAAGGACCCAAAGCAGCGGCATGTCGGCGGGGACATCCAGCTCCTGATCCTTGCCATTGATGTTCAAGGTCAGCATGGCGCAATTCCTCAGACGCACGGTGATCTGAAGGGGCGTCGCTGTGGTTCTGGAGCACCTACGCGCGCCTCGGGTTATCCCTTTAGCTAAGCGCAATTTTCCCCGGGGACCTGATGCATCGACCACCGGTCACAAGAAAGCCGCCTCAATGGGCGGCTATGGACGCCTGATTTAGAGCCTCGGGCGCCACAGGATACCGGCGTAACGCCACACGAACAGGCCAAACGCCGTACACCAGAGCAGTGCCGACAGTGCCAGTCCATCGCTGGAGAATGCCACCAGCACAACCCGGCACACCCCGGCCGCCAGCAAGAGGACAAAACCCGCCACAATCATTTTGGACGGTTTCAACTCTCGCCCGGTATGACCGAGACTGACCCGCGCAATCATCGCCAGGATCAGCCCGCCAATACCGCCCACCGCCAGCGCATGAGTGGCCAGGGTTTGCTGATCAAGTACACCGGCATGCCACAGCGTCATGGCCAGCGTTGCGACCACAATCCAGGCATAGGCCAGATACAACGACCACAACAACGGCACCCGCCACAATCCCCGATCATGCCAGCGCCACAGGCGCATCACATGCAGCACGCTCATCAACCCAAACAAACCGGCCAACCAAAGCCGGGGGACATCATTCAAACCACCGGCAAACGAAACCGCCGCGAGCATGGCGCTGACCATGAGCATTTTGCCGGGTAACGGATTCACCGCAGGCGCGGCAGGACGATTCAACCCTCGCTGGATGAAGAACGGAATCACACGACCACCAATCACACTCATCAGCGCGCCGATCAACCACAATGCCGCCAACACACCGTGCCGTTGCAGATTGGCGTCCTCCAGGGTGCCCCCCGTCAGCGTCAATGCCTGACAGCCAGCCAGCAACGTGATCATCAGCAGGATCGGATAATTTTCGCGCTTGCGGGCAGCCACCAGATCTCGCCCCAGCACCCAGGCGAGCAGCGGCAGGAATGGAATTTCCATCACGAACAAAAGCGCCGAAGGAATCGGCAGGAACCACGCCAGACGCGCCAGCAGCCATACCAGCACCAGCCCGATCAGTGGCCAGCCATTGAGCCCCGGCCGACCGGTCCAGTTCGGCACCGCAGTCAACAGGAACCCGGCAACGATTGCACCGGCAAAACCGAAAGGCATTTCATGCCGATGCCAGGCGAGCATGCCACCCACCGGTTGCGTACCGGGTAAATGGCCGTACAGCCAGGCACCCCAGAGGGCCACGGCGATCGCCGCGAACCCCGCACCGGCGAGAAAGAACGGGCGAAAGCCCAGACTGAAAACGGGAGCTGCAGCCAACTTGCGCATCAAGCGATCGCTCCGCCTGCCGGTGCGTCGAGGCGATACTGGGACAGCAGTCGCATCACGTAACCGATTTTCAGCAAGGTCGGACCGAGAATGGTCATTGCATGCATCGACACCAACGCCGGGATCGAAAGCGTGCCGGCGTACAGATAAGCGCCGTAGATGCCGGCGAGCAGCATGGCCACGCCCACCCCGAGCACTCCACTCGACAGCTGCAATACGTTCTGAGGGTTGCTGAACAGTTGGGACATGTTCTGGTACTCCTGAAGTCGTTCAGTTGTACGTTTGTTGTTTCACGATCCGTGCCATTTCGGCAGCCCTTGCAGATCGAGCCTTTCAGGCATCAGCAGTCAATATGACGACCACCAAAAATAGTCATAATGACTCAACACAACGTCATTTTGACTACGCTCATGTTGTTACTGACTAAAAGCAAACCAATATCATTTGCACTGCTCATGGCCTTTTGCTTTAATCGCGATCCATTCTTATTTGCACAAGGGCGAGGATCGCCCATGGACATGCACTCACGATGACGGTTGCCGATACCTCCTGCGTCCAGAACCTCTACATCAGCCATCACCGCTGGTTGCACGAGCTGCTGCGTCGACGCCTGAGCAATGCGTTCGATGCCGCCGACCTGGCCCACGACACCTTCATCCGCGTGCTCAAGCGCCCACCGGTATTCGACGGCGAAACCCACGAACGCTCTTATCTGGCGACCATCGCCCGGGGCTTGTGCATCGATCACTGGCGGCGCCGGCAGCTCGAACAGGCGTGGCTCGACACGTTGGCCGCGCAACTCCAGGCGGTTCAGCCCTCGCCCGAGCAGCGCGCGATCATCGTCGAAACGCTGTATGAAGTGGACGCCATGCTGCAACGGTTGCCCCAACGCGTGCGCGAAGCGTTCATTCTGGCGCAACTGCACGGCCTGCCATACCGCGTCATTGCCGAGGAAATCGGCGTGTGCGAGCGCATGGTGAAAAAGTACCTGGCCCAGGCCTTGATGCATTGCGCGATCCTTGAGGCCGAACTCGACGGCCTGCTGATTCAATGAACCGGATCGCCACCAACGCCATCAGCCATGGAAGCCTTGAGCAAGCGGCGCAGTGGTATGTGCAACTCAACGATGAACAAGTCGGCGAGCAGGACCGCCAGCGCTGGCAAGCCTGGCTGGCGCAAAGCGGCGAGCATCAGGCGGCCTGGCAGTATGTCGAGCGGGTCGGCCAACGTTTTGCCGCGTTGCAGGACGATCATCAGCACGCGGCCGGCCAGGTGTTGCGCAACGCCGGGCGCCTGCCAATCAGTCGCCGCCAGACCGTGAAGAGCCTGCTGATCCTGGCCTCGGGCGGCGTGTTGGGATGGAGTGCCTGGCGGGAAACCGCCCTGCCGCTCACCCTGGCGCGCAGGACCGCCGACCTCTCCACTGGCACCGGTGAAACCCGCGAAACTCGACTCAGTGACGGCAGCCAGATCTGGCTCAACGCCTTGAGCGCACTGAATGTGCGGTTCGACGCCACACAACGCTTGCTGCTGTTACAGGCTGGGGAAGTGTTGATCGACACCGCCAAGGACCACGTTCGTCCGTTGCTGGTGCAAACCACCGAGGGCCGGATGCGCGCACTGGGTACGCGTTTCAGCGTACGTCAGGACGACGGAAAAACCCTGCTGAATGTCTACGAAGGCGCCGTCGAAGTCCGCACCGCCCACGGGTTGATGCAGGTGGTCGAGGCCGGAGGACAACTGTCATTCAGCGAAGACCACCTCCCTGCCCCGATTGCTGCCACGCCAGGCCGTGAAGCCTGGCGCCGTGGAATATTGCTGGCAGATAACCTGCCGCTGGGCCAGTTGCTCGAAGAGTTAAGCCGTTACCGCCCCGGGCATCTGGGCTGCGACCCGGCCGTTGCCGAATTGCCGGTCATGGGTTCGTTCCCGCTCAAAGACACCGACCAGGCCTTGCGTCTGCTGGAAGCGGCGTTGCCGATCCGGGTGGAAAAGCCGTTGGACTGGTGGGTCAACGTGGCCGCGAAAGCGTGAGGCTGGTTTTTTTCGTCGTGCCGGTGCCCTTTTCGGGTTTTCGCTCGGTTTACCCTTAAAGCCGTTAGATTGTCGGGAACTTCATGTCGCGCTTCCCCCCTACTCGCCGCCCCTGCGCTTTGCACCTGTCGGTGCTGGCCCTGGCGTTCGGCGTGGCGGGTTTTGCGGCGCCAACCGTCCAGGCCGACACCCAGTCGAGCAATGAACGATCCAGCGCGCAACAACGCCATTACGCGATCCCTGCCGGCTCCCTGGTCAGCGCCCTCAACCGCTTTGCCGAGCAGGCGGGTGTGTTTCTCGCCGGACACAACGACCTGGCTGCCGGCAAGCGCAGCCCCGGCCTGAAGGGTGACTACAGCGAGCAGCAAGCCTTGCATCAACTGCTGCAAGGCACCGGCCTTCAGGCACAAGCCCAAGGACACGGCGGCTACGTGCTGCGCGCCGCGCCCGCTGCAACAGGCCCGCTGGAACTGGGCGCCACGAGCATTTCCGGACAAACGCAGGGGTCGATCAGCGAAGATTCACATGCCTACACCGTCGGCTCTAGCGCTTCGGCCACGGGTCTGCCCCTGTCCCTGCGCGAGACACCGCAATCGGTCACGGTCATCACCCGTCAACTCCTGGACGACCAGGGCTCCACCAGCATTGCCGACGCCCTGCGCCGCGTACCGGGCATCAGCGTGCAAAACTACGACAGCGAACGCTGGGAGTTCTCCAGCCGTGGCCTGCCGGTCACCAACTTTCAGTACGACGGCGTCAACACCGACTACGACGGTGTCTACGACTACGGCACCACCAGCACTGACATGGCGATCTTCGACCGCGTCGAAATCATCAAAGGTGCAACCGGCCTGATGACCGGTTCGGGGGATCCGTCGGCGACGGTCAACCTGATCAGGAAGCGCCCGACCCAGGCATTCCAGGCTTCGGTCAGCGCTGCCGTCGGCTCTTGGGACAGCTACCGCAGCGAAGCGGATATCGCGGGTCCGCTGATCGAAAGCGGTCATCTACGTGGACGCTTTGTCGGGGTGTATCAGGACCGCAGCGCTTACGCCGACCACTACCAGAACACCAAGGATATCGCCTACGGCATTCTCGAAGCCGACCTGACGCCGGACACGTTGCTGACTTTCGGCATCGACCAACAGAACACCCGCTCTCGCGGTGCCAGCTGGACGGGGTTTCCGATGTACAACAGCGACGGTTCGCGCACCGATTTCTCCCGCTCGTTCAACCCGGCCACGGACTGGAGCCGTCGCGACTTCAACAACCAGACATTCTTCGCCTCGGTGGATCAGCAACTGGCCCACGACTGGGCCCTCAGGGTGAGTTACGACCGCAAGCACCGCCAGCACGACACCTTCCTCGCCTCCGCCAGCGGCGGTAATCCGGACCCAGTGACCGGGGACGGCATGTTCATGTACATGGGCAAATTCGAAGGCGATCAGGTTCAGGACAATATCGACATCAACCTGACCGGCCCTTTCACTTTGCTCGGTCGCGAACATGACCTGATCGCAGGCTTCATGTCGATGAACACCCGCCAGGACATCCCGGTCTACGGCTCGGTTTATCCGCCCTTGAATAGCAGCATTTACGACTGGCACGGCGAGTTTGCAAAACCGGACATTCCACGGGTGGGCGACAACGACATTGAGCAACGCCAGACCGGTGTCTACGTGGCCACCCGACTCAAACCCAGCGACGAGCTGGCGCTGATCCTCGGCACCCGGGTCAGCGATTTCAAAGGTCACGATGATCTGGATTACAGCGACCCGGACACCGCCGACATCCGCGACAGCTATCGCCAGAGCGGTGTGGTCACGCCCTACGCCGGGCTGGTCTACGACCTCGACGATACCTACTCGCTGTACTCCAGCTACACCAGCATCTATCAGCCGCAAATGAGCAAGGATGCCAACCGGCAATTGCTCGATCCGGTGCAAGGCAACAGCTACGAAGCGGGGATCAAGGCCGATTATTTCGGCGGTCGCCTGAATGCCAGGTTCGCGGTCTATCGCGTCGAGCAGGACAACATCGCCGAGTACGTCAGCGGGGTCGACGCCGAGTCGGTGTACCGTGCGGTGCAGGGTGCGACCACCAAGGGCTTCGAAGTCGAACTCGCGGGAGAGCTGAGCGAAGGCTGGAATATTTCGGCCGGCTACACCTACAACCATACCCGCGATACCCACGGCGATTACGTCTACGGTTCGGTCCTGCAAACCACAGCGCCGGAACAACTGGTGCGGGTGTTCAGCACCTATCGCCTGCCGGGGCGATGGAGCTCGCTCACGCTCGGCGGCGGCGTGAACTGGCAAAGCGAGTTCTTCGGCAACGTGTTCCAGCCCAACCCCGCCGACAGCGTCAACTTCGGCCAGGACTCGACCATCACCCAGCGCAGTTACGCGCTGGTGGACGTGATGGCGCGCTACCGTTTCAACGAACACCTGAGCACCACGTTGAACGTGAAGAACCTGTTCGACAAAACCTACTACACCGGGCTGGGCAACTTTGGCACCGGTTTCTACGGCGAACCGCGCGCCCTGCAACTGACCACCCGCTGGCAATTCTGAACCCGGGTCGATCTACGGTACTGCCGAACGGGCTCAGGCTGGCTACGCTTTAAATCCAGCCTGCATAACCTGCCTAGGAGTGCCCGCCATGCAACGCGTTCAAAAACTCACGCCCTGCCTGTGGTTTGACGATCAAGCCGAAGATGCCGCGAAGTTCTACTGCTCGATCTTCGATCATTCGAAAATCACTGGCATGACCCACTATGGCAAAGCCGGGTTTGAATTCCACGGCCGCCCTGAAGGCTCGGTCATGACCGTCAGCTTCGAACTCGACGGGCAGAGCTTCACCGGACTCAACGGAGGGCCGCTGTTCAAGTTCAGCGAAGCGATTTCGTTCCAGGTCAATTGCCAGACCCAGGATGAAGTCGACCACTACTGGGGCAACCTGTCGGCCGGTGGCGTGCCTGAAGCGCAGCAATGCGGCTGGCTCAAGGACAAGTTCGGGCTGTCGTGGCAGATCGTGCCCGTCGCCATGATGGACATGATGAAAGACCCCGACACGAAGAAATCCCAACGTGCCATGGCCGCGATGATGCAGATGAAAAAACTCGATATCGCGGCGTTGCAGCGAGCCTTTGACGGCGAGAGCTAATACACTCAGGCGCTGACCTGCCGAGGACCGAGCATGAAGCATTCCGCCGCCAAAGACGCTGACAAGGCCCCACGCTTCTGGCGCGATGACGCCCTGCCCTTTATCGAAGCCCGCTCGATCGCCGACGGTCGTGAGGTCTGCTACACCCGGCATTCTCACGAGCACTTTTCCATCGGTGCGATCACCGCAGGCAGCAGCACCTATATCCATGAGCAGTCCGAGTTTGCGGTCGACGTCGGCACCGTCGTGTTGATGAACCCGGGAGACGTCCACGCCTGTAATCCCATCGATGATCAGCCGTGGTCCTACGTAATGCTGTACGTCGATACGCCGTGGCTGACCGATCTGCAGCATCAGCTCGGGTTCAGTGACGACTTGGCGTTTCGCCGGTTTTCGGTCACCCACACGCGAGATGCCAGTCTGTTTGCAGGCCTCAACGACTTGTATGAGGTGCTGGTCGATCCGCAACAGGATGTCTTGCGCAAACAGAGCCTGGCGGTGGAGTTCTTCGGCGAAGTGCAATTGCAGCTCAACCCGGTAGCGCAACCGCTGCGCGAACCCAACTTCAAACTGGAACGCGCTGCCGAGTACATTCGTGACAACTGCACGCGCATGCTCAAGCTGGAAGACATTTGCGCGGCTGCTCAGCTGTCACCGTCTTACCTGATCCGGGCGTTCAAACAGCATTTCGGCATGACGCCCCACGCCTTCCTGGTCAACCGCCGCATCCAGTTCGCTCAAGACCAATTGCGCAGCGGCAAACTGATCGCCGACGTGGCGCTGGAAGCGGGGTTTGCCGATCAGGCGCATTTTCAACGGGCGTTCAAACAGCATCTGGCGGCGACACCGGGACAGTATCGCGGCTGAATCCGTGGCTGATGCTGAACCTGTGCCTGACACCGAACCTGTGGCTAATGCTGAACCTGCCTGCACAATGGGATTGAAGAAAAGCGAGGGCCGCTTCGCAGCCCAGCGGGAGCAAGCTCCCTCGCCACAAAAAGCCGCGCCTATGGCAACAGCAAATACACCGCACTCACCACCAACAACAACGCCATCGCCCGGTTGAACAAGCGCATGCCCGCGGGATTGTTCAAGTAGCCGCGCAGGAACGTGCCGGCATAGGCCCAGCAACCGACCGACGCATAACAAATCACCAGATACACCGCCGCGAACTGCCACACCAGCCGCGCTTCGCCATCGGCAACAAACGCGCCCATACCGGCCACGCAAGCCAGCCAGGCTTTCGGGTTGAGCCATTGCATGACCGCGCCGTACAACATCGACGGGGCTCGCGCCGAATCCTTGGCCTCCACCTGCCCATTGTCGGCAGCCAGCTTGTAGGCCATGTACAACAGAAACGCCACGCCCGCCCATTGCACCACTTGCGTCAGCGCCGGCCACAACTGCAACAGCTCATGCAGCCCCAACCCCATCAACACCAGCAGCAAGACAAACCCCAGCGTCGCCCCGGCCACATGACGCTGGCTGGCCCTGAAGCCGAACCGCGCCCCGGAGCTCAACGCCACAATGTTCACCGGCCCCGGCGTGATTGAAGCGACCAACGCAAACGCCGCCATCGATATCATCAAACTCATCACACACCTTCTTCCATTGAGTTGAACCAGGCCTGAAGGTAAAGACCCACCGCAACCCCGTATTGAAGAAAAATGCCCTGCCCCGATTAACCAGCGAAGATCAGGTGTACAGACTGACGATTCTCTTCACCTTCACCAGCGCCTGGCGCAGTGAAACCATGTCCACCGACCCCAGCGCCAGGCGTATCGCGTGGGGCACATGGGCCGTGATCGCAAAGGGTTCTGCCGGCGACACCGACACCTGCTCGCGCATCAGTGCCATGGCGACCTGATCGGCGCGCGCATCTTCGGCCAACGGCAACCAGATGAAGTACGAAGAAGGATGGCTGATGTATTTGAGTCCTTGCAGCACCTCGCGGGCCAGGGTTTGCCGGGCTCGCGCATCGGCACGCTTTTGCAACTCCAACTGGCTGACGGTGCCGTCGTCGAGCCAGGCAGTGACAATCGCAGTCATCACGCCGGGGGTGTTCCAGGTGGTCGCCATGATCGTGCGCTCGAACGCCGCCATCCATTGGACGGGCGCGGCCACAAATCCGACGCGCAGTCCCGTGGCGACATTCTTGGATAGGCCTGAAACGTACACCGTCCTTTCGGGCGCCATCTCGGCCAAGGGTGGCGGCACGTCTTCGGCGAGAAACGCGTAGGCCGCATCCTCGATAATCATCAAGTCATGCTGGCGTGCAATCGCCACCAAATGTTTGCGCTGATCAACGTCCATCACCCAGCCTAACGGGTTGTGCAGGGTCGGCATCGAGTAGACCGCCCGAACCGATCGGCTCTGGCAGAGCTTTGCCAGCGCCGGCAAATCGGGCCCATTGTCGGTGACTGGAATGGGCAAGACTTCAAGGTGCAGGGTTTCGGCCAGCGTCTTGAAGCCGGGATAGGTCAACGCATCGGCCGCTATCACATCGCCGGGTTTGAGCAACGCCATCATCGTCACCGCCAGGCCATGCTGGGCGCCGCTGACGATCAGCACCTGCTCGGCCGGTACGTTCAACCCACGCTCCAGCAGATGCCGCGCCACCGAGGCCCGCTCGTGCAAGCGGCCCGCATGGGGCTGATAGCGCAGCAGGGATTCCAGATCACCGGACAACGCCAACTGGCGCAAGGCATTGCGCAACAGGTCCGCCTGGCCCGGTAACGACGGGTAGTTGAAGTTGAGGTCAATCATCCCCGCCGCCACCACGGACTGCGAAATGCCCTGGCCAGGCGGTAGTGACGTCTCCCGCACGAAAGTCCCACGCCCGGTTTCACCGCTGACCAACCCCATGCCCTCAAGCTCTGCATACACCCGGCTGGCGGTCACCAGCGCCAGCCCGTGTTCGGTGGCCAATTGCCGATGCGTTGGCAACCGTGTACCGGGCGGCAAAAGCCCCGACCGGATGTCGGCGGCAAAGGCGTCCACCAGGGTTTTATAGCGTGATCGCGGCATGTCGAGATGTATCCATGACAATTTTTTGATTGTATCGATAGCCGATCATACGATGGATTTCATGCAATCAAAACACTGAGCGAGCGCGAAATGGAACGGACTTCGGAATTGCCAAAACACACGTCGGACAACGCCACCCGCGGCTGGATCAATGGCCTGATCGGTGTGGTGATCTTCAGCGGTTCACTGCCGGCGACGCGGGTGGCGGTGCTGGAATTCGATCCGGTTTTCCTGACGGTCGCCCGCGCCACCATCGCCGCGATGCTGGCGTTGTGTCTGCTGTGGTTGTTCAAGGAGAAGCGTCCCGCACGCCATCAGCTCATGCCCCTGACCATCGTTGCCCTGGGCGTGGTGATCGGTTTTCCCCTGCTGACTGCGCTGGCACTGCAATACGTGACGTCCGCGCATTCCATCGTCTTCGTCGGTCTGTTGCCGTTGGCGACAGCAGTGTTCGGTGTGTTGCGCGGTGGCGAGCGACCACGGCCGGCGTTCTGGATTTTCTCGGTGCTGGGCAGTCTGCTGGTGGTGGGTTACGCCCTGTCCCAAGGGTTGACCGCCTCACCCGAGGGCGACCTGTTGATGTTGTTGGCGATCCTGGCCTGTGGGCTCGGCTATGCCGAAGGCGCAAAACTGTCCCGCACCCTCGGTGGCTGGCAGGTGATTTGCTGGGCGCTGGTGTTGTCGTTGCCGTTGGTCGCGGTGCTGACCTGGATGCGCATGCCCGCGTCCTTCAGCGGTATCAGTATGCCGGCGTGGTTCAGCCTGGGTTACGTGTCGCTGTTCAGCATGTTGATCGGTTTCGTGTTCTGGTATCGCGGGCTCGCACAAGGCGGAATCGCGGCTGTCGGGCAACTGCAACTGTTGCAACCGTTCTTTGGCCTGACACTGGCCGCCACCCTGCTGCACGAACAGGTCAGCCTCGGCATGCTGGGCGTTACTGTGGCGGTGATCCTGTGTGTCGCCGGGGCGAAGAAGTTCGCCAAGTAGCCGGTTGTACGGTGGTTTGCGCCCAGGACTGTTTCGGTCAAACCACCAAGGCGATCCTGATTTTCGCGTCGTGTCAGTCGCTTCAATAGCGAATGATTTGACGCTATCGCGAGCAGGCTCGCTCCTACAGGGGGAGTTGAGTTGAAAGAAGAAATTCTCTGTCGATTTTCCGGTGGAGGCCGACCGTGACGCGTTCTATGCTGCGTCCATGAACCTACAACACACGCTGCTTCCACCCCACGCCGAGATGGTCCGCGCCATGCTCGAACGAGACACCGCCTACGAGGGGGTGTTCTTTACGGCGGTCAGGACCACCGGCATTTTCTGTCGCCCCAGTTGCACGGCGCGCAAGCCGAAACCGGAGAATGTCGAATTTTTTGCCAATGCCGACGAGTGCCTGTCGGCCGGCTACCGCGCGTGCCTGCGGTGCAAGCCGCTGGATGCTGCCGCTATTGCACCAGACTGGGTGCAAACGTTGCTCACATCGGTGGACGCCGATCCCGAGCTGCGCTGGACCGATGCCCAGTTGCAGGCACAAGGCATCGAACCGCTGAAACTGCGCCGCTGGTTCAAGCAACATTTCGGCATGACCTTTCACGCCTGGCTGCGTACCCGGCGCCTGGGCATGGCATTGGGCGGGATCAAACAGGGCGATTCCATCGACAGCGCCGCGTTCGACTCAGGCTACGAATCCCTGAGTGGTTTTCGCGATGCGTTCCAGAAATCCTTTCACACCACGCCGGGGCGTGCTGCCCACAGTGAGCCCCTGCTGTTTACGCGCCTGACCACGCCGCTGGGGCCGATGATCGCCATGGCCGAACGCCGTGGGCTGGTGTTGCTGGAGTTTCTCGATCGGCCCGCCCTCACCCGTGAAATCGAAGCGTTGCAGCACCGCCATGGCTACGCTGTAGCCCCCGGGCACAACGCACATTTGCAAAAGATCGAGGTTCAACTGGCGGCGTACTTCGCCGGCAATCTCATGGAGTTCAGTGTGCCCTTGCACATGCCCGGCTCCGAGTTTTCCCGGCAGGTCTGGGCCGAACTGGCGAAAATCCCTTACGGCCAGACCACCACCTACGGCGCCATCGCGGCGCTCCTCGGCAAACCCGGCGCCAGTCGCGCGGTGGGCCTGGCCAACGGACATAATCGCCTGTCGATTGTGGTGCCCTGCCATCGGGTGATCGGCGCCGACGGTTCGTTGACCGGTTATGGCGGCGGACAACCGCGCAAGGCGTTCCTGCTCAGGCTTGAGCATGCGAAAACACAGATGACACGTCAGTTGGCGTTCTGAAAATTCGATCAAGAAGGACTTGATGGGTAACCTCGACCCCTATTTGCCCGCCAGTGAATTCCTGGCCTCCCTTGATGACGACTGGCGCCGTCACATCGACGCTATCGGCCCGTGCCTGCATCAACCGCATCCGGCGCGTGATCCTTATGAATCGCTGGTGCGCGCGATTGCCTATCAACAATTGCACGCCAAGGCCGGCGACGCGATTGTCGGGCGGCTGGTGGGTTTGTTGGGTACTGGGGGTTTTCCACGACCGGAACAACTGGTCGCCACGGATTTCGATCAATTGCGCAGCTGTGGCTTTTCCGCCAGCAAGATAGCGACCATTCAGGGCATTGCTCAGGCCGCGCTGGACGGCATCGTTCCCGATTACGCCACGGCGCTGGCGATGGACGATGAAGCCTTGATCGAACGCCTGATCACCTTGCGCGGCGTGGGTCGCTGGACCGTGGAAATGCTGTTGATCTACAGCCTGGAACGACCGGATATCCTGCCCGCCGATGACTTCGGCGTACGCGAAGGTTATCGGCGGCTCAAAGGGCTGGAGGTGCAACCGACCCGCAAGCAGATGATGGAGATAGGCCTGGCGTGGAGTCCATATCGGACGGTGGCAGCATGGTATTTGTGGCGCGTGCCTGGTCGGTAGACCGCGTGATCGTTCATCGCAAGCAAACTTGCTCCTACAGCTCATCGCTAGCAGGCTAGCTCCCACAGGGGATTGCATTTCAAATGTGGGAGCTAGCCTGCTAGCGATGACGTCGGCACATTCAACACATCATCCACGGTCGATCACAATCCAGAGTTCAACCGACTGAACGCCCTGACCAACGCCCGGTTGAACGCCAGCTCCTACAATGACCGGTGCGGAACAAGACCTCTGTGGAGCCCCAAAAACCTGTGGGAGCTGGCTTGCCAGCGAAGGGACCAGCCCATTCACCACAAATCCGCCTGCCTATCACCCGCTCTTATGGTCGATGACACCCACCACCTCCCGGCGCATGTTGATGCCTCAATCGGAGGGATTCGTCATGCTCAACACACTCAAACAGATCAACTCGACCTCAGCCTTCAACCGCTGGGCCGGCTTTGAAGTCACCCGCGCCGAAAGTGGCGAAGCCGAGCTCACCCTGGCGTTTCGCGAAGCCGACATGGCGCAATACGCAGGGTTCCTGCATGCCGGCCTGATTGGCGCGATGCTCGATACCGCCTGCGGTTTTGCCGCCGGAACGGTCGCCGGCAACGTGCTGGCGTCGCATTTTTCGGTCAATTGCCTTTCGCCCGCCGTCGGTGAAGTCTTCATCGCCCGGGGTCGCGTGGTGAAGGCCGGCAAGAAGCAGGTATTCGCCCACGCCGAGTTGTTCGCGCAAACCGGTGATCAGTTGAAACTGGTGGCGACGGGCGACGCGATTCTGGTGCCCGTCGAATAGCCCTGACGGTCTGTGCTGGGCGAGGTGTGGCATGAGCGCCTCGGCCTGATTTTCTGAGAATAATTATCAACTTTTTTCACGCGGCAGTTCCCCTTTGCGTTTTTGGTTCGGTTAACCCCTCAGAAGCACTTCAACTACCGACCGATTCGACGCAAAGGGATCCCCATGTCGCACCAGCTTGCCGCCCGTTTTCGTTTTGCCTTGTGCCCTCTGGCGCTGACCCTGCCCGCCGCCCTGCTGAGCCTTGCCCCCGCTGCCCACGCCGCTGAAACCAATGCCGAGAAAAAACCGGCCAAGGACGACGGCGTCCTGCAACTGGGCGCGACGACCATTTCCGGCCAGGCACTGGGCGCCACCACCGAAGGCACCCGCTCCTACACCACCGGCTCGACGTCTTCGGCCACCGGTCTGCCGCTGTCGATCCGCGAAACGCCACAATCGGTGACGGTCATTACCCGACAGCAGATGGACGATCGCGGCGTGCAGAGCATCGGCGATGCACTGCGCAACACCCCCGGCATTTCGACGCAGAAGTACGACAGTGACCGCACCGAGTTTTCCGCCCGTGGGTTTGCCATCACCAATTTCCAGTACGACGGCGTCAACATTCCTTATGACGGCGTGTACGGTGAAAACCCCAACAACGGCGACGACGCGTCCAGCCTGGACCGCATCGAAATCGTCAAGGGTGCTACCGGCCTGATGACCGGCTCGGGCGATCCGTCCGCGACCGTCAACCTGATCCGCAAGAAGCCGACCAAGGAATTCAAGGCGTCGATCAGCGGCACCGTCGGTTCGTGGGACGCCTATCGCGGCGTCGGCGATATTTCCGGTTCGCTGAACGATACCGGCAGCGTGCGTGGGCGCTTCGTCGGCGCTTACTCCGACAAGAATTCCTACCAGGATCATTACAGCCAGAAAAAAGACCTGTTCTATGGCGTGCTTGAAGCCGACCTGACGCCCGACACCTTGCTGACGTTCGGTATCGACAAGTCGAGCACGACACCGCGAGGCTCGTCCTGGACCGGCAACCCGGTGTATTTCTCGGACGGCGGCCGTACCGATTTCTCGCGTCACTTCAACCCAGGTGCCGACTGGAGCCGTCGCGATTTCGACGACATCACTTACTTCGCGTCCCTCGAACAGGCCCTCGCCAACGACTGGAAGTTCAAGGCCAGCCTCGATCAGAAAACCACCGATCACGACACGCGCCTGGCCTCGGCCAGCGGCGGCAACCCGGACCGCGCCACCGGCGAAGGCATGTTCCTCTACTGGGGTCGCTGGGAAGGTCATCGCGTGCAGAACACTGCGGATGTGAACGTCACCGGTCCATTCAGCCTCGGTGGCCGTGAACATGAGTTGGTAGCCGGTTTCATGGCGTCCCATTCACGCCAGACCGGCTCGACCTACGACACCAGCGCTTTCGAAATGGTCCCGGGCAGCATCTACGACTGGAACGGCGACTTGCCGGAGCAGGACTTCCCGAAAAACGGCAAGTACGAGCGCACCCAAAGCCAGAACGGCCTGTACCTGGCCACGCGCCTGCACGCGACCGACGACCTGTCGATCATCCTCGGCAGCCGTCTGAGCACGTTCAAGTACAACGAAGACTATTCGTATTATCCGGGTGCGGGACTCGATGACACTCACGCCAGTTACAAGGAACATGGCGTGGTCACGCCTTACGCCGGTGTGGTCTATGACCTGGACGACACCTATTCGGTGTACGCCAGCTACACCAGCATCTACCAGCCGCAAACCTACAAGGATGCGGCGGGCTCAACCCTGGCGCCGGTCGAAGGCGACAGCTACGAGGCCGGCCTGAAAGGCGCTTACTTCGACGGTCGCCTGAACGCCAGCCTGGCCTTCTTCCGCATCGAGCAAGACAACGTCGCCGAGTCGATCGGCACTAACCCGGTCACCAACGAAGGCATCTACAAAGCCGTCGACGGTGCAACCACCAAAGGTGTGGAACTGGAACTGGCCGGGGAAGTGGCCGATGGCTGGAACGTGTCGGCCGGCTACACCTACGCCCGCACCCGGGACGCCGACGAACAGCGGATCTACGGCTACCCGTTGTCGACCACCAAACCGGAACACGTCGTTCGCACCTTCACCACCTACCGCTTGCCGGGCGCACTGGATCAAGTGACCGTCGGTGGCGGCATCAGCTGGCAGAGCGCGTTCTACGGCAAGATCTACAGCCCGACCGTGGGCGACTACACGAGCATCAAACAAGGTGGCTACACCCTCGTCGACCTGATGAGCCGCTACGAATACAACGAGCACCTGAGCTTCACCGTCAACGCCAACAATGTCTTCGACAAACGCTACCTGACGGGCCTGGGCAACTTCGACACCACGTATTACGGCGAACCGCGCAACGTGATGCTCACCACCAAGTGGGATTTCTAAGCTGAACGCCTGAACCAAAAAACCCTGTAGGAGCGAGCCTGCTCGCGATGGACGTCAACGATAACGCGCGCTGTCTGAATGCACGCGTCGCGCTTGAGTTCTTCGCGAGCAGGCTCGTTCCTACAGGGGTTATGCGGCGGCGGGTATGCCGCTGTGGAAGCGGAATTCCACATCCGGTGATTCGATCAGTTCCTGCTCGGCTGCGCGAACCTTGTCGATCACCTGGGCGATGTCCTTCGCGTCCCCGTACTGATAGGCCAGCTTCAAGTAACCCTGGAAATGCCTGGCCTCGCTCTTGAGCAGACCGAAATAGAACTTGCCCAACTCTTCATCCAGATGCGGCACCAGCGCCTCGAAACGCTCGCAACTGCGGGCCTCGATGAAAGCGCCCACCACCAGCGTGTCCACCAGCTTCACCGGCTCATGGCTGCGCACAACCTTGCGCAACCCCGAGGCGTAGCGCCCGGCGGACAGCTGGCGCAGTTCGATCTTGCGCCGCTTCATCAAACGCATGACCTGTTCGTGGTGCACCAGCTCTTCCCGGGCCAGGCGCGACATCAAATTGATCAGGTCAACGTGGGAATGGTACTTGGCGATCAGGCTCAATGCCGTGCTGGCGGCTTTGAATTCGCAGTTCTTGTGGTCGATCAGCAGGGTTTCCTGATCGGCCAGCGCGGCTTGGACCCAGCCGTCAGGGGTGCGGCAGCCAAGGAACTCGTGAATTTCGGGAAGGATCATGGGGCTCACGGATAAAAGGTTCAAAACGAAGGGCGCCGATTATACCGGCCTGCCCGCAGACCACCAGACGCCAACCGTTGATATGCATCAAGTCCCCGAATGCCGGGCAGCAACTATAGTTGTGCAACGCCGTGCATTTTTAATTTCAGGAGATCCCGATCATGCAAGCCATTCGCAGCATCCTGGTGGTCATCGAACCCCAGCACTCGGAAAGCCTGGCGCTCAAACGGGCCAAGTTGATTGCCGGCGTGACCCAGGCGCATTTGCACCTGCTGGTCTGCGACCCCAAGCATGATCACAGCGGCATGCTGAGCGTGCTCAAGTCCGCCTTGCTTGAAGATGGTTACAGCGTCACCACCGAGCAGGCCTGGAATGACAGCCAGCATAAAACCATCGTCGATGTGCAGCAGGCTGAAGGCTGCGGGCTGGTGGTCAAGCAGCACTTCCCCGATAACCCCTTGAAAAAAGCCCTGCTCACTCCGGAAGACTGGAAACTGCTGCGGGCCTGTCCAACCCCGGTACTGTTGGTCAAAACGGCAGGCTCGTGGAAAGACAAGGTGATTCTGGCAGCCGTCGATGTCGGCAACACCGACCTTGAACACCGTCACCTGCACAACACCATCATCGACCATGGCTACGACATCGCCAGCCTCGCCAAGGCTCATTTGCACGTCATCAGCGCCCATCCGTCGCCGATGCTGTCGGCCGCCGACCCGACGCTTCAACTGAGCGAAACCATCGCTGAGCGTTATCGCGATCAGTGCAGGGCATTCCAGGCAGAGTTCGATATCGACGATCAACACCTGCATATCGAGGAAGGACCGGCGGATGTGCTGATTCCGTTCCTGGTGCACAAGCTGCAGGCGGCCGTGACCGTGATCGGCACCGTGGCGCGGTCCGGGCTGTCAGGGGCATTGATTGGCAATACGGCGGAAGTGGTGCTGGATAAGGTGGAAAGCGATGTGTTGGTGCTTAAGCCGGCGGAAGTGGCGGATCATATTGATGAGTTGATCGACAGGCGTTGAGTTCTTTGGTGTCGATTCGGACGTCATCGCGAGCAGGCTCGCTCCCACATTGGATCTGTGTCGCTACAAATCCCCTGTGGGAGCGAGCCTGCTCGCGATGCTCTTAGCCGCCAAAGGCGTCTTTCAGAAACCCCGGCGCGATGTAGCGCTGGTAATGCGCCTCGGACAGCAGGAAAAATTCCCGATCAATGGCATCGCGCAGTTCCGGCAGGTTCCAGTCGCGGAATTCCGGCAACAACACCATGCCGTAGGCTTCCAGATTGTTGATGACCCGCGCGCCCCGGGCGATCAATTGATAAGCCCAGCAATATTCCGACTGATGGGGCACGAAGCGAATCTTGCGTTGTTCCAGCTGCATTCTGAGCAGCACCGGGTCGAAAACTTCCACTTTGGCGGCCATTACCTGGGACAGCAACTGCTCCAGACGCAGCCACACCGCGCGCTTTTCTTCCTCGTTGTAGCCGTTCCAGTGAATCACTTCGTGATGGAACCGCTTGCAGCCACGGCACACCAGGTCACCGTAGACAGTGGAGCAAAGGCCGACGCAGGGCGTCTTGATGGTCTGATTGGGCATAATAGGCAAAACGCGAAAAAGCAAAACAGGCCGGCATGGTAGCCCTTTGTCGAATATTCATCACCCCTCAAAGTTCGGGGCCAAAGCGCTCGGTGGCTCTTTGCCGACGGCCACCACCAAAGTCCAATAAACACTGACTTACCTTTAATTTTTTTTTGCCGTAGAATCAGCCTGCCTTTTTAGGCGCCAATGTCCGTTAGAAGCTGTTTTCAAAGCGTCACGAGCACAGTCGTTCCTTCAGAGCGGTGTTGGCGAGGGGTTTTTCCAGCGGGGAAAAGCCCAACGCCAACCCTCATCAGCTCCCGTTCTGCAGGCGTAAAACTTTGAAAGCAGCTTCTGTAAGGAATTGTCGGTAATTCTGGCTAAGTGGCTCACAACGCCATGCAGCGCATGAGTACGGCAATTTCGGGATGAGCGTCCCGGACACCCATTTGGGACCACTGATGAGGGTAATAACTGTGCTTGAAGCCTACCGCAAACATATCGAAGAGCGCGCAGCACTGGGTATCGTTCCCCAGCCGCTAAACGCCGAACAAACTGCAGGCCTGGTCGAGCTGCTGAAAAATCCCCCGGCTGGCGAAGAAGCATTCCTCGTTGACCTGATCACCAATCGCGTTCCGCCAGGCGTGGACGAAGCAGCCTATGTAAAGGCCGGCTTCCTGTCTGCCATCGCCAAAGGCGAAGCCAACTCCCCCCTGATCGACAAGAAGCGCGCTGTTGAACTGCTCGGCACCATGCAGGGCGGCTACAACATCGTGACTCTGGTAAACCTGCTGGACGACGCCGAACTGGCACCAGTAGCTGCCAAAGAACTCAAGCACACCCTGCTGATGTTCGATGCTTTCCACGACGTCGCTGAAAAAGCCAAGAACGGCAACGTTCACGCTAAAGGCGTACTGCAATCCTGGGCTGATGCCGAGTGGTTCGTGAAGCGCCCGACCCTGGCCGACAAGATCAGCCTGCGCGTGTTCAAGGTTACCGGCGAAACCAACACCGACGACCTGTCCCCTGCTCCTGATGCCTGGTCCCGTCCAGACATCCCGCTGCACGCCCTGGCCATGCTGAAAATGGCTCGCGACGGCATCGTGCCGGACGAGCAAGGCGTCACCGGTCCGATGAAGCAGATCGAAGAAATGCGCGGTCAAGGCTTCCCTATCGCCTACGTCGGTGACGTGGTCGGTACCGGTTCTTCGCGTAAATCGGCCACCAACTCCGTACTGTGGTTCTTCGGCGACGACGTTCCTTACGTGCCGAACAAGCGTGCCGGCGGTTTCTGCTTCGGCAACAAGATTGCACCGATTTTCTACAACACCATGGAAGACGCCGGCGCACTGCCGATCGAATTCGATGTGTCCAGCATGAACATGGGCGACGTGATCGACCTGTACCCGCATGCCGGCAAAGTCTGCAAGCACGGCACCGACGAAGTCCTGACCACCTTCGAAATGAAGACCCCGGTCCTGTTGGACGAAGTACGTGCTGGCGGCCGTATTCCGCTGATCATCGGCCGTGGCCTGACCGAGAAGGCGCGTGCCGAGCTGGGTCTGCCACCTTCGACTCTGTTCAAGAAGCCAGAAGCGCCCGTTGAAAGCACCAAGGGTTTCACCCTGGCGCAGAAAATGGTCGGCAAGGCTTGCGGCGTGACCGGCGTTCGTCCGGGCACCTACTGCGAACCGAAGATGACCACCGTAGGTTCCCAGGACACCACCGGTCCTATGACCCGTGACGAACTGAAAGACCTGGCGTGCCTGGGCTTCTCGACCGATCTGGTGATGCAGTCCTTCTGCCACACCGCGGCTTACCCTAAGCCGATCGACGTGAACACCCACCACACCCTGCCTGACTTCATCATGACCCGCGGCGGCGTTTCCCTGCGTCCGGGCGACGGCATCATCCACTCGTGGCTGAACCGCATGCTGCTGCCAGACACCGTCGGTACCGGTGGTGACTCCCACACCCGTTTCCCGATCGGCATCTCGTTCCCGGCCGGTTCCGGTCTGGTTGCGTTCGCCGCAGCTACTGGCGTCATGCCGCTGGACATGCCTGAGTCGGTTCTGGTTCGCTTCAAAGGCGAGCTGCAGCCAGGCGTCACCCTGCGTGACCTGGTTCACGCCATTCCTTACTACGCGATCCAGGCTGGCCTGCTGACCGTAGAGAAGAAAGGCAAGAAGAACGCCTTCTCCGGTCGCATCCTGGAGATCGAAGGTCTGCCTAAGCTGACCGTAGAGCAAGCGTTCGAACTGTCTGACGCCTCGGCTGAACGTTCGGCTGCCGGTTGCACCATCCAGCTGTCCAAAGAGTCGATTGCCGAATACCTGCAGTCCAACATCACCCTGCTGCGCTGGATGATCGGCGAAGGCTACGGCGATGCACGTACTCTGGAACGTCGCGCTCAAGCAATGGAAGCCTGGCTGGCCAACCCTGAGCTGATGCAAGCGGACAAAGACGCCGAATACGCTGAAATCATCGAGATCGACCTGGCCGACATCAAAGAGCCTGTGCTCTGCGCGCCGAACGACCCGGACGACGCCCGCCTGCTCTCCAGCGTTGCTGGCGAGAAGATCGACGAAGTGTTCATCGGTTCGTGCATGACCAACATCGGTCACTTCCGCGCTGCCGGTAAACTGCTGGAACAGGTCAAGGGTCAGCTGCCAACTCGTCTGTGGCTGTCGCCGCCGACCAAGATGGACGCTCACCAACTGACCGAAGAAGGCTACTACGGCATCTACGGCAAGGCCGGCGCTCGCATGGAAATGCCGGGTTGCTCGCTGTGCATGGGTAACCAGGCACGTGTAGAGCCGAACTCGACTGTTGTGTCGACTTCGACCCGTAACTTCCCGAACCGTCTGGGTGACGGCGCTAACGTCTACCTGGCTTCGGCTGAGCTGGCGTCCGTGGCTTCCATCCTGGGTCGCCTGCCGACCGTCGAGGAGTACATGGAATACGCTGGCAAGATCGACAGCATGGCGGCCGATGTCTACCGCTACCTGTCCTTCGACCAGATCGCCGAGTTCCGTGAAGCTGCTGCGAACGCCAAGATCCCGGTCGTTCAAGCCTAACGTAGCAACGCAATGAAAAACGCCGCCCATCGTGAGATGAGCGGCGTTTTTTTATGCCTGAAAATTCGCCAGTGAAGTGAGAGCTTTTTGTGGCGAGGGGGCAAGCCCCCTCGCCACAAAAACCCTCCCACCGATTATGTGTTCCGTTTGAGCGCTTGCTGCACCGCTCCATCCACACTCAACCCACTCAGCACCGCCCCGTTTGCCTCCACCTCCGGCAACGCTGCCAACACCGACTGCGCTTGATCCTTAAGCCGCGCCAGCATCAACCGCTTGCCTTCCTGATGCACCCGCACAAAAAACTCCTGCAACGCCTCAATGCTGGTGCCATCCAGGTCGGGGGACTCCTCAAGACTGAGAATCACCGTATGAATCGGTGTTTGCGAATGCCGGATCAAGCGCATCGCACCGCCAAGAATCCGCTCGACATTGGCAAAGAACAACGCCTCACCCGGCCGCACAATCAACACGCCCGGCACGGCTTGCGCCGTTGGATGGCGTTGCAGGTCGACAAAGTCGTGACCGCCATCGATGCGCCCCAGAATCTGGATATCCGCCGCCGACATTTGCTTGAGCATCAGCAGCACACTGATCGCCACCGCTACCAACAAGCCGTCCAGCACCCCGAGCATCAGGACCGCGCCCACCGCGCAGATCACCAACAGCCGGTCACGGCGCCAGATGAAGTAGCGCCCCAACGGTTGCAGACTCAAGCCGCGCCCCAACGCATGAATGACGATGGCAGCGAGGACCGGTTCAGGTGTCAGGGCAATGTAAGGCAGGACCGTCAGCACAATAATCAGTACCACCAGCGCCGCCACGATGCCTGCCAGGCGCGAAGTTGCACCGGCCGCTTCGTTCGCCGATGTCGCCGAATACCCCGCCCCCGCCGGCATCCCGTGGAACAGGCCGGACAGCAGGTTGGACGCGCCGAGGGCCAGCAAGTCGCGGTTCGACTTGACGCGATCACCATGCTTGAGCGCGTAGGAACTGATCGAACCATAAGACTCCGCGTACAGGATCATCACCATCGCGAACGCCAGTTCACCCAAGCGCAACCAGTCGGAAAACGGCAGCACCGGCAGTCTTGGCACCTCAAGGCTCAGATCGATCATGCCGATCAGTTTCACACCATAAGCCGGCAGGTTCAGCCACTGGCCCGCCGCAATGCCAATCACCACCACCAACATCCCGCCCGGCAAACGCCGAAACCGCCCAAACAGCCATAACAAGGCCAATGCCGCCGCGCCAACCGCCGCCGCCACCCAGTTCCATTGCGGCAATTGTTCAAGCAGTTGCGGCAGAAAGCGCACCAGGCTGGTGTCGGTCAAATGCACCCCGACCACGCTGGCGATCTGCTTGAGAATGATGGTCAGGGCCAGGCCAAAGGCAAACCCGCGCAACACCGGCTTGGCAATAAACGAGGTCACGCTGCCGAGTTTGAACAACCCGGCCAGCAAGAAGAAAAGCCCGGTCATCAGCACCAGCCCGATGGCCAGCGTCGAGCGAAGCTCAGAGTCGCCATTGGCCAATGTCGCAGTGGCCGCCGCGAGCACCGCGGCGGACGACGACGTCGCCGAGACAATCGCAAAGCGACTGGTACCCAGCAGGCCATAACACAGCAACCCGGCAAACAAGGCGATCACCCCGGCCTGGGGTGCCACTGCGGCGATGCTTGAATAAGCCACCGCTTCGGGCAACAACAGGCCGGCAATCGACAACCCGGCCAACAGGTCCTGCCAGCGACTGGGTCGTTCGGTGGAATGGGTAGTCGAGGCGCTGGGCAATCCGATGTCTCCAGGCGAAAAAAAACCGCTGCACGTATCACGTGCAGCGGCCACTGTAGCTGAAAATCAAAAGATCGCAGCCTTCGGCAGCGCCTACGGATGATCCGATCCCGGTAGGAGCTGCCGCAGGCTGCGATCTCTTGACCTTTAAATCAGGCCGTCAGCGAGTAAATCAACGCCGTGATCGCCACCAGGCCCACCGCCGTCACGAAGACGTTGGACGCCTGACCGCGATAACGCGCCATCGCCGGCACTTTGCGGATCGCGTACATCGGCATCAGGAACAGGATCGCCGCGATAATCGGGCCGCCCAGGGTCTCGATCATGCCGAGGATGCTCGGGTTCAGCGTGGCGACGATCCAGCACACCACCAGCATGAAGGCCGCGGTCATGCGGTCCAGAGCCTTGGCTGTTGGACGCTTGCCGCTCTTCACGATCAAGCCCTTGAGGCCTTCGCTGGCGCCGATGTAGTGCCCCAGGAACGACTTGGAAATGGCCACGAAAGCAATCAACGGCGCGGCGAAGGCGATGGTCGGATTGCTGAAGTGGTTGGCCAGGTAGGACAGGATCGACAGGTTCTGCGCCTTCGCTTCCGCCAGTTGTGCCGGCGACAGGGTCAGCACGCAGCTGAAGACGAAGAAAAACACCATCACCACCATCAACAGATGGGCGCGCGACAGGATCTGCGAACTGCGCTCTTCGGCGTGTTGACCGTAACGACGCTTCTGGTCCACCGCGAACGCCGAAATGATCGGCGAGTGGTTGAACGAGAACACCATCACCGGAATCGCCAGCCACAGGGTATGCAGCAACGCCGAAGGCGCAGGCACCTGGCTTGCAGTGGCGAGGATGCCGCCGTTCCAGTGCGGAACCAGGTACACCGCCAAAAACAGCAGCGCGACGATGAACGGGTACACCATCAGGCTCATGGCCTTGACGATCATCTGCTCGCCGCAGCGCACCACTGCCAGCAGGCCGAGGATCAGCACCAGCGACAGCACAGCGCGCGGTGGCGGCGTGATGTGCAGTTGATGCTCGAGGAAACTGCCCACGGTATTGGTCAGCGCCACGCTGTAGATCAACAGGATCGGGAAAATGGCGAAGAAGTACAGCAAGGTGATCAGCGCACCGGCCTTGATGCCGAAATGCTCTTCCACCACTTCCGTGATGTCGGCGCCTTCGCGACCGGACAGCACGAAACGGGTCAGTCCACGGTGTGCGTAGAACGTCATGGGAAACGCCAGCAACGCCAGGATCAGCAGCGGCCAGAAACCGCCCAGGCCCGCATTGATTGGCAAAAACAGGGTTCCTGCACCAATCGCCGTGCCAAACAGGCCCAGCATCCAGGTGGTGTCTTGGCGATTCCAGCTCGAAAGCGTCGCGGGTGTCGCTTCTACATAGCGTTTGTTGACGCTATTGGCCTGATCATTCATCCGGTGGGATCTCCACATTCCGGTCACTTGCCACCCGGCCCGGACGCGTCGGAATACCCGACAGGCAGCGCCCTGGCCGAAACAGGGGCGCGATTCTGGAGGATTAGTGAGCAGAAGCAAAGACTTAGGTGAGGAACGGTGGTACCAGATTGTCGAAAAAAACCGATAAAAATGAACTTGCTCACGATATACGGTGTGTCCGATCAAACAACTGTCGAATGTGCCAATGCATTCCGGAGCACGCTAGCTCCGTTTCACAGCCGCCTGAAAAGCAGACACAATCAGAAATTCATCGCAGGCTGTGCCAGCTCCTACACTGAGTAAAGTAGCCAGTAATGGCAAACGTTGGCGATTGCCAAACCTCGCACAGCCCGCCATCTCAATTGACGTTCGAGCCCACCTTTCCGACGCCCTCAGGAGCCAAGCATGCCTACAACCGTTCTGGTACTGGTTGAAACCATCAACGATTACCTGCCGATCCTCGAACATCAGGGCTTCCACTTGATTCTGGCCCCCACCCCCTCCGAGCGCGCCGAAGCCATTGCCCGGCATGCCAGCCAGATCGATGCCGTTCTGACCCGTGGGCCTTTGGGGCTGTATGCCGATGAAATCGCGGCGCTGCCCAACCTCAAGATCATCTGTGTGATCGGCGCCGGCTATGAACATGTCGATTTGAAAGCCGCTGCCGACCGGGGCATCACCGTCACCAACGGCGCCGGGGTCAACGCCTCCTCCGTCGCGGACCACGCCATGGCGCTGCTGCTGGCGCTGGTACGCGACGTGCCGCGCTGTGATGCCGCCGTGCGCCGTGGCGAATGGCCAAAAATCATGCGCCCTTCCCTCGCCGGCAAACGCCTGGGCATCCTCGGCCTCGGCGCGGTCGGCATGGCCATCGCCAAACGCGCAGCCGCCGGTTTTGACATGAGCGTTTGCTATCACAACCGCCAGCACCGCAGCGACGTGCCCTACACGTTCTGCTCCACCCCCACGGAACTGGCGCGGGCCTCGGATTTCCTGATCATCGCCACGCCCGGCGGCCTTGGCACCAAACACCTGATCAACCGCCAGGTGCTCGATGCCCTGGGTCCGAACGGGTTCATCGTGAACATCGCCCGGGCCAGTGTGGTCGCCACCGCTGACCTGATCACTGCCCTTGAACAGCGCCGTATCGCCGGTGCCGCGCTGGATGTATTCGATGCCGAGCCGCAAGTGCCGCAGGCCCTGAAAACCTTGTCCAACGTGATTCTCACCCCCCACGTTGCGGGGTTGTCCCCGGAAGCCACACAGGCCACCGTCGAACTGGTGGGCAAAAACCTCACGGCATTTTTTGCCGGTCAACCCGTATTAACCCCGATCGAAATGCCGAGCAGCGTCGGCAGCGCTGTCATGTAAGACAATTCAAACGCGTGTATCAAAAGCAATGATTGGCCGGCAACACGCTCACCAATAAGGGCCGCTCCTTGTTGTGGGCGTGGGGTATGCGCATTAGATTAGCCAATAGTTTCAGGCCTCCAGAATAAGCAGAAGGGATAAGCATGACGCTTACTGACCAGTCCACCCGTATCCGCACCGGCGAAGAGCTCGATGCCAGCCTGATCGATCCATACCTCAAGGCCCATATTCCGGGTCTCAGCGGTCTGCCGAAGATCAGCCAGTTCCCGGGCGGTGCGTCGAACCTCACCTATTTGCTGGAATACCCGGGGCAGGAGTTCGTCCTGCGTCGTCCGCCTTTCGGTCACAAGGCCAAGTCCGCCCACGACATGGGCCGCGAATTTCGCATCCTCAATCAATTGCGCGACGGTTTTCCGTACTGCCCGAAAGCCTACGTGCACTGCACCGACGAATCGGTGATCGGTGCCGAGTTCTATGTGATGGAACGGGTCAACGGCATCATTCTGCGTTCCGAAGTGCCACCGGAGCTGGGGCTGGACTCTGCAAAAACCGAAGCCCTGTGCAAAAGCTTCATCGACAAGTTCGTCGAGCTGCATCAGGTTGACTACAACGCCTATGGCCTGGGTGACCTCGGCAAACCCGAAGGTTATGTGGCGCGGCAGATCAAAGGCTGGAGCGATCGCTACGAAAAAGCCCTGACCCCTGACGCCCCGCAGTGGGAAGCGGTCAAGGCCTGGCTCAACGACAAGATGCCGGCCGATCACCCGACCTCCAGCATCGTCCACAACGATTACCGCTTCGATAACGTGATCCTCGACCCGAGCAACCCGATGCAGATCATCGGCGTACTCGACTGGGAACTGACTACCCTCGGCGACCCGCTGATGGACCTGGGCAACACGCTCGCCTACTGGATCGAAGCCGATGACCCGGCACCGGTGCAACTGATGCGCCGCCAGCCAAGCCACGCACCGGGCATGTTGACCCGCCGCGAGTTCGTCGATTACTACGCCCAGCGCTCAGGCATCCAGATCGACAATTTCGACTTCTACTACACCTACGGCTTGTTCCGCCTGGCCGGCATCGTGCAGCAGATCTACTACCGCTTCTACCACGGCCAAACCCAGGACAAACGCTTCGCGCAGTTCATTCACATGAACAAACTGCTGGAGCAGATGAGCTTGCAGGTCATCCAGAAATCCACCCTCTGACCTCGATGCGATCCCCTGTAGGAGCGAGCCTGCTCGCGAAGATCGTGAACGATAACACTCGTTCAATGACCTATCGCAGCAAGCCGCCCCGACCAAACAGCATCAGCGACACCCCGGCATTTGACACAACAACAAGACTTTTTTAAGGGAATCCCATGTCCAAGACTCAGTTGTTCGACCTCGACGGCAAGATCGCTTTCGTCTCCGGCGCCAGCCGTGGCATCGGTGAGGCCATCGCCAAACTCCTGGCCCAACAAGGTGCCCACGTCATCGTTTCGAGCCGTAAGCTCGAGGGTTGCCAGCACGTGGCCGACGCGATCATCGCCGCTGGCGGCAAAGCCACCGCCGTCGCTTGCCACATTGGCGAGATGGAACAGATCAGCCAGGTCTTCGCCGGTATCAAGGAACAGTTCGGACGCCTGGACATCCTGGTCAACAACGCCGCGACCAACCCGCAATTCTGCAACGTACTGGACACCGACCTCGGCGCTTTCCAGAAAACCGTCGACGTGAACATCCGCGGTTACTTCTTCATGTCGGTCGAAGCCGGCAAGCTGATGCGCGAAAACGGTGGCGGCAGCATCATCAACGTGGCGTCGATCAACGGTGTTTCGCCGGGGATCTTCCAGGGTATCTATTCGGTGACCAAAGCGGCGGTCATCAACATGACCAAAGTGTTTGCCAAGGAATGCGCGCAGTTCGGCATCCGTTGCAACGCCCTGCTGCCGGGTCTGACCGACACCAAGTTCGCCTCGGCACTGGTGAAGAACGAGGCCATTTTGAACACCGCGTTGCAGCAGATTCCGCTCAAGCGTGTGGCTGATCCAAACGAAATGGCCGGCGCGGTGCTTTACCTGGCCAGCGATGCTTCCAGCTACACCACCGGCGTTTCGCTGAATGTGGATGGCGGTTTCCTGTCCTGATGACCTGACCACCAAAAAATCCTGCAGGAGCGAGCCTGCTCGCGATGGGCGTTAACGATGACGCGTGCTGACTGGCTAAACACCGCGTACTTGAGACCATCGCGAGCAAGCTCGTGCCTACAGAAGCCATGCGACGGGCTTACTGCGTGACACACCGGGTAGTCGTGGTCATTCGTGTGACCTCGCCGTTTTCGCCCCGTACATCGCCCAGGACATCGGTCTTATCCTGAGTTTCACAGGTGCGTTCAGGCGGTGGCAGCGGTGCCGGGGGTGGTGGGCTGGAGCAGCCCGCGAACATCGCCGCGCAGAAAGCGAGCGACAGTGGAGTACAAACGCGTTTCCCAAGAGTTTTCATCGGTTGACCCGCGATAAGTGAAAAGACACTTTTTTGTGACAACAGAACCCGCGTGCAAAGTCCATGCACCTGTCACAAAAAAATGATTTGCACTCCACTTATCGCCACGCCAGTGACCGTTGCCAGCAAAACCTGACAGTTCTTACATCGCCTGATCGGGTCGGTTCAGGCTGCTGGTCTCAAGTTCGTAGCGCAGCTCTTCGATCAATGCCGTCACTGATTCGGCCGACTGCAGTGTCATCATGTTCAAGCCACTGACCACCAGATCCACCTGTCCCGTGACCGGGTGATAGAGCTTGACGGTCAGCGAATGGTCACCCGTGACGCTGCACTCACAGGCCAGCGGCGCAAAACCCTGTTCAATCTGCATCCGCAGTTGCGCTTGCGTGATCATCGCGAGGGAGCCTTGGCGCAAGCCACATCGTATTGTTGAGTCATTGGGGCGGTTCCTGAGCGATTTCGAAGGGAACACGCAGGGCATTCGAAGGCACCTGCCACACGCTTCCAGCCTAAAAACAGCCGCACCCGCTCAACACATGAATTTGCACCTTGCTTCCTGGTGCATTTGCACCTTTATAGCGGCCCCCTGGACCGCCACTCACCGCTGAACAAACCGCGCTCCCGGGCCCAGACAATCGCCTCACTGCGGCTGTGCACATCGAGCTTGGAATACACCATAGCCACATGATTGCGCACGGTGTTCGGCGCCAGTTTCAGGCGTGCGGCGATTTCCTTGTCGGCCAGGCCTTCGCAAATCAGGCCCAGGACGTCGCGTTCGCGGGCCGTAAGGTCGGCGAACGAGACACTGGCCAGTTTCGGTGAGTTGACACTCTTCACGTTCGCCAGTTTTTCGATCAACGTGCGGCTGAACCACGAAGCGTCTTTCATCACCTCTTCGATGGCCGACACCAACTCGAGCTCGGTACGCTTGCGCTCGGTGATGTCCATCAGTACCAGCAGATAGCAGCGATTGTCCTGAATATTCACGGTCTCGGCCGAGACGGCGCAGTCGATCAATCCGGCGTCTTTTTTGCGCAGGCGCACCTCGATACGATCCAGTCGCCCGGCTTTCTCCAGCGCCGCGAACAGCCGTGTACGGGCCGACTTGTCGTCGATGAAATCGATCTGCGCCATGGTCACGCCAAGCACCTCCTCACTCGAATAACCGAGGGTATCGAGGAACGCTTCGTTGACGTCCAGCACCACCTGTTCGGCGGCAGCACACACCAGAATGGGCACCGGCGACAGGCGAAACGCCTTGGCAAAACGCTCTTCGCTCTGGCGCAGGGCCACTTCGGCCTTGCGTCGCGGTTCCATGTCGACGAAAGAAAACAACATGCAGGCTTCGTCGTTGAGATCCAGCGGCTGGCCGGCGACGATGACCTGTTTGCTACCGCCGTCCCGTAGCCGCAACTCAGCCGACATCTGTGGAATGGTGCCCCCCTCGCGCAAACGCTGCTTGGCCAGTTCTTTGTTTTCGGCTTGCTCCAGTACATCCAGTTCATAGGTGGAGGTGCCGATCACCTGATCGCGGGCATAGCCGGTCATTTCAAGGAAGCCGGGATTGACCTTGATGTAGCGCAAATCACTGAGGCGACAAATTACCGCCGGTGCGGGGTTGGCCGCGAAGGTTTTCTCGAAACGCTGCTCGGCGTTGGCCCAGTCAGTGACGTCGTCCATGATCAGCACCAGGGACTCCGGCTCGCCTTGGCTGTCCGCCAGGACCAGGCTGCGGACACGGTGAACCCACGCACGTTCTTCTGCGTCTGCCGTGGGGTTCACTTCCACCACGACGTCACCGAAGGTCTCGCCGCACGCAACGCGGTTGATCGGATAGCTGTCGACGGGCACCCGGTGATTATTGCGATAGCGCAGGACGAAACGCTGGGTGTAGGCCTTGGCATCGGGGCCCAGATCGCTGACGCGCGAGACGCCATGCATGGCCAAAGCCGCTTCATTGGCCCAGCGGATGGACTGGTCGGGGTCGAGCAGGATCACGCCGTCGGACAGGCCCGCGATGATCTGCTGCAACTGGCGACGGTTGGTTTCGGTGGTCAGGACGTCCTGGCTCATTGCGGCTCCACAAGTGATGTGACCCTGTGAAAGTACGACCTCCGAGGTTTTGGATAGTGCAAAGAACCTTTGTAGGAGCCGGCTTGCTGGCGAAGGCGTCAGGCTGCCAACCAATGTGTTGAATGACCCACCGCTTTCGCTGGCAAGCCGCCTCCTACCTGTACAGCGTTTATCGGGCGTCTTGCAGCACCAATTCGCGCAAGGTATCGAGAAACAACTTGAGCACCGGTGAGTCGTCGTCCGCGCGGTACGTGGCGTACAGCGGCACTTCCGGCATTGCCGGGGTCAGGCGTCGAAACACCAGTCCGGCCGGTGCCAATTGCTCGATGGACGCCGGCAACAACGCCACGCCGAAACCGGCCCGGACCAGGCTCAGAAGCGTTTGCACCTCAATCACTTGCTGGCGAATCTGCGGGGTAAACCCGGCCTGGATGCAGCACTGGAACAGAAAATCGGCGAACCGCGACTGCTTCAGTTCCAGCGCCACAAAGGGTTCCTGAGCCAAATCCGATGGCGCCAGGGTTGCACGCGTTGCCAGCGGATGATCGGCCGGCATGACCACCCGGATCGGCTCGTAGATCAACAGTTCGTTGCGCAACTGCGGATCGTCGTAACCGACCCGGAACACACAGGCATCGATGCGTTTTTCCTTCAACGCCTTGACCTGCGCCGCCGGGGTCATTTCATGCAACCGCCAGTTGACGTGCGGATAACGCTCGCGAAAAAGGTGTAAGGCGCGGGGTAGCACACCGACCATCACCGAGCTGATCATGCCGATTTCCAGTTCGCCCAACTGGCCACGGCCGGTCTGACGCGTCAGGTCCAGCGCGCGGTTGAGTTGCTCGAACACCAGCGGCGCCTGTTCCTTGAGCATTTGCCCGGCGGCCGTCAGCTCAACCCGGTGATGGCTGCGCTCGAACAACGGCGTACCCAATTCCTCCTCCAGCAGACGAATCTGCTGGCTCAGCGGTGGCTGGCAGATGTGCAAACGGGTCGCGGCGCGGCCGAAATGCAGCTCTTCGGCCAGTGCCATGAAGTACCTCAACAAGCGCAAGTCCATACCCGGTTATCCCAACGTCAATGGCGTCGAACGCTGGCGCACACCGGTCAGGCTGAACAACGCGTTGGCAATGGCCGGGGCCACCGACGGGCTGCCCAGTTCGCCAACGCCACCGGGTTTGGACGGTTCGCCGTCGACGACCAGGATGTCCACCGCTGGCATGTCCGACATGCGTGGCACCCGATAGTCGTGGAAATTACTCTGCACCACCCTGCCCCGTTTGATGTCCATTTGATCGAACAACGCATGGCCGAGCCCCCACATCAAGCCGCCATAGATCTGCTCTTCGACGCCACCGGGCGACACCGCGAGGCCGCAATCGACCACGCAGGTGAGCTTGTCGATCTTGATCGCGCCGTCCTTCTTCGACAGGCGCGCGACCACCGCGATGAAACTGGTGTAACCCTGATTGGTGGCGACCCCCAGCGCCGTGCCCTTCGGCAATGGCTGGCCCCAACCGGCGCGTTCGGCGGCGCTTTTCAGCACCGCGACATGCCTTGGCCGGTCTTGCATGTGGGCCAGGCGAAAGGCCAACGGATCTTGCCCTGCGCCATGGGCCAGTTCATCCATGAAGCTTTCCACGGCGAACACGTTGGGGATGAAGCTCACCGAACGATACCAGCCGCTGGGCACGTCACTTTCGTGCTTGACCCAGACCAGATCCAGGTTCGCCGGGCGATAGGCAAAATCCCAAGCGGTGATGGCTTCGGTGGTGCTGTAATCCATCTTGTCCGGGCGCTCGAAATAGCCCGGTTCCCATTGTTCCGGTGAGGCTGGCGACACCGCGTTGAGCTGCAAAGCAGTCAATCGACCTTGAGCATCCAGCGCCCCTTTGACCCGGTGCAGCGTGGCCGGGTGCATAAACAATGAGCGCATTTCATCTTCGCGGCTGTTCATCAACTTCACCGGCACCTTGGCCTGTTGCGCCAGGTAGGCCACTTCAAACAGCCAATACTTTGCTTCCCGCGCACCGAAGCTGCCGCCGGACACCAGCTCGTTGATGGTGACCTTGTCCTTGGCGATCTTGCACACGACGTGCGCCGCTTCCAGCGCCGATGACGGCACCTGCACCCCGCCCCAGTAGGTGATGGCGTTGTCCTTGACCTGCGCGGTGATGCAAATCGGTTCCAGCGGGTTCTGCACTTTGTACGGCATGCGGTAATCGGCTTCGATCAGCTTCGCGGCGGCGGGCCATTGCGCGCTCACATCTCCCGCAGCCATGGCAGAGACCCGTTGCGCGCCTTTGTCGCTCAGCGCTGCCGTTTGGGCCTTGACCAGCTCATCACTGTCGAAACCGGCCAAGGGAGAATCGCTCCACTGCACCTTCAGCAGTGCCCGGCCCTGGTGCGCCGCCCAATAGTTGTCGGCCAGCACCGCGACGCCTTCCAGGTTGCCGCCGAGCACATCCGGCCGTCCCGGCACCACAATCACCTTGCGTACACCCGGTACTTGCAGCGTCGCAGCCGAGTCCACCGACAGCACTTTCGCCCCCACCACCGGCGTACGCTGGATGACTGCCACCTGCATGTCCGGCAGCACCACATCAATGCTGTACTTGAAGCGCCCGCCGACCTTGGCCTGGGCATCGCGCTTATGCCGCAGTTTGCCGATGTACTTGAACTGCGACGGATCCTTGAGCGTGACCTTGGTCGGTGCCGGCAGGTGCGCGGCAACATCGACCAATTCGCCGTAACCTAGGCTGCGCTTGCTCGCCGCATGAACAACACGGCCCTCTTCGGTTGCGCAGCTGTCGGGGCTGACTTTCCACTGTTTGGCCGCCGCTGCGATCAATAGCGCTCGGGCCGTGGCGCCGGCCATGCGCAGGCGATCGTATTCCAGCGAGACGCTGGTACTGCCGCCGGTGGAGAAGACTTTCCAGATCGGATGAATGTAGGTTTCGAAGAACGGGTCTTCCGGCGAGATCACCTGCACGGTCATCGGGTTGACGTCCAGCTCCTCGGCCACACAGGCGGCCAAGGCCGTATGCGTTCCGGTGCCGGAATCGTGCTTGTGCACCACCAGTTTCACCGTGCCGTCGGGCAGGATCCGCACCCAGGCGTTGGGTTCGAATTCACCGGCAGGTGCTGGGGCTTTCGGGTCAGTCGCGGCAAGGCTGGACGGCAGGTAAAACGCAATGGCCAGGCTGGAGGCAACGGTTGCAGTTTGCTTGAGAAACACGCGCCGCGAGAGATCCATCGGGGAGATCGTCATCACGCCTCCTTCTGCGCGGACGCCGCACGTTTGATCGCTTTGTTGATGCGCCCGTAAGTTCCGCACCGGCACACGTTGCCGGACATGGCGTTGCGGATCGAATCGTCGGTGACCGCCGCGCCGGTGTTAAGCAGCGCAGCGGCGGACATGATCTGACCGGATTGACAGTAACCGCATTGCGGGACATCTTCGGCAACCCACGCCAGTTGCAGCGGATGCTGTTCAGTCGGCGACAAGCCTTCGATGGTGGTGATGCTGTGCCCCGCCGCTGCGGCGACCGGCAGCTGGCAGGAACGCACCGCGACGCCGTCCAGGTGCACGGTGCAGGCGCCGCACAGGCCCATGCCGCAACCGAACTTGGTGCCGGTGAGTTTCAAGTGGTCACGCAATACCCATAACAAGGGCATGGAGGGCGATGTCTCTACCAGCTCGCGTCGTTCGCCGTTTACCGTGAATTCGATCATTGTCAGGCTCCAAGAGAGCGGCCCGTCTTTGTGCAGGCCTGGTGATCGATTATTGGAAGCCTTGTGAAAATCGGGCCAGCGACGATTTCTGCCATCCTGTGTAAGTAGGACTAACAGCATGTACAAGCGATACCCGTCGGTGCAGTCCATGAATGCGTTTATCCAGGCGGCGCGCAGCGGCAGTTTCTCCAGCGCGGCGCGCAAACTGGACCTGACCCACAGCGCCATCAGCCAGCAGATTCGCTCGCTGGAAGAGTTCATCGGCCAGCCGCTGTTCGTACGCGAAGGCGGCGGCAGCAACCTGACCGACGCCGGGCAACTGTTCGCCAGCGTGCTGTCCGACGGCTTGGCGCAGATCGACCGGGCGCTGTCTTCGGTGAAGAACCGCAGCGTGGCGCAACGCCTGACCCTGGATGTCGACAGTGAACTGGCCCAGAGCTGGCTCAACCCGCGCTTGCCGCAATTGCTGGATCTGTTGCCCGATCATGAAGTGGTGTTGCTGTCGATGCCGCGCTCGGACCGCAGCGCATTCGAACGCGTGGACCTGGCCTTGCGCTACGGTTATGGCGAATGGGAAGACTGCGAGATGACGCAGATCTGCGGGGATCGGGTCATGGCGGTGGCCTCGCCCGCGCTGCTGGAGCGCCAGGGTTCGCAACTGCCGTTGAGTCCGGCGCAGATCCTTGAACTGCCGCTGTTGGGTTACACGCGACGCTCGTGGATTCCGTGGCTGGATGCTGCCGGTATGGAGCCCACCGAGCCACCGGCGCGGGTGGTGTTTGATAACGCGGCGAGCCTGATTGCGGCGGCCGAGGCCGGTGTCGGCGCAGGGTTGGTGCGCGGATTGCTGGCGGCGGATGCGTTGCGCAGCGGGCGATTAGTCGCGCTGAACGACGCGCAGATTGTGGCGCATTACAACCTGTATGCAGTGTGGCCGCCGGGTCAGGCCGAGCGAGTGGCGCCGGTGGTTGAAGCGGTCAAGCAGTTGGCTTTGCGTACACAATCCTGACGCCATCGCTGGCAAGCCAGCTCCTACAGGGTTTTGTGGGGTGTAACAGATTGGGTTAACACCATCGATCACTGTGGGAGCTGGCTTGCCAGCGATGAGGCCCGCCCAGCCAACACAAAAACCCTTTCAAACGCCATCGCTGGCAAGCCAGCTCCTACAGGGTTTTGTGGTGTGTAACAGATTGGGTTAACACCATCGATCACTGTAGGAGCTGGCTTGCCAGCGATGAGGCCCGCCCAGTCAACACAAAAAACCTATCGAACGCCTTCGCTGGCAAGCCAGCTCCTACAGGGTTTTGTGGGGTGTAACAGATTGGGTTAACACCATCGATCACTGTGGGAGCTGGCTTGCCAGCGATGAGGCCCGCCCAGCCAACACAAAAAACCTATCGAACGCCATCGCTGGCAAGCCAGCTCCTACAGGGTTTTTTGGGGTGTAACAGATTGGGTTAACACCATCGATCACTGTAGGAGCTGGCTTGCCAGCGATGAGGCCCGCCCAGCCAACACACAGCCATATCGAACACATATCAACCCCTCGCCCAATTAATATTGTACGAACCCGACACCCCCTTCCAATACTTCCCCCCAAGCAGCCAGCGTCCCGAGCCGGATGCGACCAGGCGAGGGAATGCGTGATTTTTTGCGCATAGAAATGGCCGATTGCCCGGGACGTGGCTGCTGTGAACCGCAAGGTTCCCTACCCCGCTATCAGGAGATCGACTTCAATGATCATCGATATCAGCTGCTATCCCACCGATCTGGTGGACCTCGCCTGGAGGCATGACGGTGACCCGTTCACCGGCGAGCGTCTGCTGGAGATGATGGATGGCCCGTACATGGTCAACGGCAAGCCTCGCCGCATCTACAAAGCCTTCATCCAGCCCCCGCAGGGCAACACCATTTACACCTGGACCGACGGCGACCTGACCGGTCGCGAGTCCATCGACGCCTACATGGCCTACACGCTGAAAATGGTCCAGACCTACCCGGACCGCTTCATCGGCTGCTTCGTCTACAACCCGCGCTGCGGCGTGGAAAACGGCGTCGAGGCGATTGAGCGCTACGTCAAGGAACACGGTTTCAAGATGGTGCAGATGCAAGCCAACATGCACGCCTACCGTCCCGACCGCGCGCTGGACTGGGTGCGCCCGTGCTTCGAAAAATGTGCCGAGCTGGGCATCCCGGTCAAGCTGCACACTGGCGACGGGCCGTACAGCATCCCGTCTGAATGGGTGCCGATGATCAAGGAATTCCCCAACGTCGATTTCATCATGGCCCACTTCGGCGTGCAGACCGGTGGCGTCTATGTGTTCGAACCGATGCAATGGGCGATGGAACTGCCCAACGTCTACTGCGAATCGGGCTGGTGCCTGCAATCGCGGATCGTCGAGTTCGCCAAGGTCCTGCCGACCCACAAGATCCTCTTCGGCACCGACACCCCGCCGAACGAACCGGGCATGTGGCTGCGCCTGCTGGAAGTGCTGTGCCACGAACCGCCGCAGGGTTTGAACCTCGACGAGGACACCCTCGAAGAGTACCTGGGCAACAACACCGCACGAATGATCGGCCTCGAACCGACCCCGCCACCACGCACGGTTTGCGAAGCAGAGGCGCAGCTAAAGCGCCCCGTCACCACGCAACTGGCCAGGAGCTGAACCGATGATTATCGACACCCATCTGCACCCTACCAACCTGGTCGACGAGGCCTGGCGCCACACCGGCGAACCCTTCACCGGCGAGCGCATGCTCAAGCTGATGGACGGCCCGTACATGATCAACGGCAAACCGCGCCGCATCGACATGGGCTTCATCCAGCCGCCACCGGGCAACACCGGTTATCGCGACGGCAACCGCCGGGGCCGCGAAGGTGTGCGTGACTACATGTCCTACGTCGCCGAACTCTGCGTGAAATACCCGGACCGCTTCATCGGCAACTTCAACTTCAACCCGCGCTGGGGACCGGAAAACGGTGCGGCGGAGCTGGAATTCCACATCAAGGAATACGGTTTCAAGATGCTCAAGCTGCACGCCAACATGCACGGCTATCGCCCGGACCGGGCGCTGGACTGGCTGCGCCCGGCGATGAAGGTCTGCGCCAAGTACAACATCGTGGTGCTGATCCACACCGGCGACGGGCCATACACCATTCCGACGATGTTCTACCCGATCATCCGCGAGTTCCCGATGGTCAATTTCATCATCGGTCACTTCGGAATCCAGACCGGTGGCAACTACTCGTTCGAAGCGTTCTGGATGGCCATGGACACGCCGAACGTGTACTGCGAATCCGGCTGGTGCTTCCAGTCGCGGATCGTCGAGTTCGCCAAGGATTTGCCGCGCAACAAGATCGTGTTCGGCACCGACTCGCCGCCGAACGAACCGGGCATGTGGCTGCGAGAACTGGAGGTGTTGTGCTCACCGGCACCGCAAGGGCTGGGCATCGATGAGGATCACCTTGAGGATTACCTGGGCAACAACATCGCCCGGTTGTGCGGCATCGAACCGACGCCACCGCCCAAGGACCTGATCGAGGCGGACATTCGGCTGACCACGACGTACCTCTGACCCTCGACCTCTCTGTAGGAGCCGGCTTGCTGGCTCCTACAGGTGCACAGCACTGCTTCTCACGAGGTGAAACCATGACCCTCTCAACGCTCGGCGATACCCAGGATTTTCACGACTTCATCGACGCCTATCGCCGGCAATACCCGGACGATGTGCTCACAGTCCAACACAGTCTTTCAGCCGATCAGGACGTTACCGCCCTGGTCGATGCCCTCGCCACCCAGGGCCGCGATCCGCTGCTGATCTGCGAAAAGGTCGGCAGCTTCGGCGTGCCGGTGGCCACCAACCTGTTCGCCTCGCGAACCCGCATCGCCCGGATGTTCGGCGTTGCCCCGGCGCAATTGCACGAGACGTTCCAACAACGCGCCAACCACCCCATCGCCCCGCGCTATGTAGAAACCGGGCCGGTGCTGGATGAAATCTTCGAAGGCGAAGCCGTGGACCTGGCGCTGCTGCCAATGCTCAAGCATTTCGACAGTGATCGCGGCCCGTACATCACCAACGCGATCATCATTGCCGAAGACCCGGTCACCGGCATCGCCAACATGAGCTATCACCGCTCGATGCGCCATGCCCGGCAAACACTCGCCACCAGCCTGCATTCACGCGGTCACCTATGGCGCATGCTGCAAACCGCTCGCGAACGCGGCGAAGAACTGCGCGTGGCCATGGTGGTCGGCGCACATCCGCTGTTCATGCTCGCAGCGGCGGCGCGTTTGCCGTTCGGCAGTGATGAGCGTGCGGTGGCCGGGGGCTTGTTCGGCGCACCGCTGGAGCTGGTGAAAACCCCGCGCTACGGTATCGGTGTGCCCGCCTACGCAGAGTTTGTCCTGGAAGGTGCGATCGATCCGGCGGCCTATGCCGAGGAAGGTCCGTTTGGCGAGTTCAGCGGTTATTCCTCGGATCGCTCGACCAACAACGTGCTGCGGGTCGACACCCTGATGCGGCGCAAGGACGCCTGGCTGGTGGACGTGGTCGGCGGGCGTTACGCCGAACACCTGACCCTGGCGCGGCTGCCCCGGGAAGCGGAAATGAGCGAAAAGCTCAAGGCACGCTTCCCCGCCGTCACCGCCGTGCATTACCCGAATTCCGGCACGCACTTTCACTGCTACGTGGCGCTGGACCAGAGCCGCGACGGCGAGGCGCGGCAGATCATGCTCGCGTTGCTCGGTTGGGACCCGTACCTGAAAACCGTGATCGCGGTGGACAGCGACATCGACATCAGCGACGACAGCCAAGTGCTGTGGGCCCTGGCCACGCATTTCCAGCCGCATCAGGACATCTTCGTCATCGACGGCCTGCCCGGCAGCCCATTGGACCCGTCGTCATCGGTCAACGGCACCACCTCGCGCATGGGCCTGGACGCCACACGCGGCTCGGGATTCGACGGGATCAAGGCGCAGCTGAATCAGGACGTGCTTGAGCGCGCTCGCGATCTGCTCAGGAGCTATCTGCCATGAACTGTCAGCGCATGGTGGTCGGCATCAGCGGTGCGTCGGGCTTCATCTACGGCGTGCGCCTGCTGCAATTGCTCGCCGAGTTGAACATCGAAACCCATCTGGTCATCAGCCGCGCCGCGCTGCTGACCATGGCCCACGAAACCGACTACAAACTGGCCGACGTCACCGCGCTGGCCAGCCATTACCACCGTGCCGACGACGTGGCCGCCGGGATCGCCAGCGGTTCGTTCCGCTGTCTGGGCATGGTGGTCGCGCCGTGCTCCATGCGCACCCTGGCGGAAATCGCCACCGGCACCTCTTCGGGCCTGATCGGACGCGCCGCCGACGTCACGCTGAAAGAACGCCGCACGCTGGTGTTGATGGCCCGCGAAACGCCGCTGACCCTCGCCCACCTGCGCAACATGACCGCTGTCACCGAGATGGGCGGGATCATCGCCCCGCCTGTGCCGGCCTTTTACGCCCGCCCACAAGACCTTGCGCAAATGGTCGACCACAGCCTCGGCCGTGTCCTCGACCTGTTCGGTCTCGATGCCGGGACTGCGCAACGCTGGAGAGAACCCCAAAACTCTGTGGGAGCTAGCCTGCTAGCGAAGCCGGAGGACCAGTCGGCATCACCGTTGAATGACACACCGCAATCGCTAGCAGGCTAGCTCCCACAGAAAAGCCACCTCACCCAAATTCATTGTGCATTGGTCAATTGTTATCAAGGAGCATCACATGAACACTCCATTCAACGCCCCAACCCCGAACACCAAAATCCCGGTGACCATCCTCACTGGCTTCCTCGGCGCCGGCAAAACCACCCTGCTCAACTACATCCTCAAGGAAAACCACGGGCGCAAGATCGCCGTGATCGAGAACGAATTCGGCGAAGTCGGCATTGATGGCGACCTGGTGCTCAGTTCCGAAACCGAAGAAATCTACGAGATGGTCAACGGCTGCGTGTGCTGCACCGCCGAAGTCCGCGAGGACCTGGTGCGCATCGTCCGCGAACTGGTGGCGCGGCCCGTGCGGCTCGACCACATCCTGATCGAAACCAGCGGCCTGGCCGACCCGTATCCGGTGGCCCAGAGCTTCTTCATCAACGACCCGATTGCCGATGAAGTGGAACTCGATGCCATCGTCACCATGGTCGACGCCAAGCACATCGCCCAACACCTGGAAGACCTGCAACTTGATGGCGTGGACAACCAGGCGGTGGATCAGATCGTCTGCGCCGACCGCATCGTGATCAACAAGGTCGACTTGGTCAGCGCTGCCGAAGTCGCGTCCCTGAGCGACAAGATCCGCGGATTGAACGCCACAGCGGATCTGGTGACGTCCAGCTACGCCGAAATTGATTTGTCGAAAATCCTTGGCATCGGCGCCTTCGAGTCCACGCAAAAGCTCATGGAAATCGGCGCTGAGCACGACCATCACGCCGATGAGCATCACCACGACCATGACGATCTCGACCATGACCACGACCCGAGCGTGTCGTCGGTGGGCATCGCCGTGGACGGCGCGGTCAACCTCGGCGACTTCCATCGCTGGATCACCAAACTGCGCACCGAGCAGGCCGACAACCTGTACCGCATGAAAGGTGTGCTGGCGGTGGCTGATCAGGACCAGCGCTATGTGCTGCAAGGGGTGCATAGCCTGGTGGAGTTCCGTGCTTCCACTTCATGGGGCAATGAGCCTCGCTCCAGCAAGATTGTGTTCATCGGCCGCGACCTGGATCGCGCGGCGTTGAACCAGGGCTTTGCCGCCTGCCTCGCAGGCTGAACAAAGGCATCGGAGCCGGTGGATGGCGGTTCCGGGCACATGAATGACTGATGCCAATTACTCAGGACAACACAAAACCTGTAGGAGCTGGCTTGCCAGCGATAGCGGCCTGTCAGCCAACAAAAATGGCGACTGGCCGGCCGCCATCGCCAGCAAGCCGGCTCCTACAGGGGCCGCGATGTTCCGGCATCAAAACGAATACCCCTCTTTACCGAATAACAACAGCTAGAGGTGTTTCCCCATGTCGTCAGCCACTACCCCTTCCAAACCCGTTTCCGTCCTCCATCCCGTCGACCAGGTGTTATCGGTGCGACAAATGCTCACCCTCGGCCTGCAACACATGGCCGTCTCGTACATCGGCGCCATCGCCGTGCCGTTGATTGTCGCCAGTGCCTTGAAAATGTCCCAGGCCGATACCGTGGTACTGATCAGCACCACGCTGTTCTGCTCCGGCATCGCCACCCTGCTGCAAACCGTCGGATTCTGGAAATTCGGTGTTCGTTTGCCGATTCTCCAGGGCGTGGCATTCAGCAGCGTGGGCCCGGTGATTGCCATCGGCAGCAACCCCGAGGTCGGTTTTGCCGGGGTCTGCGGGGCGGTGATCGGCGCGGGTATTTTCACCATGCTGATCGCGCCATTCGTGGGGCGTTTACGCCGGTTTTTTCCTCCGGTGGTCACCGGTTGCATCGTCACCGTGATCGGCTTGCAGCTGTTTCCGATTGCCTATGAATGGGTCGGCGGCGGGCGTCATGCCGCCGATTTCGGCGCACCGGCGTACCTTGCGGTCGCGGCGTTGGTGTTGCTGACCATCCTGTTGGTCAACCGTTACGGCAGCCCGATGCTGCGCAACATGGCGGTTTTGGTGGGCATGCTGGTCGGTGCGGGGCTGGCCTACGCGATGGGCATGGGCAGTTTTCACAGCGTGCAGGAATCGCCGTGGCTGACCGTGCCTTACCCGTTCTACTTCGGTCTGCCGACCTTCAGCCTGATCCCCATCGCCACCATGGTCGTGGTGATGATCGTGCAGATGGTCGAGTCCATGGGGCTGTTCGTGGCCATCGGCGACATCGTCGAAAAACCGGTGGAGGAGAAACAGGTCATCAACGGCCTGCGCGCCAATGGCCTGGCCAGCACCATTGCCGGGATGTTCGCCGCGTTCCCGTTCATTGCCTTCATGGAAAACGTCGGGCTGGTGATCCTCACCGGCGTTCGCAGTCGCTGGGTGGTGGCTGTCAGCGGCCTGCTGATGTGCGCGGTGGCGCTGGTGCCCAAAGCCGGCGCGATCATCGCGTCGATGCCGACTGCGGCCCTTGGCGGTGCGGGGATCGCCATGTTTGGCGTGGTTGCGGCGGCGGGGATTCAGACCCTGGCCAAGGTTGACTACGAACGCAATCGCTACAACGTGCTGATCGTCGGTTTCACCATTGCCGCCGCGCTGGTGCCGGTGTTGGCACCGGCCTTGTTCAAGCAATTACCCGAGTGGTCGCAGCCGTTCCTGCACAGCAGCGTGGTGATCGCCTGCCTGGTGTCGGTGTTGCTCAACGCCACCCTCAACGGTGTCAGCGTGCCTGATGCCGCCGCCAGCAAATCCGCTACCCACAGCCTCTGACTGGAGCCGCCCATGACTCAACTTCAAAACATCCTGATCAAAAACCCGGTGGCGGTGATGACCGGCCTGCGCGGCCCGCGTGCCCGGGCCGGTGCCGTGGACATTCGAATCGTCAACGGTCGCATCGCCGAAATGGCCGCGAACCTTGAAGCGCAACCGGGTGAACGGGTGATCGATGCGCGCCATTCGGTCGTGTATCCAGGCTGGATCAACACCCACCACCACCTGTTCCAGAACCTGCTCAAAGCCGTGCCCGAGGGTCTGAATCAAGACCTGCAAGGCTGGCTGGCCAGCGTGCCCTACCCGCGCCTCAACCGTTTCACCCCGCAACTGGCGCGGATCGCCGCCCGGCTGGGCATGGCCGAACTGCTGCTGTCGGGGGTAACGACCTGCGCCGATCACCATTACCTCTACCACGCCAACGGCACCACCGAGACCGGCGACCTGCTGTTCGACATGGCCGATGAATTTGGCCTGCGCTTCGTGCTGTGTCGGGGCGGCGCACTGGAATCGGCCAGCGCCCATCCGGGGTTCTCGAAAACCGCGCTACAACCGGAAACCCTGAACCAAATGGTCGGCGATATCGAACGGTTGAAGTCGCTGTATCACCAGGACACCCCGGATGCGATGCGGCGGGTGGTGGTGGCGCCAACCACGCCGACTTTTTCGCTGCCGCCGACGCTGTTGCGCGAACTGGCGCACACCGCCCGTGGCCTCGGCTTGCGCTTGCACACGCACCTGTCCGAAACACAGAACTACGTGAATTTCTGCCGCGAGAAATACAACTGCCTGCCGGTGGAGTTCGTCGCCGAACACGAATGGCTCGGCCCGGACGTCTGGTTCGCCCATGCGGTGCACATGCAACCAGGTGAAATTCGCATGCTCGCGCAAACTGGCACCGGTGTTTCCCACTGCCCGGTGAGCAATGCGCGCCTGGGCAGCGGTGTCGCGCCGATCCCGCAGATGTTCGAGGCCGGTGTGCCGATCTCCCTTGGCGTCGACGGCGTGGCATCCAACGAATCCGGGAGCATGGTTGGCGAGGTGAACACGGCATGGCTGATTCATCGGGCGGAGCAAGGCGCCTCGGCAACCACCGCCGAAGATGTCATTCACTGGGGCACGGCGGGTGGTGCGCAGGTGTTGGGCCTGGGCGCGGTCGGCACCCTCGAAGTCGGGCAAGCGGCGGATCTGGTGATCTATGGCCTGGATCATCCGCGGTTCTTCGGTTTCCACGACATTGCTGTGGCACCGGTGGTGGCGGGTGAACCGATTGCCGTGCGCTACAGCCTGGTCGGCGGTCGCGTGGTGGTCGATGACGGCGTGATCCCGGGGCTGGACGTGCAGCAGATGCGCGCCGAGGCGTGGGAAGGCGTGCGGCAGTTGATGCATGTAGACGACTGACCCACTACCAACACAAATCCCCCTGTAGGAGCTGGCTTGCCAGCGAAGACGGCCGTCGACCCAGCGCATATCGCCTGACACACCGCTTTCGCTGGCAAGCCAGCGCCTACAGGGGATTGCGTCATATTCAGGTGAATGCCATGTCCGGCCTCAACGATCTCCTACAAGCCATCGACAGCGCCGCCCAAGCCGGCGAAGAAACCATCCTCGCCACCGTGGTCAAGGTCGAAGGCTCGGCCTATCGCCGCCCTGGCGCGCGCATGCTCATTCCGCTGCACGGCCGTACCGTCGGCACCGTCAGCGGCGGTTGCCTGGAACAGGACCTGGCGAAAAAAGCCTGGTGGCTGACTGATTCCGGCGAGCCCGTGGTGCGCCGCTACAGTACCGGCGCGACCGAAGACGAAGACGAAGACGACGAGCAAAGCGCCCTGACCTTTGGCCTCGGCTGCAACGGCACAGTGTTCGTGCTGCTTGAACGCCTGCGTGCGAAAAATCCCTCGCCGGCCATCGACCTGCTGCGGCGAGTCCGCGAACACCAACAACCGGCCGCCATGGCTACCGTTATTGCCACTTCGCGCAATGCCTCGGCACGGGTCGGTGACCGGTTGCGGTCGGACACCGATGAAACCCTGCGCAACGCTCAACTGAGCAGCGCCATCCGCAACGACCTGCACAAGACGCTGCTGCAGAAAAAATCATCGCTGCGCCTCTACACCGACGCCCGCGGCGAAGTCGAAGTGTTCTTCGAATACGTCGCTCCACCAGCGCGCCTGGTGATTTTCGGCGCCGGTCACGACGCGCAGCCGCTGGTGCGCATGGCGAAATTGCTGAACTGGCATGTCAGCGTCATCGACAGTCGCAGCCACTTTGCTCGACCGGAACGCTTCCCTCAGGCGGACGCGGTGATCTTTGCCAACCTCGAAAACCCGTTCGAATTGAACCCCGTGATCGACGGCGCGGCGGTGGCCGTGATGACCCACAGCTATCGCCAGGACCGGCACTGGCTCGGGCAACTGCTGCAAGCCGCGCCCGCCTACCTCGGCCAACTCGGGCCCAAAGAGCGCACCGAACGCCTGCTGACAGACATCGGCCGCAGCTCGTCAGCCTTGCATTACCCGATGGGTCTGGATCTCGGCGGCGATGCCCCGGAAAGTGTGGCGCTGTCGATACTCGCGGAGATGACGGCGGTGTTGAACCAACGCCAGGGCGGGATGCTCAGGCATCGGGTCAAACCGATTCATCAGGCGGATTTACTGGTCAGTGAAAAACTTGCGGCCATGGCAGATTTGTAGGAGCTGGCTTGCCAGCGAAGACGGTCGCACAATCGACACTTGTATCGCCTGATGCACCGCTTTCGCTGGCAAGCCAGCGCCTACAGGGGTGTTTGAGCGCTGGTCAACGCCGCCGAAGCCGCCAGCATCGCCCGCAACAACACCGCGCACCCGGCGGCCAGGTCGTCCGGTGCGGCGTTTTCGATTTCGTTGTGGCTGATGCCGCCCTCGCACGGTACGAAAATCATCCCGGCCGGGCCGAGTTCGGCGAGGAAGATCGCGTCGTGCCCGGCGCCGCTGACGATGTCCATGTGCGACAAACCCAGGCCTTGGGCCGCACCGCGCACCGCTTCGACGCAGCCTTTGTCGAAGTACAACGGCGGGAAGTCGGCGGTCGGCGTCAGTTCGAAAGTAAGCCCGTGTTCTTCGCAGGTGGTTTCGATGACGTCACGCACTTCGGCGATCATCGAGTCCAGCCGTGCCGGCTCCAGATGGCGAAAATCCAGGGTCATGCGCACTTCACCGGGGATGACATTGCGTGAACCGGGATACGCTTGCAGGCAACCGACGGTGCCGCAGGCATGGGGTTGATGGCTGAGGGCGGCGCGGTTGAGCGCACCAACGATCACCGCTGCGCCGACCAGAGCATCCTTGCGCAAGTGCATCGGGGTCGGGCCGGCGTGGGCTTCGACGCCGCGCAGTTTCAGGTCAAACCATTTTTGCCCGAGCGCGCCCATCACGACGCCGATGGTTTTGCGCTCGTCTTCAAGGATCGGGCCTTGTTCGATATGCGCTTCAAAGTAAGCGCCGACCTTGTGCCCGCTGACCTTGCGCGGTCCCGCGTAACCGATGGCGTTGAGTGCTTCGCCGACCGTCACGCCCTCGGCGTCGACCTTGGCCAGGGTTTCTTCCAGGGTGAATTTTTCGGCAAAGACGCCGGAGCCCATCATGCACGGGGCAAAACGCGAACCCTCTTCATTGGTCCAGACCACCACTTCCAGCGGCGCTTCAGTCTCGATGCTCAGGTCATTGAGGGTGCGCAGCACTTCGACGCCCGCCAGCACACCGAAGCAACCGTCGAACTTGCCGCCGGTGGGCTGGGTGTCGATGTGGCTGCCGGTCATCACCGGTGGCAGATCGGGATTGCGGCCGGGGCGGCGGGCGAAGATGTTGCCCACGGCGTCGATGCTGACGGTGCAACCTGCTTCTTCACACCACTGGACAAAAATGTCCCGCGCCTGGCGATCCAGGTCGGTCAGGGCCAGGCGACAGACGCCGCCCTTGACCGTGGCGCCGAGTTTGGCCAGCTCCATGAGCGACTGCCACAGCCGGTCGCGGTTGATGTGCTGATGGGTGGATTGCAGAACGTCTATGGCCGCGTTCATGAATGATCTCCTCGGGCTGTTCTTATGGATTTCTTCAGGCAGTTTGTCGGCGTGCTGGAGGCCTCATCGCTGGCAAGCCAGCTCCTACAATTGAAATGCGATCCCCTGTAGGAGCTGGCTTGCCAGCGATGAGGCCCTCCCTCACACCGCAGATTTAGCAACAGACGGGCTGGGCCGCATCACATTCAACCCGTAATAAATCACCCCACCCAACGCCGAACCGGTAAACCAGCCGTAACTGTAGAACCAGCTGAACGCATCACTGCCCAACGACAGCAACGTGAGCACCACCGGCACACCAAACGCGATGAAGCCGCTCCAGTTCCACGCCGGGTACACGTCATCGCGGTACAGGCCCGCGAGGTCAAGCTGCTGCTTTTTGATCAGGAAGTAATCAACCACCATGATCCCGGCAATCGGCCCGAGCAGGCTGGAATAGCCGAGCAACCAGTTGGAGTAGACCGTTTCAAGGCTAACGTCAGACACGATCAAGCCGAGCTTTTTCAGCAGTTCGTGGGCCATCAGGCCCAGCCCTACCAGCCCGGTAAGAATCACCGCTTTCGTGCGGTTGATCGCCTTGGGCGCAATGTTCTGGAAGTCATTGGTTGGCGAAACGATGTTGGCGGCGGTGTTGGTCGACAGCGTGGCAATGATGATCAGTGCCATGGCTATCGCGACCCAGAACGGGCTCTGGATATGACCGATCAGGGTCACCGGATCAGACACCGTCACCCCGACCAGTTTGACCGACGCAGCAGTCATCACCACACCGAGGGAAGCAAACAGGAACATGGTCAGCGGCAAGCCGATGATCTGCCCGACGATCTGGTCCTTCTGGCTTTTCGCGTAGCGACTGAAGTCCGGAATGTTCAAGGACAACGTGGCCCAAAAGCCGACCATCGCCGTCAACCCGGCCGCAAAGTAGCTGGCCACACCCGCCCCTTCGGGACGCTTGGCCGGGATCGCCAGCAGTTCGGTCATCGACACATTCGGCATGGCCCACACCAGAAGCCCTGCGCCCACTGCGACCAGCAGCGGCGCCGACAGGGTTTCCAGCCATTTGATCGACTCGGCGCCGCGAATCACCACCCACAGGTTCAGCGCCCAGAACACCATGAAACCAATGACTTCACCGGTGCCGCCCAAAGATTTCCAGCCATCGAACACCGAGCCCAGAAACAGGTGAATCGCCAGCCCGCCGAACATGGTTTGAATGCCAAACCAGCCGCACGCCACCAGAGCGCGGATCAGGCACGGGATGTTGGAGCCGAGGACGCCGAAGGATGAACGCAGCAACACCGGAAACGGGATTCCGTACTTGGTGCCGGGGAACGCGTTAAGTGTCAGCGGTATCAACACGATGATGTTGGCAAACAGAATCGCCAGCAGCGCTTCACCGACGCTCAGCCCGAAGTACGCCGTCAGCACGCCGCCGAGGGTGTAGGTCGGCACGCAAATCGCCATGCCGACCCACAACGCGGTGATGTGCCATTTGTTCCAGGTTCGTTCGCGCACCTTGGTCGGTGCAATGTCGTGGTTGTAACGGGGACTGTCGAGGACGTCGCTGCCGGCTTCGAGCTCAAACAAGCCGTCGCGCTCGGTCACTTTCGAACTGATCTGTTGCATGGCCGCTCCACTGTTTTTTTTGATTATTGTTGCTCATCAGGGGGGCTGGCGCTTATGGCGCAAACCCGACGATGGCCGGAGAAACTGACAACTTTCATGGACCGGCCAAGGTGTCAGCGGCGGCATCAATAAACGTGCCGGGTGCCCCGCTTACGCATCGGGCAGTGCCAATACAACGTTCTAACGTGCTGATGTTTATCAGCTTTATATATTCAACCAGTGTCACTCAAGCCAAATGCCAAGCCGTTGGCAAAACATTCAAGGCTCAATCTGGTGCGTCATACTTTTTTTCAAACGCACGCATCAATCATAGACCCTGTACAAACAGCTGATTTCACTTAAGAAATCTTGACCATATTTCGTTCCTGTCAAGTGCGTCAAAATGGTGAACGGCCTCACCATTTTGGTGAATTTAACTTTTAACGCTTATTTATCAATTAGTTAATAACTGCATAAGCTTATAAAAAATATTCTTGCCGATTCCATAAACTGCAGCTAGCGTTTAATCCTGACAGTGTTGACAGGAATTACTTGTTCGCACTTGCTTCATATAGAACATTTAGAACCGATATCAGTCGGTCATTGCCTGCGAGGAATCCGGAATGTCTCTGTTGATTCGTGGCGCTACCGTTATTACCCATGATGAAAGTTATCGCGCCGATGTGTATTGCGCAGACGGCGTGATCAAGGCCATCGGCGAAAACCTCGATATTCCCGCGGACGCCGAACGACTCGACGGCACCGGCCAATACCTGATGCCCGGCGGCATCGATCCACACACGCACATGCAACTGCCCTTCATGGGCACCGTGGCCAGCGAAGACTTTTTCAGTGGCACGGCGGCGGGACTGGCCGGTGGCACCACGTCGATCATCGATTTTGTGATTCCCAATCCGCAGCAATCCTTGATGGAAGCCTTCCATCAGTGGCGCGGCTGGGCTGAAAAATCGGCGTCCGACTATGGCTTTCATGTGGCGATCACCTGGTGGAGCGAACAGGTGCGCGAAGAGATGGCCGAGCTGGTCAGCCAACATGGCGTCAACAGCTTCAAGCATTTCATGGCCTACAAAAACGCGATCATGGCGGCCGATGACACGCTGGTGGCGAGTTTCGAGCGCTGCCTGGAACTGGGTGCCGTGCCGACCGTTCACGCGGAAAACGGCGAACTGGTTTATCACCTGCAACGCAAACTGATGACTCAGGGCATGACCGGGCCTGAAGCCCATCCGTTATCGCGTCCGTCGCAGGTGGAAGGTGAAGCGGCGAGTCGGGCGATCCGTATTGCCGAAACCCTCGGCACGCCGCTCTATCTGGTGCACGTTTCGACCAAGGAAGCCCTCGACGAAATCACCTATGCCCGCGCCAAGGGCCAACCGGTCTACGGCGAAGTGCTGGCCGGGCACTTGCTGCTGGACGACAGCGTCTACCAGCACCCGGACTGGCAGACCGCTGCCGGTTACGTGATGAGCCCGCCGTTCCGTCCGCGCGGACATCAGGAAGCACTCTGGCATGGCCTGCAAGCTGGCAACCTGCACACCACCGCCACCGACCACTGCTGTTTCTGCGCCGAGCAGAAAGCGGCCGGCAAAGACGATTTCAGCAAAATCCCCAACGGCACGGCCGGCATCGAGGACCGCATGGCCGTGCTGTGGGAGGAAGGCGTCAACACCGGGCGTTTTTCCATGCAGCAATTCGTGGCGCTGACGTCGACCAATACCGCGAAGATCTTCAACCTTTACCCGCGCAAAGGTGCGATCCGTGTCGGTGCCGACGCCGATCTGGTGCTGTGGGACCCGCAGGGCACGCGAACCATTTCCGCCAAGACTCACCACCAGCAGGTCGACTTCAACATCTTCGAAGGCAAGACCGTGCGCGGTGTTCCGAGCCATACCATCAGCCAGGGCAAGGTTGTCTGGGCCGATGGCGATCTGCGGGCCGAGCGCGGTGCCGGGCGGTATATCGAACGGCCCGCGTATCCGGCGGTGTTTGATTTGCTGAGCAAGCGGGCCGCGCTGAATCAGCCGGTTGCCGTGAAACGCTGAGATCGGCCTTCGGCCTATCGCTGGCAAGCCAGCTCCTACAAGGGATCGCATTTCAAACTGTAGGAGCTGGCTTGCCAGCGAAGGCGTCCTCGCAGGCAACGAAAAACCAATGCCCATCAGAGGCAGCACCTCAAATAACCGTGAGGCCAATACCGTGATCAAGTCCCTGACCCACCTCCCGCATCCTTACGAGACTGCGGCCGCCCTCGCCGGCCATTTCACTGACCTGGCGCCACCGCTCAATGATCGCCAGGCGCACCTTGAGGCCTCGCGTTGCCTGTACTGCTACGACGCACCCTGCGTAAACGCCTGCCCGAGCGAGATCGATATTCCCTCGTTCATCCGCAACATTCATCAGGACAACGTACAGGGCGCGGCGCAGACAATCCTCTCGGCCAATATTCTCGGCGGCAGTTGCGCCCGGGTCTGTCCGACGGAAATCCTTTGCCAGCAGGCCTGCGTGCGTAACAACGCCCACGAGTGCGCGCCGGTGTTGATCGGTCTGTTACAGCGCTATGCCGTGGACAACGCACACTTCAGCGAACACCCGTTTGCGCGTGCGGCGGCCACGGGTAAGCGCGTCGCCGTGGTCGGCGCCGGTCCTGCCGGTTTGTCCTGCGCCCACCGCAGCGCCATGCACGGGCATGACGTGGTGATTTTCGAAGCACGGGAAAAGGCCGGTGGCCTCAACGAATACGGGATCGCCAAATACAAACTGGTGGACGATTACGCGCAGAAGGAGCTCGACTTCCTGCTGGAGATTGGCGGCATCGAAATCCGTCATGGGCAGAAACTTGGAGAGAACCTGACCCTCAGCGAGCTGCATCAGCAATTCGACGCGGTGTTCCTCGGCCTCGGGCTCAACGCCAGCAAGCAACTGGGACTGGACCACGAAGACGCCCCCGGCTTGCTCGCCGCCACCGATTACATCCGCGAACTGCGCCAGGCCGATGACCTGACGCAACTGCCACTGGCCGATCACTGCATCGTCCTCGGCGCGGGCAACACCGCCATCGACATGGCCGTGCAAATGGCCCGCCTCGGTGCGCACGACGTCAACCTGGTGTACCGCCGTGGCGTCGAGGACATGAGCGCCACTCACCACGAACAGGACATCGCCAAGGCCAATCAGGTACGCCTGTTGACCTGGGCCCAACCCGAAGAAGTCCTGCTCGACGCCAACGGACAGGTGCGCGGCATGCGCTTCGCTCGTACGCAAATGGTCGACGGTCGTCTGCAAACCACCGGCGAAACCTTCGAACTGGCCGCCGATGCGATCTTCAAAGCCATCGGCCAGGCCTTTGACAGCAGCGCCCTCACCGATCCGTTGGCCCGTGAACTCAAGCGCCAGGGCGAACGCATTGAAGTGGACGAAAATCTGCGCACCAGCATTCCCGGCGTGTATGCCGGCGGGGACTGCACCAGCCTCGATCAAGACCTGACCGTGCAAGCGGTGCAGCATGGCAAACGCGCCGCCGAGGCGATCAATGCTCAACTGATGCTCAACGTGGAGGCTGCGTAAATGGCCGATCTGTCGATTGTCTTCGCTGGCATCAAATCCCCGAATCCGTTCTGGCTGGCCTCCGCGCCACCGACCGACAAGGCCTACAACGTGGTCCGCGCCTTCGAGGCCGGCTGGGGCGGCGTGGTCTGGAAGACCCTCGGTGAAGACCCGGCTGCGGTGAACGTGTCGTCGCGCTACTCAGCGCATTTCGGCCCTAACCGAGAGGTGCTCGGTTTCAACAATATCGAGCTGATCACCGACCGCTCGCTGGAGATCAACCTGCGGGAAATCACCCAGGTGAAAAAGGACTGGCCGGACCGTGCGCTGATCGTGTCCTTGATGGTGCCGTGCGTCGAAGAATCCTGGAAGCAAATCCTGCCGCTGGTGGAGGCCACCGGCGCTGACGGCATCGAACTGAACTTCGGTTGCCCGCACGGCATGCCGGAACGGGGCATGGGCGCGGCAGTCGGCCAAGTGCCGGAGTATGTCGAACAGGTCACCCGCTGGTGCAAGACGTATTGCTCGCTACCGGTGATCGTCAAGCTCACACCGAACATCACCGACATCCGCGTCGCCGCCCGGGCGGCCCATCGCGGTGGCGCCGATGCGGTGTCGTTGATCAACACGATCAACTCGATCACCAGCGTCAACCTGGAACGCATGGTCGCCAACCCCATGGTCGGCAGCCAAAGCACCCACGGCGGTTATTGCGGGTCAGCGGTGAAACCGATTGCCTTGAACATGGTCGCTGAAATCGCCCGTGACCCGCAGACACAAGGCCTGCCAATCAGCGGGATTGGCGGCATCAGCAACTGGCGCGATGCCGCGGAATTCATCGCGCTCGGCAGCGGCTCGGTGCAGGTGTGCACGGCGGCGATGCTGCATGGCTTCCGGATTGTCGAGGAGATGAAAGACGGGTTGTCGCGGTGGATGGACAGTCAGGGCTACGCCAGCGTTTCAGAGTTCTCCGGGCGTGCGGTGGGCAATACCACGGACTGGAAGTACCTGGACATCAACTATCAGGTGATCGCAAAAATCGATCAGGAGGCGTGCATCGGTTGTGGTCGTTGCCATATCGCCTGTGAGGACACTTCGCACCAGGCCGTGACCAGCCTGAAAATGCCTGATGGAACCCACCGCTATGAAGTAATCGAAGAGGAATGCGTGGGCTGCAATCTGTGCCAGATCACCTGCCCGGTGCAGGACTGTATCGAGATGGTGCCGATGGAGAATGGCAAGCCGTTTCTGGACTGGAACCATGATCCGAGGAACCCGTATCACGTTGTCGTCTGACTACGGCGGTGTCTGAACTGACGCCATCGCTGGCAAGCCAGCTCCTACAAGGATAGCGATAATCCTGTAGGAGCTGGCTTGCCAGCGATGGGCCCCGAACAGCCACCACAAAACTCAAGGTTCCAACCCAATCCCGCGCAAAATCACACTGGTCACCGTCTGCACGGCCTTCTCGAACTGCCTGTCCGACAGCGGCTGGTGGTCATTGAGGATATTCACTTGGTGATCGAAGTCGGCATAGTGCTGGGTCGAGGCCCAGATCATGTAGAGCAGGCTTGAAGGCTCTACCGGCAAGATGCGCTTGTCGTCGACCCACTGGCGGATTTTCGCTTCTTTCATCTTGGCCCAGTCGTACAGGCTGGCGTCCAGCGCCGTGCCCAAGGTCGGCGCACCGTGGATGATTTCGTTGGCCCAGACTTTCGAACCATAGGGCCGGCTGCGCGAATGGTTCATCTTGGCGCGGATATAGCTGCTGAGCACCACACGCGGATCGTCGAACATCTCGAAGCACATCGCGTCCTGCTTCCACACTTCCAGCAAGTCGAACAATACGGCGCTGTACAGCTCGGTCTTGGTGCTGAAGTAGTAATGCAGGTTGGAACGCGGCAGTTGCACTTCGGCGGCGATGTCAGCCATGGCAGTGCTGCCGAAGCCTTTTTCAGCGAAGACTTTTTCCGCCCCCAACAGGATTTTCTCGACGTTACTGCGACGAATCTCGATCTTGTGATTGCCCATGAGGGCTCCCTGACAACAGCGTTAAACAAGACTAGCATCCGCGATCCAAACGCGTTAACCCAGTAACTGACTCAACACCGCGCGCAACTTGCCCGGCTTCACCGGTTTGTTCAGCAGCGGTGCAGCGAGTCGTTCCAGGGAGCGCCGACATTGGTCGGTGCGGTCGGCGGTGATGATCACCGCGGGAATGTTCAGCTCGAAGTGCTCGCGCAAATGCCGGACCACCTCACAGCCAACCACGCCGTGGTCGAGGTGATAGTCCGCCAGAATCAATTCCGGGGCCTGCCCGCCCAACGCTGCCAGCGCCGACGCTTCATCGGTGGCCGTCACCACCTCGCAACCCCACTGGCCGAGCAGCGCGCTCATGCTGTCGAGGATGCTCACTTCATTGTCCAGCACCAGCAGGCGGCGCCCTGGCAACGGGTCGCCCGCCCCTGGCTGCGGCACCGCCTGGCTGACGGGCAATGGAACCTCGGCGGAAATCGGTACGTCGATGCTGAACATCGAACCGCGTCCCGGCGACGATTTCACACCGATGGCATAACCGAGAATCTTGGCGATGCGCTCGACTATCGCCAGCCCCAGGCCGACACCTTTGCGGTCGGCGGCGCGTCCGACGTCCAGTTGATTGAACTCCAGGAAGATCGAGTCGAGCCGATCTGCCGCGATCCCGCGCCCGGTGTCCCACACCTCGATGCGCAACATCTCGCCGCGACGCCTGGCCCCCAGCAGAATGCTGCCTTCTTCGGTATAGCGACAGGCATTGCTGAGGAAATTTCGCAGGATCCGCGTCATCAGGCGCAAGTCGGTATTGATCGCGTAATCGACCGCGTGCACGCGCAGGTTCAAGCCTTCCGCCTGGGCGACGGACTGGAACTCCGACACCAGCGGCCCGAACAACTCGTCGAGGCGATACGGCGCAACGTCCGGCTTGACCGCGGCCTGATCGAGCCGGGAAATATCGAGCAGATCCGTCAGCAGATCCTCAGCCCCTTCCAGCGCCTGGTGAGTGCGTTCCACCAGCACTTGTTCGGATGCCGGCAATTGGCGCTCGCGCAAAGTAGAGATCAGTAAACGTGCGGCGTTCAACGGTTGCAGCAAGTCGTGACTGGCGGCGGCGAGGTATTTATCCTTGCTGTGATTAGCCGCCTGCGCTGCGTCGCGGGCATGGCGCAAGGCCCTGGCGATCAATTTACGCTGGACGATCTGCTGCTGAAGATTACGATTGGCCTCGAGTAATTCATCGGTACGTGCTGCGACGCGCTGCTCTAGTTCATCGTTGAGCTGCTGCAAGTGTCGCTGAGCCTGTTTGCGCTCGGTGATGTCGGCGACAAATCCCTCGACCAGCTCTTCATGCCCCGGCTTGAGCAGCAGGTTCATCAGCACATCGATGTGGCTGCCATCCTTGCGGCGCAAACGGGTTTCATAGCTGTTCAGGCTGCGTTCGCGGGTGAGGATTTCGCCGATGTGTTCCAGCTCCGGCGTGCCGTCGATAAACAGGTTGGCGGCCAGGTCCGTCAGGGAAAAAAGTACCTCCTGCGGATCCCTGTAGCCGAGCATATGGGCCAGCGCCGGATTGGCGGCGCGCATGCCATCGCGCAGGCTGGCCTGGAAGATGCCGTTCACCGCGTTTTCAAACAGCCATTTGTAGCGATTGCGCTCGGCCTCCAGTTCATCCAGGCGCGCAGCCAGCTCCGGGTAATGGCTCTTGCGGGCCGAATGATTGCCGAGTCCCAGCAGGCCGGTCAGCGCCCTTTGCTGTTCGTCAGAGGGCTTCGCCATACACGACCTCGACGTCACGCTGACTGGACTCACGCGGGTTGGTCAGGATGCACGGATCGTGCATCGCATGTTGCGACAGGAACGGAATGTCCGAGGTCCTGACCCCATGCAAACCAAGGGTTTCGTGGAAACCGATAGCGTGTTTCAACGCGATCAGGTGTTCAACCAGGCGCCCGCAAATCTGCCGGTGGTTCAGGCCTCGGCAATCGATGCCCAGCGTCTCGGCGATCACCTTGAAGCGATCCGGCGCCGAGTTGTAGTTGAACGCCACCACATGTTCCACCAATACCGCGTTGCACAAACCATGAGGCAGATCGAGAAAGCCGCCCAGACTATGGGACATGGCATGCACTGCGCCAAGGATCGCGTTGGAGAACGCCAACCCGGCCTGCATGCTGCCGAGCATGATTTTTTCGCGCAACGCAATGTCCGTCGGGTTGGCGATCATTTGCACCAGGTTGCCGTTGATCAGACGCATGGCTTCAAGCGCATGGGGATCGGTCAGCGGTCCGCTACCGGTGGAAACAAAGGCTTCGATGGCATGCACCAAGGCGTCGATGCCGGTACAGGCCGACAGGAACGGGTCCATGCTCAAGGTGGTTTCCGGGTCGATCAGCGAAACGTCCGGCACCACGGCCTTGCTGACAATGGAGAACTTCATGCGCTCCTGTTGGTTGGAAATGATCACGAATTGCGAGACATCGGCCGAGGTGCCGGCGGTGGTCGGAATCAGGATCAGCGGCGGGCTGGGCACGCGGATGGTGTCCACGCCTTCAAACTCAAGGATGCTGCGGCCATGGGCAACAACGATACCGATGCCTTTGCCACAATCCATCGGGCTGCCGCCACCGACGGCGACGATCACGTCGCAGTGGTTTTCCCGGTACAACTCGGCACCGCGCATCACTTCCTCCACCCGTGGGTTCGGTGAAACGTCGGTATACAGGCAGTACTCGATGCCCAGCGCTTGCAGGCTGGCCTCGACATCGGCGACCCAACCGGCGGCAACCACACCGGGGTCACTGACCACCAGGACCTTGCGTGCGCCAAAGGTCTTGGCGTAATTGCCGACACTGTGCCGGCTACCGGCGCCGAAGATGATTTCTGGGGACACGAATTTACGCAGCTGGTTGAGACTCTGGCTCATTGGAAAGCCTGTTTTTATTGTTTTGGAAGGTAGAAACCACACTAAACCATCCAGCTGTGAATGCAATCAGACCAAGGTCATTGGCCCAGCCACAGATCACTGTAGGACCAAGCTTGCTCGCGATAGCGGTTTAACATTCAGCTCTATGTTGACTGACACTCCACCATCGCGAGCAGGCTCGCTCCTACAGGGGATTTTTGTCGTTGGGCTAGCCGCGATAGATCAGCTGCGAAGCTTTCGCATTGCGCAGCGTCAGGTGTTCGATCCCCTGCCCCGGTTCCTCGGCTTCTTCACGGGCCTTGAGGATCACCCCGTGGTGCGGCGACTTGCTGCACACCGGGTCGGCATTGCTGGCATCGCCGGTCAGCATGAAGGCCTGGCAGCGGCACCCGCCCAGGTCCTTGTGCTTTTCATCGCAGGAGCGGCACGGTTCCTTCATCCAGTCATCGCCGCGAAATCGATTGAAACCGAAGGACTCGTTCCAGATGTACTCGATACCGTGATCGCGCACGTTGGGAAACGCTACCGGCAACTGCCGCGCACTGTGGCAAGGCAAGGCCGTGCCGTCGGGGGTGATGTCGAGAAACAGGTTGGCCCAGCCGTTCATGCAGGTTTTGGGACGTTCTTCGTAGTAGTCCGGGGTGACGAAGATCAACTTGCACGGATGGCCCTGGGCTTCAAGGCGTTCGCGGTATTCATTGGTAATGCGCTCGGCACGCTGCAATTGCTCGCGGGTGGGCAACAGGCCGACGCGATTCAGTTCCGCCCAGCCATAGAATTGGCACGTGGCCAACTCGACGAAATCCGCTTCCAGTTCCAGGCACAAGTCGATGATCTGCGCGATCCGGTCGATGTTGTGCCGATGGGTGACAAAGTTCAGCACCATCGGATAGCCCTGGGCTTTCACCGCACGGGCCATGGCGAGCTTCTGGGCAAAGGCTTTGCGCGAACCGGCGAGCATGTTGTTCACCTCCTCGTCGGCAGCCTGGAAACTGATCTGGATATGGTCCAGCCCGGCCACCTTGAAGTCGCGCACTTTCTGCTCGGTCAGGCCGATACCGGAGGTGATCAGATTGGTGTAGTAACCCATGTCCCGTGCGGCTTTGATCAGTTCGGCCAGGTCCTGACGCACCAGCGGTTCGCCACCGGAAAAGCCCAATTGCGCGGCCCCCATCTCTCGGGCTTCTCGGAAAACGCGAATCCATTCTTGCGTACTCAGCTCCTCGCCGTGCCGGGCGAAATCCAGTGGGTTGGAGCAATACGGGCATTGCAACGGGCAGCGATACGTCAGTTCGGCAAGCAGCCACAACGGCGGGCCGGGCTGCGTCTCACTCGATCCAGAACTGCGCATGCGCCACCTCCAGGAATGCCAGGACGTCTTCGTCGATCCCCGGCACGCCGGGAAACACCGTGGTCAATTGTTCAATGATGCTTGCAACGCTGCGCTGGCCGTTGATCAGGCCAAGAATCTGCCCGGCACTGGCGTTGAGTTTGATCATGCCTTCGGGGTACAGCAGCACATGACAGTCCTGACGTGGCTCCCATTGCAGGCGAAAACCGCGACGCAAGGCCGGTGACTGCTGGCGATTGATCAGGCTCACAGGGCGATCCCCCGATGCCAGACGTTGTCGCTGGTGACCGTGTGATACGGCGGGCGTTCGAGTTCGTAGGCCATGCTCATGGCATCGAGCATGCTCCACAGTACGTCGAGTTTGAATTGCAGGATTTCCAGCATGCGTTGTTGCCCCTCGGCGGTCACGTAGTGCGCCAGCGTAATGCGCAAACCATGCTCGACATCGCGCCGTGCCTGGCTCAGGCGGGTGCGGAAATAGTCGTAGCCGGCGACGTCGATCCACGGGTAGTGAGTCGGCCAGGCGTCGAGTCGCGATTGATGGATCTGCGGCGCGAACAACTCGGTCAGCGAGCTGCTTGTCGCTTCCTGCCAACAGGCGCGACGGGCGAAATTGACGTAGGCGTCCACGGCGAACCGAACGCCGGGCAGCACCAGTTCCTGAGACAGAATCTGCTCGCGATCCAGCCCCACCGCTTCACCCAGGCGCAGCCAGGCTTCGATGCCGCCCTCGCTGCCGGGGACGCCATCGTGGTCGAGAATCCGTTGCAGCCATTCCCGGCGCACGTCGCGGTCCGGGCAGTTGGCGAGAATCGCGGCGTCTTTCAGGGGGATGTTGACCTGATAGTAAAAGCGGTTGGCGACCCAGCCCTGGATCTGCTCGCGGCTGGCGCGGCCGGCGTACATGGCTTGGTGGAATGGGTGGTGGATGTGGTAGTAGGCGCCCTTGGCGCGCAGGGCCTGCTCGAATTTGCTTGGGGTCATGGGGGTGTCGGTCATTGCGGGTCTCCGGGGAATCTGCTGTGTCTGGTCTGGCCTCATCGCTGGCTACAACACAATGCTCATGCCGTCATAAGCCACTTCAATCCCCCGTCGCTCCAGCAAGGCCCGCTCGGCCGAGTCTTCATCGAGGATCGGATTGGTGTTGTTGATGTGGATCAGCACCTTGCGCTGGCGGTTGAAACCCTCGAGCACTTCGAGCATCCCGCCAGGGCCGCTTTGTGCGAGGTGCCCCATGTCGCTGCCCAGGCTCTGGCCGACTTCGCAGATACGCATTTCGTCGTCGCGCCATAGCGTGCCGTCCAGCAGCAGGCAATCGGCACGCTGCATCCAGTCCAGCAATTCATCGTCGACTTGCCCAAGGCCCGGGGCATAGAACAGCGAGCTGCCGTTGCGCAGGTCTTCAATGAACAGGCCAATGGTGTCGCCCGGTTGTGGGTTGCCGCGATTGGGCGAATACGGCGGCGCGTTACTCACCAGGGGAATCGCGCGAAATTGCAAATGTTCGCAGGCCGGGATGCTAAACGGCTGACGCTCAAGACCGATCGGCTGCCATTGCAACCCACCGTTCCAGTGTCCGAGCATGTTGAACAGCGGGAAACCGCTGCTCAGGTCCTGGTGCACGCGTTCGGTGCACCACACGTCATGCGGGCAACCTTCGCGCAGGCTGAGCAAACCGGTGCAATGGTCGATCTGGCTGTCGAGCAGCACGATGCCGGCGATGGCGCTGTCACGCAGGCGCCGTGCCGGTTGCAGTGGCGCAAAACTTTCGAGTTGCGCACGAATATCCGGGGAAGCATTACACAGCACCCACTCCACACCGTCGTCACTCAGGGCAATCGACGACTGCGTACGACGCTGTGCCCGCAGGCTGCCATTGCGCACACCGGCGCACTGGCGGCAGTTGCAGTTCCACTGCGGAAAACCACCGCCAGCGGCGGAACCGAGAATACGGATGTGCATGGCGGATGCTCCAGAAGGCAGGCCCGGCCAACGCAGCGGCTGGCCGGGTGATCAATCAACGGTTGGCGAAATACATCGTCACTTCGAAGCCAATGCGCAGATCGGTAAACGCGGGTTTAGTCCACATGGGTCATTCCTCTTCTTGTGCCCGGGTGATTCCGGTAGAGCCATTAATGCACGGGGCGTTGAGTGCCCGAATGCTACTTTCGAAGGAGTTGGCGGGGTGATTTGGTAGGGGGTATGCGCGGTGTCAGATACAGCCATTCGCTGGCAAGCCAGCTCCTACAGGTATTGCGCATTCCTGTAGGAGCTGGCTTGCCAGCGAACGCCGTTACCCGATTTCGAGTCGGGTTAGAAGAAGCCCAGCGGATTGATGTCGTAGCTCACCAGCAGGTTTTTGGTCTGCTGATAGTGATCGAGCATCATCTTGTGGTTTTCGCGACCGACGCCGGACTTCTTGTAGCCGCCGAACGCGGCATGCGCCGGGTACAGGTGGTAGCAGTTGGTCCACACGCGCCCGGCCTTGATCGCCCGGCCCATGCGATAGGCGCGGTTGATGTCGCGGGTCCACAGGCCGGCGCCAAGGCCGAACTCGCTGTCGTTGGCAATCGCCAGGGCTTCGGCTTCGTCCTTGAAGGTGGTGATACCGACCACCGGGCCGAAGATTTCTTCCTGGAACACACGCATCTTGTTGTGTCCCTTGAGCAGGGTCGGCTGGATGTAGTAACCGCTGGAGAGGTCGCCCTCAAGACGTTCGGCGGCGCCGCCGGTGAGCAGTTCGGCGCCCTCCTCCTGGGCGATGGTCAGGTACGAGAGAATCTTGTCGTACTGCTGCTCGGACGCCTGGGCGCCGACCATGGTCTCGGTGTCCAGCGGGTTGCCGCGCTTGATCTTGACGATCTTCTTCATCACCTCGGCCATGAACGGCTCGTAGATGGATTCCTGAACCAGCGCCCGGGACGGGCAGGTGCAGACTTCGCCCTGGTTGAAGAACGCCAGCACCAGGCCTTCGGCGGCTTTTTCGATGAACGCAGGTTCGGCGTTCATGATGTCTTCGAAGAAGATGTTCGGCGACTTGCCGCCCAGCTCGACGGTGCTCGGGATGATGTTCTCGGCGGCGCAATGCATGATGTGCGCGCCGACCGGGGTCGAGCCGGTGAAGGCGATCTTGGCGATGCGCTTGCTGGTGGCCAGGGCTTCGCCGGCTTCGCGACCGAAACCCTGGACGATGTTCAGCACGCCCGCTGGCAGCAAGTCTGCAATCAGTTCGGCGAAGACCATGATCGACAGCGGCGTTTGCTCGGCAGGCTTGAGCACGATGCAGTTACCGGCGGCCAAGGCCGGGGCGAGTTTCCAGGCGGCCATCAGCAGCGGGAAGTTCCACGGAATGATCTGCCCGACCACACCCAGCGGTTCGTGGAAGTGATAGGCCGTGGTCAGTTCATTGATCTCGGCAGCGCCGCCTTCCTGAGCGCGGATGCAGCCGGCGAAGTAACGGAAATGGTCAGCCGCCAGCGGCACGTCGGCGTTCAGGGTTTCGCGCACGGCCTTGCCGTTGTCCCAGGTTTCGGTGACAGCGAGCACTTCGAGGTTCTGCTCGATGCGGTCAGCGATTTTCAGCAGCACCAGCGAGCGGTCCTGGGCCGAAGTCTGGCCCCAGGCATCTGCAGCGGCATGGGCGGCGTCGAGGGCCTTTTCAATGTCTGCGGCGCTGGAGCGCGGGAATTCGGCGATGACTTCACCGTTGACCGGCGAGGTGTTGGTGAAGTACTCGCCATTGACCGGGGCGACAAACTCGCCACCGATGAAGTTGCCGTAGCGCGGTTTGAAGGTAACGATGGCGCCTGGTGTTCCGGGTTGTGCGTAGATCATGGTGGGCCTCTGTCTGGGTCGATGCCTGTCGTACTGACAGGCGATGAACCGATACTAGAGAGCCCCGCGCGCCGAACGAATGCATCGTTGGCAGGAGGGGCTCTCGTTATTTAGTAGGAGCCGGCTTGCTGGCGAAGGCGTTTCATGGGCGATGCATGACTGAAGGGCCTCTTCGCTGGCAAGCCAGCTCCTACAAGGTATGTTGCGTACCATCAGTGCTTGGCCACGAGGTCCTTCGGCAGTTTGAAGGTCCAGAGCATGCCGCCCTGGTTGAAGTCCTTCACGCGTTTGGCCACTTCGCCACCCCACAGCGGTACCGCGCCGCCCCAACCGGAGAGCACCGAGACGTACTGTTCACCGTCCATTTCCCAGGTCACGGGCGAGCCGAGTACGCCGGAACCGGTCTGGAATTCCCAGACCTTCTCGCCGGTCTTGGCGTTGAACGCCTGCAGGAACCCTTCCGGCGTGCCGGTGAAGACCAGGTTGCCCTTGGTGGTCAGCACCCCGCCCCACAGCGGCGCGTAGTTCTTGTGGCGCCAGACTTCCTTGCCGGTTTTCGGATCGATGGCGCGCAGCACGCCGATGTAGTCTTCGTTCAACGGCTTGATGGTGAAACCGGCACCGAGGAATGCCGCGCCTTTCTTGTAGGCGATGCCTTCGTTCCAGATGTCCATGCCCCACTCGTTGGATGGCACATAGAACAGCCCGGTGTCTTTGTTGTAAGCCATCGGCATCCAGTTTTTCGCACCGAGGAATGCCGGTGCGACGAAGACCGAACTGCCCTTGACTTCGGAACCCGGAGCACCGGGACGGCCGGCTTCGTTGTAGATCGGCCGGCCGTTCTTATCCAGGCCGGTGGCCCAGGTGATCTTGTCCACGAACGGGAAGCCACGGATGAATTTGCCGTTGGTGCGGTCGAGCACGTAGAAGAAACCGTTACGGTCGGCAGTGGCCGCTGCCTTGATTTCCTTGCCGCCTTCGCTGTAGTTGAACGACACCAGTTCGTTCACGCCGTCGTAGTCCCAACCGTCGTGAGGCGTGCTCTGGAAGTGCCATTTGATAGTGCCGTCGTCCGGGTTGAGCGCCAGGCGCGACGACGAGTAGAGGTTATCGCCTGGGCGCAGGTGCGAGTTCCACGGCGCCGGGTTACCGGTACCGAACAGCAGCAGGTTGGTTTCCGGGTCGTAGTAACCGCCAAGCCAAGGGGCTGCGCCGCCGGTTTTCCAGAGATCGCCCGGCCAGGTCTTGCCCGCCTCGCCGCCGGAGATACCGTTCTCCACCGCTTTGCCGTCCTTGTAGACGAAGCCCATGTGGCCTTCGACCGTTGGACGGGTCCACAGCAAATCACCGTTTTTCGGATCGTAGGCTTCGATCTTGCCCACCACACCGAACTCGCCACCGGCCACGCCGGTAATCAGCTTGCCGTTGATCACCAGCGGTGCGGCGCTGATGGAGTAGCCTTCCTTGTGGTCGGCGACTTTCTTGCTCCACACCACCTTGCCGGTGTCCTTGTTCAACGCAACGAGCTTGGCGTCGAGGGTGCCGAAAATCACCAGGTCGCCATACAGCGCGACGCCACGGTTGATCACGTCACAGCACGGACGGATGTCATCGGGCAGGCGCGCATCGTATTGCCAGAGTTTCTTGCCGGTGCGTGCGTCCACGGCAAACACCCGCGAGTAGGAGCCGGTCATGTACATCACGCCGTCCTTGACCATCGGCTGCGCCTGCTGGCCGCGCTGCTTTTCGCCGCCGAAAGAAAACGCCCACGCCGGGCGCAGTTCCTTGACGTTGTCGACGTTGAGAATGTCCAGCGGGCTGTAGCGCTGCCCCTGGACACCCAGGCCATTGGTCACGACCTGTTCGGGGTTTTTCGGGTCCTGGAGAATGTCCTGGTCGGAAACCCCGGCCAATGCCTGGCCGGACAACAGCATGGCACTGAGCAGCAGGCTCAAGACGAAGGGCTGGCGACGTGCGGGTTGGGTCATGACGGCTTCCTCTGCGGTTTTTTGTTATTTCCGGAAAAGTTTCCCGGTGTGGAGCAGATTCTTGAGCGCCGCCGCCCTGGCAACAATTGCCCGCAATGAGGAGATTGCTAGTTCCTTGGTACAGGTTCGGATGAGATAGACGCGAGATTTTGTGAACGGCACCGCCCCCCCCTGTAGGAGCGAGCCTGCTCGCGAAAAACGTCAGGCCACCGCGTTCTTCCAGGCAGCTTGCGTTATCGTTGACGTCCATCGCGAGCAGGCTCGCGCCTACAGAAAAGCATCATTTGCCGGCACTGGAATCCACCCGCGTCATCCGCTCACGCTCGTAGCGCGGGTATAGATGGCTGATGCTGCGGATCAGTTCGTAGCGGCTCAGATTGATCCCGGCGAAACGCTCAGGGATGGGGCTGCGGATCATCTCGGCCATGTCGCTGCCATTGGCGGCGCCGTCGCGCATCAGCTGATCGAGCCAGGTCAGGTAATCGCGCATCTGCTCGAAGGGTTGTGAATCGCTCGCCACCGGGCCATGCCCCGGCACAACCTGCGTCCAAGGCAAGCCTTGCAGGGTGGCGATGTCCGCCAGCCACACTGCCAGCCCGGGACTGTTGGGCGTGGTCAGCGCCCGCTGATAAAACACCAGGTCCCCGGCAAACAGCACGCCGGTTTGCTGGTCGAGAATAGCCAGATCCGCGCCCGTATGCCCACCCAGGCTCAGCAAGCGCAAATCATGATTCCCAAAACTTTTCACGCCCGGTGTCAGCGTCTGGGTGGGTAACACCACTTCGGTGCCACGCATCCAGTCGCCGACCATCCGGTACATATTCTCGGCCATGGCATCGCCTTGCTGATGCAACAGCTCGGTGGTGCCGGCCAACGCGCCGATCGGCACGTCGGCGAAAGCTTGATTGCCCAGCACATGGTCCGGGTGGTGATGGGTCAGCAGGACCTCGATCACAGGTTTATCCGTCGTGGCGGCAATCGCCTTGCGCATCGCTTCGCCGTAACGCCTGGATGGCCCGGTGTCGATCACCACCACCCCGCGTTCGGTGACGATAAACGCGGTGTTGACGATGTTGCCGCCGTTGGCCTTGGCGAAATTATCCGTGCTGCCTTCCAGCAGCCAGGTGTCCCGGGCGATCTGCCGGGGCTTGAGTGTGTACTCGAGATCGGCCAGGGCCGGCAGACTGACGCTCAGCACCATCAACAGGATCCAGCGCATGCCACGCTCCTTGGGGTCAGGGGATCGACGCATCGAACTCATTACCGCTGTTGTCCCGTAGCAGCAGGCGCGTTTGCCCTGCCCCTTCGATGTCGAAGGCCAGGTTGGGGTTTTCGCTGACCGCCGGAAACAGCTCCAGCCGGGTCAGCACTTGCTCGTTGCTATCGCGCAGCTCCGCATGGTTGATGAAGAATTCCGGAATGCCGCTGACCATGCCGTTGTCCATGGGATGCGCCACCTGCAACCGCAAACGGCTGAATTCACCCCGGGGATAACGACCGCCCAGCACTTCGCCGATGTGTTCTTCCCAACCCGGTTGCGTGCGCACCACGCTCGGCGCGGTGCAACCGCCACCTGCGGCGTCGATCAGGGTCGAACCGACATGCCACACGCCATCGCGGGTCAACACCGCCGCGCGCAATGGCGTCGCTTGTTCGATGCGGATGCGCAGCGACAGCCACGGTAAAACCGAATTCAAAGGCTGGAAGTCGACGATTTTCGGCAATGGGTTGAGCTCTGCCCAGGCGAGGATCCTCACCACCTCGCCCTTGAACGCACGGGCATCGATTTCCAACGGCACCTGCCGGGCATCTTCGGCAAATGGCGGCGCCAGCAACTTCACCCGGTCATCGAAAACGAATGGCGCATTGCCCAGAAACTGCTGTTGATAGAAGGCCCACATCACCGATGGGACCGGGTCTTTACCGGGATCGATAGCGCCAGCCTGTGCCGCCAGGCTTAACCAGCAAGCCAACAGACAACTCCCTCGCCATTTCATCGCCTGCTCCTTATTGATACATCTCGGGCACGTCGTATTGCAGGCCGTAATGGCCGTAGATGATCTTCACCGAACCCTCGCGGATCAGCGCTTCCAGCGCCTCTTCCACGGCATAGGCCAGTTGCCGGTTGCTTTCGTGCACCGCCATGCCGATTTCCCAGAGCTGCTTGCCCATGTTCGGATAGGCGTTCTCGGCCAGTGCCAGTTGAGGGTCAGCCGCCTCATGGACTTGCCAGTCGATCTCGCCGCGCATGGCCATCACCGCGTCGACCTCACCGGCCTTCATCGCGGCAAACGCCTGTGGCACGCCAGGATAGTGATGGGTCTTGCCAGCGAGCATGCCGTTGAACACCGAAGTCAGGTAGAACGACGGCACGCTGTCGACCTCCACGCCAATCGGGTGATGCTCGAACACCGCGACGCTGGCGACTTTGTCCAGCCGCCGACGGTCATAGGCCACCTGCCATTGTTCGTTCTGGTACGGACCGAACATCACCACTTGGCCGTTGACCAGTTCGCCCAACTCGTTGCGCCTCTGCGCGTAGTCACGGTCGTAGGGCACACGCATCATCAGGTCGGCCAGTTGCTGATGGTGCAAGGCACTGGCGCGCCAGATGTAGTCGCGCAGGTCGTCATCGAGTTTTTCCCCGGCCGGTGCCCAGATCAGCGTCAGGCGCACGCCAAGTGCCTTGGCCAGGGCCTCGGCAAGTTCGACATCGACGCCGCGAGGCTGGCCGGCACTTTCAAAACTGTAGGGGGCGAAGTCCTTGTAGACCGCCACCTTCAGCTCTCCAGCGGCGATCATTTCGTCGTAGTTGCGTACTTGCGCCTGCGCCGCCTGGCAGCACAGCCACACAGCACTGATCAACACCGCGAGCAGGCGCATGGGTCACTCCTCGACGCGGACAGTGTCCAGATAGGTGCGCACCGCCCACAGGGCTTCCTGGCTCAGGTAGTCAGCCATTTTCGGCATGTACACCCGACCGTCGCGCACCGCGCCATGGCGCACCCGCTCGGCAAACCACTCATCACCCGACTCACCGACATCGAGCATGCGCAAATCGGGGGCAATGCCACCGGACTTGGCTTCCAGGCCATGGCAGGCCGCGCAGTTCTGGGTGTAGGCCGATGCACCGATTTCCACGGCTTTGTCATGCTCTGCGGCGGTGCGATATGGGTTCACCGCCGCCCAGCCATCGGCATCGAGCTGCACACCGGCGTCCTTGATCGGGGTCAGCCCCGGAGTGGCCACGGCTTGTGGTACCACGTTGCCATGGGCCCAGACAGAACCTGTGCTGATCAAACCGGCCAATAGCCCGGTCACGAGCAAGGCGTTGCGTATTGTTGTCATTGTTATGCCCTCTGGATTGCACGCAAAACCTCTTGGCAGAGGCTATGGCAGCCATCTTAGAAAGCCTTTCGCGCAGCCCCCATGCTGCTTTGGTGGTCGCTATCTACTCCCTTGGTCGTAGGGCGATCGTTGGACACGGGACGCGGGCCGTGGAGCCGGTCGACGCCGATCAGGGTCAGGATCAACAGGAACGGCAGGAGCAGTGCTTTGACGATACGCATGGTCAATCCCCTCCAGATCAGTGGCCGTGGTTACCCATGCTAGAACCGCGCCGTACGTGGCGAGCTACTACCTTGGTACTGTCTGTTCGGTACTTTCTGCATATTTTCACTGCACCACTGGCTTCCTATGCTGGCGCTAACGGTCATGGAGAGCCTTATGCGCCAGCTTGCCCCTTACGCCTTGTTCTACCTGCTGGCGATTGCCTGTGCCGCCGGCCTGGCCACCCAAAGCCAGGCTGCCGATGCGCCCTTGCAGGTGCGGATCGGCTACCTGGGTTATCGCCCCGCCCCCGGCCCGCTGCTGTCGAACGTTATCCCCGAGCCGATCGATGCCGGGCTGCGCGGTGCCGAACTGGCGATCACCGACAGCAACAGCACCGGCCGTTTTCTCAATCACGGCTACAGCCTGGTCAGCGCCAGCGTCGACAGCCCCGAGGCCTTGCTCGATGCGGCAAAGGCGCAGCATGAACAAGGCCTGCGCCTGTTTGTGGTGAATGCGCCCGCGACCAGCCTGCGCCAATTGAGTGCAGCGATGCCCGATAGTCTGCTGTTCAATGCCGGCACTCCCGATGACAGCCTGCGCACCACCGATTGCCTGCCGAACGTGCTGCACACCTTGCCGAGCCGGGCGATGCTCGCCGATGCACTGGCGCAGTTTCTGGTACTGCGCAAATGGCAGCGAGTGCTGCTGATCGTCGGCCCGACCCCGGACGATCAAGCCTATGCCGCCGCCCTGCGCCGCGCCGCCAAGCGTTTCGGCCTGCAACTGGTGGCAGAGAAAACCTGGAGTTTTGATAACGACCAACGCCGCAGCGCGCAGGCCGACATGCCGCTGTTCACCCAGACCGCCGAGTACGACGTGGTACTGGTGGCCGATGAGCGCGGCGACTTCGGTGAATACGTGCCTTACCAGACCTGGTACCCGCGCCCGGTCGCCGGCACCCAAGGCCTGACCCCGGTGGGTTGGCACAAGACCGTGGAAACCTACGGCGCCGCGCAGCTGCAAAAACGCTTCGAAGCCCTGACCGGGCGCTGGATGAATGACCGCGATTTCGCCGCGTGGATCGCCGTGCGCAGCATCGCCAGCGCCGTGAGCAAACTACGCCAGGCCGAACCAATGGCAATCCGTGCACTGGAAATCAGCGATCAACTGCCGCTCGACGGCTTCAAGGGCCGCAAGCTCAGCTACCGACCGTGGAACGGCCAGTTGCGCCAGCCGATTCCCATCGTCCAGCCGCGAGCGCTGGTCAGCACCTCACCCCAGGACGGCTTTCTGCACCCGTTCAACGAGATGGACAGCCTGGGCTACGACAAACCCGAGGTCAGCTGCCGTTTTCCCTGATCCGATCATCACAACAACAAGGAATCCGCCATGCGCCGCACCCTGCTTTCATGCGCCCTGCTCCTCGCCGCCGGCCATGCCGTTGCCAGCACGGCATGGGTCTCCAACGAAAAGGACAACAGCCTGAGCCTGATCGACCTGCAGACCCTGCAAGTCACCGACACCCTGCCCGTCGGCCAGCGTCCGCGCGGCTTGTTGCTGTCCCACGACAACAAATTGCTCTACATCTGCGCCAGCGATTCCGACCGGGTCCAGGTGATGGACGTGGCCACGCGCAAGATCATCAAGGAGCTGCCCTCGGGCAAAGACCCCGAGCAATTCGCCCTGCACCCCAACAACCGCTGGTTGTACGTTTCCAACGAAGACGATGCGCTGGTCACGGTGATCGACACCGAGACGTCCAAGGTACTTGGCCAGATCGAAGTCGGTGTCGAACCCGAAGGCATGGCCGTCAGCCCTGACGGCAAGTGGGCGGTCAACACCAGTGAAACCACCAACATGTTGCACTGGATCGACACCAGCACCCAGACCCTGGCCGACAGCACGCTGGTGGACCAGCGCCCGCGTTTCGTCGAGTTCTCCCCCGATGGCGCAAAACTCTGGGCCTCGGCGGAAATCGGCGGCACCGTGACCATTCTCGATGTCGCCAGTCGCCACGTACTCAAGACCTTGACCTTCCAGATCAAGGGCGTGCACCCGGACAAGGTCCAGCCGGTGGGCATCAAGCTTAGCGCCGATGGCAAGTACGGTTTCGTTGCCCTCGGCCCGGCCAACCATGTGGCGGTGATCGATGCCAAGACCTTCGAGATTCTCGATTACCTGCTGGTGGGTCGACGGGTCTGGCAGATGGCGTTCACCCCGGATCAGAAGCAATTGCTGGCCACCAACGGCGTCAGCGGCGATGTCTCGGTGATCGATGTCGACAGCCTCAAGGTCAGCAAATCGGTGAAGGTCGGGCGCTATCCCTGGGGCGTGGTGGTGACGCCATGAACGCCCTTGAAGTCCGCGACCTGAGTTTCGCCTACGGCGCCCGAGAGGCCTTGCGCAAGGTGAGTTTCAGCCTGGAGCCCGGACGTTTCGCTGCCCTGCTGGGGCCTAACGGTGCTGGAAAATCAACCCTGATCGCCTTGCTGACGCGGCTTTATGACGTGCAGCACGGCGATATCTTCGTCGGTGGCTGTTCATTGCGTCATGCGGTCCGCCCGGCGCTCAAGCAGTTGGGCGTGGTGTTCCAGCAAAGTACGCTGGACCTGGACCTCAGCGTCGAACAGAACCTGCGTTATCACGCCGCGCTGCACGGTTTGTCCCGGCGCCAGACTGACCTTCGGGTCGATGCCGAACTGGCCCGCCAGGCCTTGACCGACCGCCGCCGCGAACGGGTACGCGAACTCAATGGCGGCCATCGTCGCCGGGTGGACATTGCCCGTGCCCTGCTGCATGAGCCGCGTCTGTTGCTGCTCGATGAAGCCAGCGCAGGCCTCGATCCGGCGAGTCGCCTGGCGCTCAATCAGCACATCCGCAGCCTGTGTCGCGAGGAGCGCATCAGCGTGCTCTGGACCACCCACCTGCTCGACGAAGTGCAACCCAGCGATGACTTGTTGATCCTGCATCAAGGCCGGCTGGTGGCCAGTGGTCAGGCCGATGTCCTGAGCCTGGAACACGGCGGTGATCTCGGTTCGGCGTTCACCCGTCTTACGACTTCAGGAGCGATGCAATGACCGCCTACTGGCAATGCTTGCGCGGTATAGTGCTGCGCGAATGGCTGCGTTTTGTGCTGCAACGCACGCGTTTTCTCAGCGCCTTGGTGCGGCCGTTGCTCTGGCTGCTGGTGTTCGCCGCCGGTTTTCGTGCAGCGCTGGGGATCGCGATCATCGAGCCCTACGACACCTACATCCCGTATGAGGTTTACATCATTCCTGGGTTGGCCTGCATGATCCTGCTGTTCAACGGCATGCAGGGCTCACTGTCGATGGTCTACGACCGCGAGATGGGCAGCATGCGCGTGCTGCTGACCAGCCCCCTGCCCCGCACCTTTTTGCTGTGCAGCAAACTGCTGGCCACGTCGCTGATTTCGTTGTTGCAGGTGTATGCGTTTCTGGCGATTGCCTGGGTGTACGGCGTGAGGCCACCGGCCATGGGCCTGTTACTGGCGTTGCCAGCCTTGCTGCTGGTGGCGTTGATGCTCAGCGCCCTGGGCCTGTTGCTGTCGAACGCGATCCGCCAGCTGGAGAACTTTGCCGGGGTGATGAATTTCGTGATCTTCCCGTTGTTTTTCCTGTCATCGGCGCTGTATCCGCTGTGGAAGATGCGCGAGGCCAGCGAGTGGCTGTATTGGCTGTGCGCGGTAAATCCGTTTACCCATGCGGTGGAGCTGGTGCGTTTCGCCCTGTATGAACGCTTCAATCCGCTGGCGCTGGCGGTGTGCACGGGGCTGACGCTGCTGTTCGCCCTGTTCGCCGTGCTGACCTTCAACCCGCAGCACGCCGCCCTGCGCAAATCCAACTAACCCCCCCTGTAGGAGCCGGCTTGCTGGCGATCCAGACAACACGGTCTATCAATTGCACCGCGTCGCCTGGATCGCCAGCAAGCCGGCTCCTACTTTAGTACTGGTTCTACCTGTCTATCGTCGCATTCCCAATGTCCCCCGACTGGCATGTAATAGGTCCATAACTATAAGGACTGTATCCATGCCGCGTGCCCGACCTCGCCTGCTGCACCTTACTTTCAGCGCCCTGTCGCTGAGCCTGCTGCTGAGTACTGCGCAGGCCGACACCCCGCTGTTCTCCGCCGATGGCTACCGCGTCGACCTGTACCGCAGCCCGACGCCGCAACAACTGCAAGGCGCAACCATCGTCGACACCCCTGCCCTGCAAGCCCTGCTGAGCCAAAACCCGCGTCCGGTGCTCATCGATGTCTATCGCCGCCAATGGCTGAACGGGCAATTCATCGAAGACCAGCCCCACGAAAACCTGCCCGGCAGCCATTGGCTGGCCAACACCGGTGACGGCGACCTGACGCCGGACTGGCAGGCATACTTTGCGCGTCACCTGAAAACCCTCACCGCCGGCAATCTGGCGCAACCGCTGATCTTCTATTGCCGCTCCGACTGCTGGTTGAGCTGGAACGCCATCAAACGCGCGGCCACCATGGGCTATAAGACGTTGTATTGGTACCGCGATGGTCTGGACGCCTGGCAAGCCGCCAATCTGCCGGTTTCACTCGCCCAGCCCGAGCCCTTTCCCTGAGCTTTACGCGTGCACGTTGTTGCCACACCATAATCAAAATAATGAGGTGAAAGGCTATGTACAAAATTCTGATTGCCGACGATCACCCGCTGTTTCGCGAAGCCATTCACAACGTCATCAGCGATGGCTTTGCCGGCAGCGAAGTCATGGAAACCGCCGACCTGGACAGCGCCCTGGCCCTGACCCAGGAACACGACGACCTGGATTTGATTCTGCTGGACCTGAACATGCCCGGCATGCACGGACTCAATGGCCTGATCAACCTGCGCAATGAAGCGCCGACCATTCCCGTAGTGATTGTCTCCGCCGAACAGGACAAGCAGATCGTCCTGCAAGCCATCACTTACGGTGCGGTGGGTTTTATCACCAAGTCTTCACCACGGGCCCAGATGACCGATGCGATCCAGCAGATTCTCAACGGCAACGTCTACCTGCCGCCCGATATCATCCGCACCGCCAAAAGCAGCACCCACCGGCGGATGAACGACACGCCGAGCTTCCCTCCGGAACTGCTCCAGGCCCTGACCCGCAAGCAATTGCAGGTATTGGAACGTATGACCAAGGGTGAGTCGAACAAACAGATCGCCTACACCCTGGAAATCGCCGAAACCACGGTCAAGGCCCACGTCTCGGCGATCCTGCGCAAGCTCAACGTGCACAACCGGGTGCAGGCGATCCTGAGTGCCGGGGACATTGATTTCGGGTCTTATTTGCGGCGTTGAGGGTTTACCCGAGAGGCCGGGTCGCCCCTATCGCTGGCAAGCCAGCTCCTACAGAATCACCGCAATCCTGTAGGAGCTGGCTTGCCAGCGATGGGGCCGTCCCATGCAGCGGAAAGATCAAGGCCTGCCAAGCAAATGACTCATCGCCGTCTTCAGCTTCATCGGCCGCACCGGCTTGTGCATCAGCGTGTGGCCCAGCTCGCGGATCTGTAGCTTGAGTTCATTGCTGTAGTTGGCGGTGATCATCATTGCCGGAATCGGTGAGGCACGACGGGCATTGATCCTTGCCACCGCATCGACACCGTTCTGATCGTTATCCAGGTGATAGTCGGCGATCAGCAGATCCGCCTCGGCGTGGTAGTTGTCCACTTGCCGCGCCAGGTCCTCCTCCGACAACGCCGTCACCACCCGACAGCCCCAGCCCTCCAGCAGCGTGCGCATGCCAGCGCAAATGGTCGCGTCGTTGTCCAGCACCCAGACTCGCGCCCCGCGCAACCGTTCCAGCATCGGTTCGCTCATCAACAGGCCCGGCGAAGGCTTTGGCGCCGTGGCGCTCAATGGCACTTCCACCGAAAACACCGAACCCTTGCCCGGCCACGAGCGCACATGAATGCGGTGCCCGAGGATGCCGGCAATCTTCTCGACAATCGCCAGGCCCAGGCCCAATCCGCGATCCTGATCGGGGCGCTGCACGTCACCGCGCTTGAACTCCTGGAAAATCTCCTCGAGGCGATGCTCGGCAATGCCCATCCCGCTGTCCCAGACTTCGATCGACAAGCGCTGACGATGACGTCGGCAACCCAGCACCACACGGCCGCTGTAGGTGTAGCGAATTGCGTTGCTGAGCAAGTTGCGAAGAATCCGCGCCAGCAACTGGACGTCGCTGCGCACCAGTGCCGAACAGGCAACGAAATGCAGTTCAAGGCCCTCACTGCGCGCCACCTCGGTGTATTCGGCGGCTAGGTTATCGAGCAACTCACTGAGGGCGAACGGCGCGATGTCGGCCTTGATCACCCCGGCATCGAGTTTGGAAATATCCACCAGGGTGCCCAACAGGTTTTCCACGTCTTCCAGAGAATTGCTGACATTGCGCACCAGCACCTCGTTGGAACCAGGCTCGCGTCGTTCCAGCAATGCACTGGTAAACAGCCGGGCGGCATTCAGCGGTTGCAGCAGGTCGTGGCTGACGGCTGCGAGAAATTTGGTTTTCGACAGATTGGCCTGTTCGGCTTCTTGTTTGGCTTCGCGCAAACGTAACTCGACCCGGCGACGCTCTTCGATTTCACGCAACAACTGGCCGTTCAGGTTGGTCAGTTCCGCCGTGCGTTCACGGACCCGCAGTTCAAGATTCTGATAAGCCTGGTGCAGCGCTTCCGCCGTGCGCCGACGTTCGGTGATGTCGCGGATCAACACGAAGATCCCCACCACCTCGCCATTCGCCAAGCGATTGGGCACATAGGAACGCAGCATGTAGCGCTCCTGATTGTTGACGTTGGTTTCGGCGAACTCGAACGTCACGCTTTCGCCGGCCAGGGCTCTGTCCACGTAAGACTCCAGCCGCTGGTAATGCTGTTCGCTGTGCACTTCGCGCAGGCTCTGGCCGAGCATCACGCCACGGGGCCAGCAGTACCATTCTTCATAGACCTTGTTGGTGAATTCGTAGACCAGATCGGCGTTGAGATAAGCGATCAACGCCGGCACATGGTCAGTGATCAGGCGGATCCAGCGCTCGCTTTCGCTCAGTGCCTCGGCGTGCTGGTAGCGCTCGGTAATGTCGGTGAAGGTGTTGACGAAGCCACCGGTGGGCAGCGGATGGGTGCGGATTTCCAGGACCCGGCCATCGTAGAGGCGCTGTTCGCATTCCTGCACCGGACGGCCGTTGCCATCGCGGGTGGCCGGCGTCAGCAAGGTCAACTCGCTGTCGGCAATCACTTCGGCAAACGGGCGATGCGCTGCCACGGGCGCCAGACCGCTCAATTCCAGAAAGCGTCGGTTCCACAGTTCCAGAATGCCCTCGGCGTTGACCATCGCCACCCCTTGGGACAAGTTGTCGACCGCCCGTTGCAACAGATGCGACTTCTGCGCTACTGCCTGCTCGCGGCGTACAGTTTCGCTGAGTTTGACGTCGGTGATGTCGGTGAACAGGATCACCCGCCCGCCTTCCTGGGTCGGTCGTTCGCTGACTTGCAGCCAGCGCCCGTTCTGCAGGCGATACACCAGGTTCTCGTCGGCGTGCCCCCGAGGTTCTTCGGTGAACATGCCGTTGCTCATCATCAGGCGCTTGACCTCGGCCAGGCGCATCCCCGCGTTGATGCGTACGCGACTGTTGCTCCAGAACGCCTTGAAACGACTGTTGAACAACACGATGCGCTGCTCGGCGTCGAACAGCACAAAGGCGTCGGATATGCTTTCGATGGCATCAATCAAGTGTTGATGGGCGGTTTCCGCACGCAGGCGCGCTTCGCTGAGCAAATGATTGCCGGCCTTGAGCTCGGCCATGGCCTGGTTCAGGGCATCGGTTCGCTCGCGCACCTGCTCGGCCAGCACCACCGAATGCTGGAACGCCGCGTACGGGTCGTTGCCACGGGTCACCCCGGACTCGACGCGCTCGATCAACGCGCCATTGATGCGCTGCAGCTTGTGGTTTTCATGGCGCAGGCTGGCCAGTTCGGCCTGTAGCTCAGCGATGTCCGGGGGCACGGCCGCGGGCAATGGCAACGCCGGTGAAGGTCTGGTTGATGTGCATGCCATTGAACTGTTCTCCGTAGGTGTTGAAACCCATCACCCGCTGCTCACGCAAAAACGTCCCGATCTGTTCAAGACGACCGTCGTCTTCAAGCTCCAGGCGCCGCAGGAAACAGTCGCAGCCGATGGTCAGCAGCAAATCCCCAAGGCGCTCCTGCAACCCTTCGAACAGGCTTTGCAGGTTCGGCAGCATCGGGCCCGGCGTCATGGCGGTGAGAACGATGCCGTTCTCCACGGCGCAGTAGAAGCTCAAGCTGAGGTCCGGGTGCACTTGCTGAATGGCACGCACGTAATACTGCTGATTGACGCGCACGGCCAACGGATGCGCCGCGAAGACCCGGTGATCGAGTTCAGCCACGGGCACGCCGATGTGTCGGGCATATTCGGCGGCCGCCGGTTCGGCATTGAGTTCAAAAACCCGGCGCAGCGCGCTGTCGGCGCCCGTGACCACCAGTTTGTCGGCGTTGGGCTGCATGTGGTGGGTGGTGAACACTTCAAAATCCAGCCAGGTATTGACCAGCACCACCACGGCCGCGCCGCTGTGGAACTCGCCATCGAAGTACACGTGGGTATGGGTCAGGTAATTGTCGTCGCCGGCCGATCCGCCGAAATGCGGTATGTCGCCCAATGCCGCACTCAAGGCGGCCAGCACCATTTCTTCGCGGCTGGACAGGCCATCGAGCAAGGTCAACGCGAAGCTGTTGCCCTTGATGGGCGCCAGTGTGTTGCTGCGGCAGCCACTGACCAGTCGCTCGACCATTTGCTGGGCGTCAATCAGGCTGAAGTGTTCCATTTCATCGATCAGCTCGACCGCAATGGAAAAGTGCCGATGATCGAAACCGACCGCTGTCACGCAATTACGGCCGTAGCCCAACGGGGTGATTTCCCCGGCGCTGGTGCAACCCACCAGGCGAATGCCGCCAAAGCTTTGCTGCAAGGCCTGACCCAAGGCCTGCAGGTCGTACTCGGCGGAACAGAAGAACAGGACCAGGCCCAAATGCGGATGCAACAACTGCCGTGCCAACTCCTGCGCGACCTGCCGGGCATCGCTGGCCTGGGACATTGCACTGACGACGCCTTCGCTCTGCTGCATCCTTACCTCCCGCAGGTGCGTGTGTATGAGGCACGAGTGTACGAAGTCTGTGGGGTGCGACGAATGCTACTTGGGTAGCGGGTAGCCGCTTCGATGGGATGAGAGTGTTTGAGGAGGTGAGGACTTGAAGGCTATAGCTGGAGATGTGAAGCACGCGCGTTGGTGGCGAGGGAGCTTGCTCCCGCTAGACTGCGTAGCAGGCCCAAAACCGGCCGATGCGCGACCAGAATCCGGACCTCTACGCGCTCCAGCGGGAGCGAGCTCCCTCGCCACAGGGAAAGGATGAGCAGACCGGCTTTATTACCAGGTCAGCACCGCGCCCACGGCGAAGGTGTCGGTGTCTTCGTTCTGCTCGTCGGTGTCATGACCGTTGATTTCGAACTGGTTGTACTCGGCCACCAACTTGAGGTTGTCGTTCACGTCATGAAACAACGCGACCCCGCGAGTCTCGTAATCCGCGCCGCTGCCGACCACGCCGTTGCCATCGTCATTGGTCTTGCCGTAAGACAGGGCCAAGCGGTTCTTGCCCAGTTTGTAGGAGCCCTGCAACAGGTAACCGTCACTGTCGACGTTGCGCAGGGTCGGTTCGCCGGCATTGTTGGTGAAAAACGGGTTGATACCCTTGGCCTGGAAGCCGGAACCGGTGAGTGACAGGCCTCCCATTTTCGCCTGTACGCCATAGCCGACACCCTTGGAGGTCACGGTGTCGACCGTAGAGTCCGTGTTGTCCGAGCTCTGGTAGCTGCCGTTGAGCCAGCTGTAGATCTTTGCCCCGGCCAGGTCGAACTGGTAGGTGATCTCGCTCTCGGTACGGGGGTTTTCCTGATAGGCCTTGCCCGTCGGGCTGCTGTCGTTGGTATCCACCGGGTCCATGATCCCGACCGCTACGCGCAAACCGTCCAGCACAGGCGTGCGGTAAGTGATCTGGGAAGTCGGGAACGGATACGGGTAACCGGTGCCGATGTTGCCGAACGACACGCCGCCACCGTCGACCAGCCCCAAGGTATCGCTGACCTGGCCGTAACCGGCGAGCATTTCGTCGAGCAGAATGTTGGAGCGGGCAAACAGGCCGAAATCTTTACCGATCAGCACTTCACCCCACTCCGGGTTGGCCACAGTGCCGTAGAACTGCCTTACGTCGATGGCGGTGTCGGTGCCGTTGGTTTCACTGTCGTTGATGGTGACCCAAAAGGAAGAGCGGGCACCCAGCTTCAGGTCATCAACCTGCTTGCTCATGTTGAAACCCAGGTAGTTGGGCAAAAAGCCCATCTTCACCCGCGACTGGCGGCGGTCGTATTGATCGCCAGCGCGATCCACATCGCTGTTCACATAAAAGGCATTGATATAGCCGTCTGTGGAGAACGTGGTCTGGTCCTTGTCGTACAGCATGATGTCCGCCTCGGCCAATGGGACCAGGCCGAGTGAGGACAGGCTGGCAATGAAGGCCGGCAGAAAACTATGCGTGAAGTTCTTATTGTTGTGCATGGCGCGCTCCGAAACGGGGGACGAAGTGTCGGAGGCGATTATCGAAAGCTGACGGGCGGCGCCATACGCTGCCTTGGGGGTGGTTTGCAGGTGCTTTGGAAGGGACGACTGCGCGCGATAACTAAGGCGTACGACCGCTTGTTGGCAGGGCAAGCCACTAAAGTTGTAAAGAACCGCTTTTCGTAGGAGCCGGCTTGCCGGCGAAGGCGCACTTGAAGCCGGCTCCTACAGGTCAAACGCTCGCTTTTATCAGCATGTAGGCGGCGACCACGACGCAGATGCTAGCGAACCCGACCTGCAACGCCCGCGCCGGAACCCGGCTGCACAGCCTTCGGCCAATGATCATGCCGACAATGCTGGCGCCGATGAAGGTTGCACCGACGCTGTCGATACGCACCCCCGCCTGAAACGCGCCGAACACGCCGATGGCCGAAATCAGGCTGATGACCATCAGCGAGGTGGCGACGATTCCGCGCATCTGCACGTCGGTCAGTTGCTTGAACGCCGGCACAATTAGAAAACCGCCGCCGACACCGAGTAACCCTGACACCACGCCGGTGACCGCACCCAGCGCCGCGAGGGTCGCAGTGCATTTGGCGGTCCAGGAGAAACGCCCGGTCTGTTGATCGAGCATGCAGTTTTTCTGGCCCCAGTTGGCCTGACCGTGGTCGCTGGGGCCCTCCTCCTTGCGCTCACGTCGCAGCATCCGCCAGGCCACCATGACCATCAGCAGGCTGAACAGGATCATCAGGATTTTTTCCGGCAACTGATGGGCGAAGTAGATGCCCAGCGGTGAAAACACTGCACCGAGGGCCGCGATCAGCAGCGCCGCTCGATAGCGCACCAGCCGATGACGCAAACCGTCGAGGGCGCCGACCGCTGCCGCGCTGCCGACGGCAAACAACGCCACCGGCGCGGCCTGGGTCATGCTCCAGCCCAACCCCAACACCAGGGCTGGTACTGCAAGAATGCCGCCCCCGGCACCGGTCAAACCCAGCACAAGGCCCATCACCAAACCAAACAGACTTGCCAGCAACATAGGGAGTTCTCAGTCGACCTTGGATACACGTGTCAGCCACTCGCGGCCCTTGAGCATGCCGTTCCAGTAGAACCACGGTAGCAGTGTCGCCTTTAGCCACCACGCCGAGCGGCGCGGGGTCGTCGGATCAAGGGGAAAGGTCGGCAGCAACTTGCCCGCGTAACCGAACTCGGCAAGGATCACCTTGCCCTTCTCCACCGTCAGCGGACAGGAGCCATAACCGTCGTACTTCAGCGGCAGCGGCTGTTGCTTGCGCAAGGCCAGCAGGTTTTCGGCCACCACCACGATCTGCTTGCGCACCGCCGCGGCGGTTTTTGCGTTGGTAGTGCCGCAGATATCACCCAGCGCAAAGACGTCGGGATAACGCGGATGCTGCAGGCTGTGGGGGTCGACCTCGCACCAGCCGGCGGCGTCGGCCAACGGGCTACGGGCGACGAAATCCGGGGCCACCTGAGGCGGTACGACATGCAGCAGGTCAAAGGTCTTTGCCTGGCGGGTGACATTGCCATCGGCATCCTTGACGTCGAACCACGCGGTTTTCGCCGGGCCGTCGACCTTGACCAGGTTCGAGTTGAACGCCAGCCGGGCGTTGTACTTGTCGATGTATTTCATCAGTGGCGGGACAAAGGTCGGCACGCCGAACAGCGCTGCGCCCGCAAGATTGAATTCGACGTCGATGGTGTTCAGCACACCGGTCTTGTTCCAGTGATCGCAGGACAGGTACAGCGCCTTTTGTGGCGCACCGGCACATTTGATTGGCATGGCCGGCTGGGTGAACAGCACCTTGCCGCTGCGAAGTTTCTGCACCTGATCCCAGGTGTAGGTCGCGTACCGGTAGCTGTAATTGGAGGTCACACCGTGCTGGCCAAGGGTGTCCTCCAAGCCTTCGATTTTCTCCCAGGCCAGGCGCAGGCCGGGGCAGACCACCAGGTTTTGATAGCTGACCGTACGCGCATCACCGAGGGTAAGTTGGCGTTTGTCCGGATCGATACCCGTCACGGCAGCCTGCAGCCAATGGGCCCCGCGTGGCATCACCGACGCCATCGGCCGCACGGTATTTTCCACGTTGTAGGCGCCGCCGCCGACCAGCGTCCAGGCCGGTTGATAGTAGTGCCGGGAGTCGGGCTCGATGACGGTGACGTTCAGATGCGGGCTACGCTTGAGCAGGCTGGCGACAAAGCCGATGCCCGCCGTGCCGCCGCCGATGACCACGATATCTGCACTGATGGATGGGCCCCAGTGTTGATCGTTCATTGCTTGTTCCTTTTGCTGCACGCAAGGATTGATGCTAGTCCAGACACATAAGCCAATGTGGGAGTGAGCCTGCTCGCGATAGCGGTGGGTCAGTCACATTGATGTTGAATGTGCCCCCGTCATCGCGAGCAGGCTCGCTCCCACAGGTTCTGAGTGTTGGCTTGCATTCAGGGTTGAACCCAGCTTTTAAGCACCGCCCCGCAATAAAGCCCGGAGAGGGTTTTCATCACCTGGATCACTTCGTGACTGGCGAGACCGTAAAAAATGTACTTGCCTTCACGACGGGTGGCGACCAGTCCTTCATCGCGCAGGATGCCCAATTGCTGGGACAGGGTCGGTTGGCGCACACCGGTCATTTTTTCCAGCTCGCCTACGTTGCGCTCGCCCTGGGTCAACTGGCACAGGATCAACAGACGATCCTCATTGGCCAGGGCCTTGAGCAGCGCACAGGCCTTGGAGGCCGAGGCGCGCAGTTGGGCGACTTCACATTCGGTCAGACTGGATTGCATTTGCAGGATGCCTTCAACGTCACTTAAGCTGCGAACATTATGTCTTTAGATAAAGTGTTGCAACCGATGGCTGACTTTTCCTCTTCTGACTTTTCTACCCCTGCACAGGTTCGTGTCCATGCCCGCACTGATTGAAGCTTTCCTCGACCCCGCCTCCTCGACCTACAGCTACGTGGTCTACGAGGCTGATGGTGGGCAGTGTGCGATTGTCGATCCGGTGCTCGACTACGATGCAGCCGCCGGGCGTACCGCGACCACCCAGGCCGACAGGATCATCGCCTTCGTTCGCGCCCATCATTTGCAGGTGCAATGGCTGCTCGAAACCCACGCCCATGCCGATCACCTGTCCGCCGCGCCGTATCTGCGCAAGGAGCTTGGCGGCAAAATAGCCATTGGCGAATCGATCAGCAAGGTCCAGGACGTGTTCAAGACGCTGTTCAATCTCGAGCCATCCTTTTGCGTCGATGGTTCCCAGTTCGATCACCTGTTCGCCCCCGGCGAATCGTTCATGATCGGCAACCTCAAGGCGACCGCCCTGCACGTACCCGGCCATACCCCGGCGGACATGGCGTACCTGGTTGGCAATGACGCGATTCTGGTGGGTGACACGTTGTTCATGCCGGACGTAGGCACCGCGCGCTGCGACTTTCCCGGTGGCAATGCCAACCAGATGTTTGCCTCGATCCACAAACTGTTGGCCTTCCCCGCCAGCGTGCGGCTCTACGTTTGCCATGACTACCCGCCCGAAGGCCGAGAACCGTCCTGCATGACCACGGTCGGTGAACAACGCCAAAGCAACATTCATGTGCGTGACGGCATCGACGCAACAGCGTTTGTCGAGATGCGCACCCGGCGCGATGCCGGGTTGGGGATGCCGACGCTGTTGCTGCCGGCGATCCAGGTGAACGTGCGGGCGGGGAATTTGCCGCCGGCCGAAGACAACGGCGTGACCTACCTGAAAATTCCCCTGAACAAGCTCTGAACACAAAAACTTGAAATGCTGAAAGCAGCCTGCGGCCTTTCGCTGGCAAGCCAGCTCCTACACAAGGTTTGCGCACAGCCGAGGCCCCTGTAGAAGCTGGCTTGCCAGCGAAGGCTGGCGTATCAGGCGATAAAGATGCTTGTGTCTAATTGCCAAGGGTCAAGCCGTTTGCCGGCAACGGCAGCGCGGTCTTGTAGCGCACCTGCTTGAGCGCAAAGCTCGACCGAATATTCGCCACCCCCGGCACCTTGGTCAGAAAGTCCATCATGAAACGCTCCAGCGACTGAATGGTCGGCACCAGCACCCGGATCAAGTAATCCGGGTCGCCGGCCATCAGGTAGCACTCCATCACCTCGGGGCGATCGGAAATCGCCTCTTCGAAATGCTGCAACGCCTCCTCTACCTGCTTCTCCAGACTGACGTGGATGAACACGTTCACGTGCAAACCCAACAGGTCAGCATCCAGTAGCGTCACCTGCTCGCGAATCAGCCCCAACTCCTCCATGGCCTTGACCCGGTTGAAGCACGGCGTCGGCGACAGATTCACCGAGCGCGCGAGGTCGGCGTTGGTGATGCGCGCATTCTCCTGAAGGCTATTGAGAATGCCGATATCGGTACGGTCAAGTTTGCGCATGAGACAAAAACACCTGTTTTTTATGTTTATGCAGATTTTTTATCTGCAAATGATCTTGAGCGCAATGAAACAGAGAGAAATATTCTTCTTGGCCGGGCCTATGATTGTTGTAGGACAAGATTTCTTTTACCGAAGATTCCTGTCAGCTCACTACAAGAAATTCACAAGATCGAGCGTAGAAGCCATGACCCAAGCGTATGAACCGCTGCGCCTGCACGTCCCTGAACCCTCGGGCCGCCCAGGCTGCAAAACCGACTTCTCCTACCTGCATCTGACCGATGCCGGCACGGTGCGCAAACCCCAAATCGACGTTGAACCGGCTGACACGGCTGACCTGGCCCGTGGCCTGATTCGCGTGCTCGACGACCAGGGCAATGCCCTCGGTCCCTGGGCCGAAGGCGTCTCCAGCGAGATTCTGCGTAAAGGCATGCGCGCCATGCTCAAGACGCGGATCTACGACAACCGCATGGTGGTCGCCCAGCGTCAGAAAAAAATGTCGTTCTACATGCAGAGCCTCGGCGAAGAAGCCATCGGCAGCGCCCAGGCCCTGGCGTTGAACATCGACGACATGTGCTTCCCGACCTATCGCCAGCAAAGCATCCTGATGGCCCGCGAAGTACCGCTGGTGGACCTGATCTGCCAACTGCTGTCCAACGAGCGCGATCCGCTCAAGGGGCGCCAGCTGCCGATCATGTACTCGGTCAAAGAGGCCGGCTTCTTCACCATTTCCGGCAACCTCGCCACCCAGTTCATCCAGGGTGTGGGCTGGGGCATGGCCTCGGCAATCAAGGGCGGCACCAAAATCGCCTCGGCGTGGATCGGCGACGGCGCCACCGCCGAATCGGACTTCCACACCGCCCTCACCTTTGCCCACGTTTACCGCGCGCCGGTGATCCTCAACGTGGTCAACAACCAGTGGGCGATCTCCACCTTCCAGGCGATTGCCGGTGGTGAAGCGACCACCTTCGCCGGTCGCGGCGTCGGTTGCGGTATTGCCTCCCTGCGGGTTGATGGCAACGATTTCTATGCGGTCTACGCCGCCTCCGCCTGGGCTGCCGAACGTGCTCGCCGCGGTCTCGGCCCGACCATGATCGAATGGGTCACCTACCGTGCCGGCCCGCACTCGACCTCTGATGATCCGTCCAAATACCGTCCAGCCGACGACTGGAGCCACTTCCCGTTGGGTGATCCGATTGCGCGCCTCAAGCAGCACCTGATCAAGACCGGTCACTGGTCCGAAGAGGAACACACCGCCGTCAGCGCCGAACTGGAAGCCGAAGTGATCGCTGCACAAAAAGAAGCCGAACAGTACGGCACCCTCGCCGGTGGCCAGATTCCGAGCGCCGCGACCATGTTCGAAGACGTCTACAAAGAGATGCCGGAGCACTTGAAGCGCCAGCGCCAAGAGTTGGGGATCTGACATGAACGATCACAACAACAATATCGAGTTGGAAACCGCCATGACCACGACCACCATGACCATGATCCAGGCCCTGCGCTCGGCCATGGATGTGATGCTTGAGCGTGATGACAACGTCGTGGTGTTCGGCCAGGACGTTGGCTATTTCGGTGGTGTGTTCCGCTGCACCGAAGGCTTGCAGAACAAGTACGGCACTTCGCGGGTGTTCGACGCGCCGATCTCCGAGAGCGGTATCGTCGGCGTCGCCGTGGGCATGGGCGCCTATGGTTTGCGTCCGGTGGCCGAGATCCAGTTCGCCGACTACGTGTACCCGGCCTCCGACCAGATCATTTCCGAAGCCGCCCGCCTGCGTTATCGCTCGGCCGGCGAGTTCACCGCACCGATGACCCTGCGCATGCCCTGCGGCGGCGGCATTTACGGTGGCCAGACCCACAGCCAGAGCATCGAGGCGATGTTCACCCAGGTCTGCGGTCTGCGTACCGTCATGCCGTCCAACCCGTATGACGCCAAAGGCCTGCTGATCGCCTCCATCGAAAACGATGACCCGGTGATCTTCCTCGAGCCAAAACGCCTGTACAACGGCCCGTTCGATGGCCACCACGACCGCCCGGTCACACCGTGGTCGAAACACCCGGCCGCGCAAGTGCCGGACGGTTACTACACCGTGCCGCTGGACGTCGCCGCCATCACCCGTCCGGGCAAGGACGTGACCATCCTGACCTACGGCACCACCGTGTACGTGTCGCAAGTCGCCGCTGAAGAAACCGGCATCGACGCCGAAGTCATCGACCTGCGCAGCCTGTGGCCGCTGGACCTGGAAACCATCGTCAAGTCGGTGAAGAAAACCGGCCGTTGCGTGGTGGTCCATGAAGCCACCCGCACCTGCGGTTTCGGCGCCGAATTGGTGTCGCTGGTGCAAGAACACTGCTTCCACCACCTGGAAGCGCCAATCGAACGCGTCACTGGCTGGGACACCCCCTACCCGCACGCGCAAGAGTGGGCGTATTTCCCTGGCCCGTCCCGAGTGGGCGCGGCTCTGAAACGGGTCATGGAGGTCTGAATGGGCACGCACGTTATTAAAATGCCGGACATTGGCGAAGGCATTGCAGAAGTTGAATTGTCGGTATGGCACGTCAAGGTCGGCGACATGGTCGTCGAGGATCAGGTACTGGCCGATGTCATGACCGATAAAGCGATGGTCGATATTCCGTCGCCAGTGCACGGCAAAGTCATTGCACTCGGTGGCCAGCCAGGCGAAGTCATGGCCGTCGGCAGTGTGCTGATCAGCATTGAAGTCGAAGGCGCCGGCAACGTTAAGGCGTCGGCGCAACCGGCCCCTGTTAAAGAAACGCCGGTTGCAACGCCGACAGTCGAAACCGCCGTGGAAAGCAAACCGGTGGCTGCCGCAGCACCGAAAGCGGCCGTTTGCCAAGGGCCGATAGTCGCCCGCGAAGCCGATGAACGCCCGCTGGCCTCCCCGGCCGTGCGCAAACATGCGCTGGACCTCGGCATTCAATTGCGGCTGGTGCGTGGCAGTGGCCCCGCCGGGCGGATTTTGCACGACGACCTCGAAGCCTATCTGGCCCAAGGCCAATCGAACGCTTCGGCTCCCGTCGCTGCCGCTTATGCCCAGCGTCACGATGAAGAGCAGATCCCGGTGATCGGCATGCGCCGCAAGATCGCCCAGCGCATGCAGGACGCGACCCAGCGTGCCGCGCACTTCAGCTACGTCGAGGAAATCGACGTGACAGCTGTGGAAGAGCTGCGTGCGCACCTGAACGAAAAACACGGCGCAACCCGTGGCAAGCTGACGTTGCTGCCGTTCCTGGTCCGCGCCATGGTCGTCGCCATGCGCGACTTCCCGCAGATGAACGCCCGCTACGACGACGAAGCCCAGGTCATCACCCGCCCCGGCGCGGTGCATGTCGGGGTTGCGACCCAAAGCGCTGTCGGCCTGATGGTGCCAGTGGTGCGTCACGCCGAAGCCCGCAGCCTGTGGGACAACGCGGCGGAAATCGCTCGTTTGGCCACGGCTGCGCGCAATGGCAAGGCCAGCCGCGATGAACTGTCCGGCTCGACCATCACCCTGACCAGCCTCGGCGCGTTGGGCGGCATTGTCAGCACTCCGGTGCTGAACCTGCCGGAAGTGGCAATTGTCGGCGTGAACAAGATCGTCGAACGGCCGATGGTGATCAAAGGCCAGATCGTGATCCGCAAGATGATGAACCTCTCCAGTTCCTTCGATCACCGCGTGGTCGATGGCATGGACGCGGCGCTCTTCATCCAGGCCATTCGCGGCCTGCTCGAACAACCCGCCACCTTGTTTGTGGACTGATTTTTGTTGGAGAGCTCCATGCAAACTCTGAACACCACGCTGCTGATCATCGGCGGCGGCCCTGGCGGTTATGTGACGGCGATCCGTGCCGGTCAGCTGGGCATCCCGACCATTCTGGTGGAAGGCCAATCGCTGGGCGGCACCTGCCTGAACATTGGCTGCATTCCCTCCAAGGCGTTGATTCACGTCGCCGAGCAGTTTCACCAGACGCAACACCACAGCCAGCATTCGGCGCTGGGCATCAACGTTTCGGCGCCGACCCTCGACATCAGCAAGAGCGTCGAGTGGAAGGACGGTATCGTTGATCGCCTGACCACCGGCGTTGCAGCGCTGCTGAAGAAGAACAAGGTCCAGGTCATTCAAGGCTGGGCCAAGGTGGTTGACGGTAAAACCGTGGACGTTGGCGACACGCGCATCCAGTGCGAGCACCTGGTGCTGGCCACCGGTTCGAAAAGCGTGAACCTGCCGATGCTGCCGATTGGCGGGCCGATCATTTCTTCCACCGAAGCGTTGGCGCCGACCTCAGTTCCGAAACGACTAATCGTGGTCGGTGGCGGTTACATCGGCCTGGAACTGGGCATTGCCTATCGCAAGCTCGGCGCCGAGGTCAGCGTGGTGGAAGCGCAGGAACGCATCCTGCCGGCCTACGACGCCGAACTGACCCAGCCTGTTCACGACGAACTGAAAAGACTCGGCATGAAGCTTTACTTGAAGCACAGCGTGCAAGGCTTTGATTCACAAGCTAATACATTGCAAGTACTTGATCCAAGCGGTGACATCCTGAACCTGGAAACCGATCAGGTGCTGGTGGCCGTCGGTCGCAAGCCGAACACCCAAGGCTGGAACCTCGAAGCGCTGAAGCTGGACATGAATGGCTCGTCGATCAAGATCGACAACCGTTGCCAGACCAGCATGCGCAACGTGTATGCCATCGGTGACCTCAGCGGCGAACCGATGCTCGCGCACCGGGCCATGGCCCAGGGCGAAATGGTTGCCGAGCTGATCAGCGGTAAATCCCGCGAGTTCAACCCGACCGCCATCGCCGCCGTGTGCTTTACCGATCCGGAACTGGTGGTGGTCGGCAAGACCCCGGACGAAGCCAGTGCCGCAGGTCTGGATTGCATCGTGTCGAGCTTCCCGTTCGCCGCCAATGGCCGGGCGATGACGCTCGAGTCGAAAAGCGGCTTCGTGCGTGTGGTCGCTCGTCGGGACAATCATGTGATTGTCGGCTGGCAGGCGGTGGGGGTTGGCGTGTCGGAATTGTCGACGGCGTTTGCGCAGAGCCTTGAAATGGGTGCGCGGCTGGAAGACATCGGCGGCACCATCCATGCCCATCCGACGCTGGGTGAAGCGGTGCAGGAAGCGGCTTTGCGGGCCTTGGGGCATGCGTTGCATCTGTGATTCAAAGCACGCTCTAACTCTGTAGGAGCCGACTTGCTGGCGATGGCGGTCAATCTGATACACCGCGCCGCATTGATCGCTGGCAAGCCAGCTCCTACAGGGATCGCAATCTGGGCTGCGAAATAGGCCCGGAATGAAGTATTGTTGTCCCCATCCAAAAAACGTCAGAAGCCTTGAACCGTTTCGACGGTTGTTCAGTGATAGAGGGTGTCATGGGTAACGAAAGCATCAATTGGGACAAGCTGGGTTTTGACTACATCAAGACCGACAAACGCTATCTGTCGTATTTTCGCAATGGCGAGTGGGACAAGGGCACCCTGACCGAAGACAACGTGCTGCACATCAGCGAAGGCTCCACGGCCCTTCACTATGGCCAGCAGTGCTTCGAAGGCATGAAGGCCTATCGTTGCAAGGACGGCTCGATCAACCTGTTCCGCCCGGACCAGAACGCCCTGCGCATGCAGCGCAGCTGCGCCCGCCTGCTGATGCCGCAGGTCGAAACCGAGCAGTTCATCGAAGCCTGCAAGGAAGTGGTCCGCGCCAACGAACGTTTCATTCCGCCTTACGGCACCGGCGGCGCGCTGTACCTGCGCCCGTTCGTGATCGGCGTGGGTGACAACATCGGCGTGCGCACCGCGCCCGAGTTCATCTTCTCGATCTTCTGCATCCCGGTCGGCGCCTACTTCAAGGGCGGCCTGACCCCGCACAACTTCCAGATTTCCAGCTACGACCGCGCCGCGCCTCAAGGTACCGGCGCCGCCAAGGTCGGTGGCAACTACGCCGCCAGCCTGATGCCGGGCTCCAAGGCCAAGAAAGCCCACTTCGCCGACGCCATCTACCTGGATCCGATGACCCACACCAAGATCGAGGAAGTCGGTTCGGCCAACTTCTTCGGGATCACCCACGACAACAAGTTCGTGACCCCGAACTCGCCATCGGTACTGCCGGGCATCACCCGTCTGTCGCTGATCGAGCTGGCCAAGACCCGTCTGGGCCTGGAAGTGGTTGAAGGTGACGTGTTGATCGACAAGCTCTCCGACTTCAAGGAAGCCGGCGCTTGCGGTACCGCAGCGGTGATCACGCCGATTGGCGGCATCGACTACAACGACCACCTGCACGTGTTCCACAGCGAAACCGAAGTCGGCCCGGTCACCCAGAAGCTCTACAAAGAGCTGACCGGCGTGCAAACCGGCGACATCGAAGCGCCAGCGGGCTGGATCGTCAAGGTTTGACCTGACGCCAGACGCACAAAAGCCCCCCATCGGGTGACCGATGGGGGGCTTTTTCATGGCTAAAAATCGTCCAAACGCGGCCCACTCCCCGGAGCTGCCGAAGGCTGCGATCTTTTACCATCACGCTCAATGGGCAACTCAATCCCAAACCGCCCCGCGATCTCCTTTCGTCCCAACACCGTCAATGCCAGTGCACGGCTATCGAGATCCTGCGTCACCCACTTGCGCCTGAGCGCCACTTGCAACAAAGCCGCTCCCAGCGATCCACCCAGATGCAGCCGGCGCATGCTCCAGTCCAGGCAAGGGCAGGCAAAGCGGCGACGTAGCGTGTTCAAATCCTGCACGTCAACACCCAGTCCTTCAAACATTGCCGTACCGCTGTCGCTCAAGCGATAGGCCTGTTCGTCGGTTTCCTGCAGCCACCCCGCGTCAATCAGACGGTCGTGCAACAGCACCGCCAGGGTTCCGGCCATGTGGTCGTAGCACGTGCGAGCGAATTGCAGACGGTCCGGTGTGTGCGATTTGAATGTCGGCGCGGTGTTCTGGCCGATCACCATCAGTGCTTCGAGCGCCTGGGCCACGCGCTTGTCCGCCAGGCTGTAATAACGATGACGCCCCTGTGCGTGCAAGCGGATCAGCGCCAACTCCTTAAGTTTCGCCAAATGGGCACTGGCGGTCGACGCGCTGACCTCGGCCACCGCCGCCAACTCCGTGCTGGTACGAGCGTGGCCGTCCATCAACGAACAGAGGATTTTCGTCCGTGCGGGTTCCGCAATGGCCGCAGCGACCTGCGAAACGCCGATGTCGTGTTGTTCTGCACTCATACTTCGCTCCCGGACGAATCAACGCCTTTTCCGACTGGAGATAGTAGCAACACTTTCCAACAGCAAAAGGCTGCGAACCATGGACCCGATTCTCGCCGCGACCCACGCCGACCCTTATCCCTATTACGCACAACTGCGCGCCGAGGGCGGATTGGTTTTCCACTCGCAACTGAATGTATGGGTCGCCAGCAGCGCCCAAGCGGTGGCTGCGGTACTGGAAAATCCCGTTTGCCACGTGCGGCCCTCAAACGAACCGGTGCCCCATGCGATTGCCAATGGCATGTCCGGCAAGGTATTTGGCCAACTGATGCGGATGAATGAGGGCGAACGCCAACGCTGCCCAAGGTCGGCGATTGCACCGGGTCTGAAAGGAATCGATGCGCAGGAAGTCGAGGCGCTGGTCGGCGCGCGGTTGATCACGGCGGACGCCGCAGGCCTGTACAACGCCATGTTCCGGGGACCGGCCTGTGTAATGGCAGCCCTGCTGGGGTACTCCCCCGCTCAAGGTCGAGCCATCAGCGAACTGACGAGGGACTTCGTTGCGTGCCTGTCGCCCTTGAGCACTCACACTCAACTGACCGCCGCCCACGCTGCTGCAGAACAGCTGAGCGGCTACTTTGTCGAGCTTCTGGAGGATCCCGACAACCACAGCCCTTTGCTCAGTGGCATCCGCCAGCGCTTTACCGGTGGCACGCCAGAAATGCTAATCGCCAACTTGATCGGCCTGTTCTCCCAAACCTTTGAGGCGACCGCCGGACTGATCGGCAACGCGATCCTGACACTGATAAAGAACCCATCAGTGCTCCGCGAACCCGCACAAATCGACGACCTGCTGGCCGAAGTCCAGCGCTTCGACCCGCCCGTCCAGAACACCCGACGCTTCGTCGTCGCCCCGTGCGAAATCAACGGCATCAGCCTCAAGACAGGAGACGTGATCCTGGTACTGCTGGCCTCGGCCAACCGCGACCCGCAGCTCAACAACACCCCCGATGCCTTTATGCTCGACCGCCCAAACCGCCGCAGCTTCACCTTCGGCGCCGGACACCACCAATGCCCGGGGCAAAACCTGGCTTTGAGTATCGCCAGCGCGACGTTGCGACAAATTTTGAAGACAAAACCGGTGCTGGAACGGCTGAGCTGGGATTACCGGCCGTCCTTGAATGGGCGAGTTCCGGTGTTTAGCGACACAAGGCAGGTTTGATCGGCAATCAACCCAACTCCCCCACCCGCCCGGCATCCGGCCAAAACAACGCTGCCTGCCCTTTGCGCTGGCCATTGCGGTCAATCAGCGTCCACACTTTGCCTTCATGAATCATGAAGGCATTGCCCGCCTTGTCTACCCGATAGCCGCTGTAACCATGGGCAATGCCGTGGGCCGTGACCTGTTCGAGCAATGTCTGGCGCATGGCACGGTCGAGCGGCGAAGCGCTGAAGCGCGACGGCATGCCGAGGAATTCGGAGCGCGGGTATTTGAAGCAGGCCAGGGTCTGTTGGTTGGCGTAGAAAAACAGCGGATCGTCTTCGGTGCCGTGGGCTAACAGACTGTAGGGCGCGTGCGCATGAAGCCAGTGCAGGCGCCCGGTCGGGCTCAATGAGTCCGGAGCCGGCAGGTTTTTCCCGGTCCAATGCCGATAGGAGGCGTCGATCAGCTCAATCGCCGCGGTGTACTCCTCGTTCAGCAACCCTTCCGGGCAATCACGATCAATCATCGCGCGTCAGCACTTCCAGCAACTCGATCTCGAAAATCAGGTTCGAGTTCGGCGGGATCTTGCCCATGCTGCGCTCGCCATACGCCAGATGCGCCGGCACCAGCAGCTTGCGTTTGCCGCCGACCTGCATGCCCGTGATGCCTTGGTCCCACCCCTTGATGACTCGCCCTGTGCCAATCACGCACTGGAAAGGTTTGCCACGGCTGTAGGAAGAGTCGAATTCGCTGCCGTCTTCCAGCCAACCACGATACTGGGTGGTGATCAAAGCGCCTTTGCTGGCGGCTTTACCGTCGCCCACCTGAAGATCAATTATCTGAAGCTCGTCATTCATTGAATGTCACTCGTATGCTCACTCGCCCAAAAGGGCCTGATGGGCGCCGTTTTCCCAGATTTGCCTGCGATTGGCAACCGTCCCGTTTCAGCCCGTAAGCTTAAGCGCAATGCTGGTGTAGCCTGAATTAGTCTTTACGTTTGCCGAACAGCTTGCCGTTGAACGTGTGGGTGCAACATTGACAGTAAGGCTGCATGTCCTGTGCATTGAGTTGAGGATTCACAATCTGCAGGCGCTTTTGGTCATCGACATACAATCCGCTGAAGTAACTTGATTCCCCCAAACAAACTACTTCTTCTCTTTCGTCCTCATGCAGGGCGACCATCCAGAACACCGGTTCAGGGCGGTCGAGACGACTGACGGCCTCACTGAAAATTTCATCCCAGTCTCCTCCTACCCGCGAAAGCAAAAACCGGAACAACGGCGTGTAATCAAACCCATGGCGACGGGTTGAGTGCATTGAACCGCGTGACGATTCATTGCGGATTTCATATTGGGTGTGCCGTTGGTGCCTATACTCACCGGTCTGCTCGTTGCGCCACACACCCCAGGTTCGAGTGTTGACCTTGCGGTAAAGGGGTTTCTTTTCCAACGAACAGCCTCCTGATATCCATCATTTCGAACACTCTGCGGGTTTTACTTGAATGCCGGGCAAAATCAATCGAGTCTTGATGATCAATTGTTTCAAACGCATTGTTGTGTGGCGGAGTCTGAATCGACCTAGCTTGCAGTGGCTCTTCTGAACGCCTAACCCTTATCCTTGACGCCCCGCCGTACCAAGTTGATGGAGTTTTTGTTCATGCCCCATGAAGGCAATCTGCTGCAAGCCGCTGTCGTGTTTCTTTGCGCGGCCGTGCTGATCGTGCCCCTGGCCAAGCGCCTGCAACTGGGAGCGGTGCTGGGTTATCTGTTTGCCGGGGTGATCATTGGCCCTTCGGTGCTGGGGCTTATCGACAATCCGCAGAGCGTCGCCAATATCTCCGAACTCGGTGTGGTGCTGCTGCTGTTCATCATTGGCCTGGAACTGTCACCGCGACGCTTGTGGGTGATGCGCAAGTCGGTGTTCGGTGTGGGTTTGGCGCAGGTGTTGCTGACCGGTTCGACGATTGGCGTCGTAGCGCTGTTTGTCTTCGGTCAACCGTTGAACAGTGCGATCGTTCTGGGCCTTGGCCTGGCGTTGTCGTCCACCGCATTCGGCCTGCAAAGCCTGGCCGAGCGCAAGGAGTTGACCAGCCCCCACGGGCGGCTGGCGTTTGCGATTCTGCTGTTCCAGGACATTGCTGCGATCCCGCTGATCGCCATGGTGCCGTTGCTCGCCGGGGGCAGTCACAGCGCCAGTGCCGCCGAAAACCTGAACCACGGCTTGCAGGTGTTGGCCAGCATCGCGGTAGTGGTGGTCGGCGGACGTTATCTGCTGCGCCCGATCTTTCGCGTGGTGAGCAAAGCCGCGCTGCCTGAAGTGTTCACCGCCACGGCGTTGCTGGTAGTGATCGGCACCGCGTGGCTCATGGAACTGGCCGGTATTTCCATGGCCCTGGGGGCCTTTTTGGCCGGCCTGCTGTTGGCGGACTCCGAATACCGTCACGAACTGGAATCGCAGATCGAACCCTTCAAAGGCCTGCTGTTGGGGCTGTTTTTCATCAGCGTCGGCATGGGCGCCAACCTGAACCTGTTGCTGAGTGCACCGATCACGGTGCTGGGCCTGACCCTGCTGTTGATCGCAATCAAACTGCCGTTGCTGTTTATCGTCGGTCACCTGGCCGGTGGCTTGAACAAGGTCAGCGCAATTCGTCTGGGGATCGTGCTGGCCGCCGGCGGTGAATTCGCCTTCGTGGTGTTCAAGATCGGTCGCGACCATGAGCTGTTCGTGCCGCAGATGTACGACCTGCTGGTGTTGACGATCACCCTGTCGATGGCCGTGACACCTCTGTTACTGCTGGTGTGCGCGCGGCTGGTCAGCCCGAAAGTGCAACCGGTCGAAGTGCCCGAGAAATTCCGTGAAATCGATACCGACGCCCCGCGGGTGGTCATCGCCGGTATGGGCCGCATGGGGCAGATCGTTGCGCGGATCCTGCGGGCGCAGAACATCAAGTTCGTCGCCCTCGACACCTCGGTGGAAACCATCGAGCTGTCGCGCAGCTTTGGTGGTGTGCCGGTGTTCTACGGCGACCCGATGCGCCCGGAGATCCTCAACGCGGCCAAAGTGGGGGAAGCCGAGTTTTTCGTGATCGCTACTGATGATCCGGACACCAACATCAAGACCGCCGAACTGGTGCGCAAGCTCTACCCTCACCTGAAAATCATCGCCCGCGCCCGCAACCGCCAACACGTGCACCGCTTGATGGACGTCGGTGCACACGCGGTGCGCGAGACCTTTTACTCGAGCCTGGAAATGAGCCGGCAAACCCTGATCGGCCTCGGGTTGACCCAGGCTCAGGCCGATGCGCGGATCAAGCGCTTCAAGCATCACGATGAGCAGGTGCTCGAAGCCCAGCATGCCGTGTATGACGACGCGGCGAAGGTTCTGCAAACGGCACAGGAAGCGCGGGCGGAACTGGCGCGCTTGTTTGAGTCCGATGAGCTCGAAGAGCGAGCAGGAAGCAAAGAAAGGACACCTCAATGAGTGACGCTGACTCGTCTTCGCACGCGCTCAAGGAAATCTTCAACGTCAAGCGCCTCGAGCACATCGCCACCGAGATGACGGCGGTCTATCCCGGGTTCGACGCCAAGGCGTTCCTGACACTGACCCAGTCCGGCCTGGCGGACCTGAGCGTGATGCAGCGCATGGCCCGGGTCAGCGAATGCCTGCACGCGGTGTTGCCGCTAGATTACACAGCATCGCTGGAGGTCCTGCGCGCCCTCGCCCCGCGTCTGAACAGCGGCTTCGTCAGCATGTGCCTGCCGCACTACGTCGCCCGCTACGGCGGCCATGCGTTCGAGCAGTCGATGGATGCGCTCAAATATTTCACCTGCTTCGGCTCTTCGGAGTTTGCGATCCGCTACTTTCTGCGCAGCGACTTCGAGCGTTCGCTCAAGCGGATGCATGACTGGTCGCTGGATGACAACGAACACGTGCGACGCCTGGCCAGCGAAGGCTGCCGACCGCGCCTGCCTTGGTCGTTTCGACTGGAACAGGTCCAGGCTGAGCCACGCCTCGCCGTCAAAATCCTCGACAACCTGAAGGCCGACACCAGCCTTTACGTACGAAAATCCGTGGCCAATCACCTCAACGACATCACCAAGGACCATCCCGAGTGGGTGCTGGAGCTGATCGAAGGCTGGTCGCTGGATAACAAACACACCGCGTGGATCGCCAAACATGCCTTGCGCAGCCTGATCAAACAGGGCAACCCGCGCGCGCTGGCGATTATTGGTGCGGGCGGCAAGCCTGAAGTGGACATCAGCGAGTTACAGATCAATCCGCCGGTGATTGGTCTGGGGGAAAAGATCACCCTGTCCTTTGTCGTCAAATCCACGGTTGAGGACAGTCAGCGTCTGGTGATCGATTACGCCATCGATTACGTCAAAGCCAACGGCAGCACGTCGGCGAAGGTGTTCAAGCTCAAGACGCTGACACTGCCCGGCATGGCCAGCGAAACCGTCAGCCGGGGACAACAGATCAAGGAGCTCACGACGCGCCGGCATTATGCGGGCGTTCATGCCGTGCACATCATGGTGAATGGGGAGCGGCTGGCCAGCACGCAATTCGAGATCGTTTGACTGCATTTCTTCGTTAGAACCGGACCTGTAGGAGCTGGCTTGCCGGCGAATGGGCCTTGAACATGATGAAAACCTTGAGACCTCTTCGCCGGCAAGCCGGCTCCTACAGGGGATTGGGGGGCAGTAGCAGGGCTTGCTCCCGCTCACACAACTCCACCACATAATCCCACAGCACCCTTAGCCGCACAGACTTGTGCAGCTCGCGGCGGGTGCTGATCCAGTAGCTGCGCTGGATGCTTTCGTCCGGCAACAGCGGCACCAGCCCCGGATCGTCGCTGGCCATGTAACACGGCAGCACCGCGATCCCCAACCCCGACCGCGCCGCTTGTTGCTGGGCGATCACGCTGGTGCTGTGGAACACCACCTGCGGGTTACGGCAGAAGCTGTTGAGGAACATCAATTCCTGGCTGAACAGCAAATCATCGACATAACCGATCCACGCGTGGCGCCCCAGGTCTTCGCGGCTGCGCAGCGGTGGCGAACGGTCGAGATAAGCCTGGCTGGCATAGAGCGCCAGGCGATAGTCCGTGAGCTTGCGGGTGACCAGCATGTCGGCGGACGGGCGTTCGAGGTGGATGCTGATCTCCGCCTCACGGTTGAGGATGCTGACAAAGCGCGGCACCGCCACCAGTTCCACCTCCAGCCCCGGGTAGCGCTCGAACAAGCCGTTCATGCGACTGGCGAGAAACATGATGCCCAGCCCTTCCGTCACCCCGACACGGATCTTGCCCAGTGGCGCCGTGGACTGAGTGATTTCCTCCTGCGCCAGCAACGCGACGTTTTCCATGGCCTCGGCGTGTTTAAGCAGCGCTTCGCCGGCCGGGGTCAGTTCATAGCCTTGGGCGTGTTGAACAAACAACGCCGTGCCGAGGCTCTTTTCGATGGCTTCGATGTGCCGCGCCACGGTGGCGTGCGTCGTGTTCAACCGGCGTGCCGCCGTAAGCAAACGCCCGCTGCGCTGCAATTCGAGGAAAAACCGCAAGTCATTCCAGTCAAACATGATTCGTCCCTGGTTGTTCGCTGTGGATGGCGCTGTTTAAAAACGCACAGCCGCTGCGCAAAAACTAACATTCTTTTGACGAAAGCTAACAACTAGGATGACAGGCAACAAGAACAACAAACGAGGTCAGGGATGCAGACTTCCCTTGATGAATACGACTACATCGTGGTCGGGGCCGGGCCGGCCGGGTGTTTGCTGGCCAATCGACTGTCGGGCGATCCGCAGCACCGCGTGCTGTTGCTCGAAGCCGGGGGCCGCGACAACTATGCGTGGATTCACATCCCCGTGGGTTACCTGTTCTGCATCGGCAACCCGCGCACCGACTGGTGCTTCAAGACCGAGGCGCAACCGGGCCTGCAAGGCCGCGCCCTGAGCTATCCGCGCGGCAAAGTACTGGGCGGCTGCTCTTCGATCAACGGCATGATCTACATGCGCGGCCAGGCCGGGGACTACGACGGCTGGGCGGCCGATGGCAATCCAGGATGGGCCTGGCAGGACGTGCTGCCGCTGTTCAAGAAAAGCGAAAACCATTTTGCCGGTGATTCTGAGTTTCACGGCGCCAGCGGCGACTGGCGTGTCGAGCGCCAGCGTCTGTCGTGGCCGATCCTCGATGCCTTTCGTAACGCCGCCGAACAAAGCGGCATTGCCAGCATCGATGATTTCAACCAGGGCGACAACGAAGGTTGCGGCTACTTTCAGGTCAATCAGAAGGCCGGTATTCGCTGGAATGCGGCCAAGGCGTTTCTCAAACCGGCTCGGCATCGACCCAATCTCACCGTGCTGACCGGCGTTGAAGTCGACCGCGTACTGCTGGAAAACGGCCGGGCGGCGGCAGTCAGTGCCCGCTGGCAAGATCAGGCCAGGACCTTCAAGGCGCGCAAGGAAATCATCCTGTGCGCGGGCTCCGTCGGGTCGCCGAGCATCCTGCAACGTTCCGGCATCGGGCCGCGTCCGTTGCTGGAGCGACTGGGGATCGGCATCGCCCATGAGCTGTCCGGCGTGGGCGCCAATCTGCAGGATCACCTGCAGTTGCGGCTGATCTACAAACTGGAAAACGCCCGCACCCTGAACCAGATTGCCGGCAGCCTGTGGGGCAAGATGGGCATGGGCCTGCGCTACCTCTATGACCGCAGCGGCCCGCTGTCCATGGCGCCGAGTCAGCTCGGTGCATTCGCCCGTTCCGGCCCGGAACAGACTTCAGCGAACCTTGAGTACCACGTGCAACCGCTGTCGCTGGAGCGCTTTGGCGAACCGCTGCATGCGTTTCCGGCGTTTACGGCGTCGGTCTGCGACCTGCGTCCGCAAAGCCGTGGCCGGGTGGAAATCCGCTCCGCCGATCCGCAGGAAGCGCCGCTGATTCAACCCAATTACCTCAGTCATCCGGAGGATTTGCGCGTCGCCGCCGACGCGATCCGCCTGACCCGACGCATCGTGGCCGCCCCGGCCCTGAAGGCATTCAAACCGGTCGAGTACCTGCCCGGTGACAGCCTGCAAAGCGAAGAACAACTGCACGAAGCCGCCGCCCGAATCGGTACGACGATTTTCCATCCGGTGGGCACCTGCCGCATGGGCAACGACGCCGCTGCGGTGGTCGATGCGCAACTGCGCGTGCACGGCACCCCCGGCCTGCGCATCGCCGACGCCTCGATCATGCCGCGCATCACCTCGGGCAACACCTGCTCACCTACGTTGATGATTGCCGAGAAAGCGGCACAGATGATCCTTAACCCAGACACAAGGAGCGTGAAGCAGTCAATGGAACTGTCAGCAAACGCCTGAACTCGGTACACAAACATGTAGGAGCCGGCTTGCTGGCGAAAGCGGCGCATCAGTCAACGTTGATGTCGACTCACGGTCGCCTTCGCCGGCAAGCCGGCGCCTACAGGGATGTCCGATGCATCGACAGCGGCACCCGCCCACAAGGCAGGTGCCGACAGTGGAACAACAAAAACAATCACTGTGAGGGATACCGGTATGTCAGAGAACGTTCAAACCCTGGAAGCCGTGCGCAGCGCGGGCACCAGTCAGGAAACCCAGAAAGTCATCTTTGCCTCCTCCCTCGGGACGGTCTTCGAGTGGTATGACTTTTTCCTCTACGGCGCCCTCGCGGCGGTGATCAGCAAACAGTTTTTCGCCGGGGTCAACGACACCACGGCGTTCATTTTTGCCCTGATGGCGTTCGCCGCCGGTTTCGTCGTGCGACCATTCGGTGCGCTGGTGTTCGGCCGGTTGGGAGACATGATCGGACGCAAATACACCTTCCTCGCCACCATCGTCCTCATGGGCCTGGCGACGTTCTGCGTCGGGTTGCTGCCGACTTACGCCAGCATCGGCATCGCCGCGCCAATCATTCTGGTGGTGCTGCGCATGCTTCAGGGCCTGGCCTTGGGCGGTGAATACGGCGGCGCTGCCACTTATGTCGCAGAGCACGCGCCCATCGGCAAGCGTGGTTTCCACACCAGCTGGATTCAGTCGACCGCGACCCTCGGCTTGCTGCTGTCGCTGCTGGTGGTACTGGGCTGCCGTTACTTCACGGGCGACCAGTTCGAAGTCTGGGGCTGGCGCATTCCGTTCCTGTTTTCCATCGTGCTGCTGGGCATCTCGACCTGGATCCGCATGAGCCTGCACGAATCGCCGGCCTTCGTGAAAATGAAAGAAGAAGGCAAGCTGTGCAAACAGCCGATTCGTGAGTCGTTCGGCAAATGGGAAAACCTCAAAGTCGTCTTGATTGCCCTGTTCAGCATCAACGCCGGACAAGCGGTGACCTTTTACGCTGCGCAATTTTACGTGCTGTTCTTCCTCACCCAGTTCCTGAGGATGGACCCGGCGGTGGCCAATGGCTTGCTGATCATCAGCGTGACCATCGGTGCGCCGTTCTTCATCTTCTTCGGCTGGCTGTCGGACAAGGTCGGGCGTAAACCGGTGTTGATGCTGGGGCTGTTACTCGCCACCGCTTTGTACTTCCCGATCTTCAAGACCCTGGCCCACTACGCCAACCCGGCCATCGACCAGGCCAGCCGTCAGGCGCCGATTACCGTGATGGCCGACCCGGCGACTTGCACATTCCAGTTCGACCCGGTGGGCAAGGCGAAATTTGATAGCCCGTGCGACAAGGTCAAGACTTTCCTGGTCAAGCAAGGCCTGCCGTACCAAAGCGCAGCGGCCCCGGCCGGCAGCGACGTGCAGATCAGTATTGGTGACGTGAAGATCGACGGCTTCGACGAAGCGGCCCTGCGCGGCGCCGTGACCCTCGCCGGTTACCCGCAGCAGGCGGACCTGCAGCAGATCAACAAACCGATGATCGTCGCGCTGATCGTGGCGCTGATCATCATTTCCGCCATGTGCTACGGCCCACTGGCGGCGCTGATGGTCGAGCTGTTCCCGACCCGCATCCGCTACACCTCGATGTCCCTGCCCTACCACATCGGCAACGGCTGGTTCGGCGGTTTCCTGCCGACCGTGTCGTTCGCGCTGGTGGTGTACACCGGGGATATTTTCTACGGGCTTTGGTACCCGGTGGTGATCACCGGGGTGAGTCTGGTGGTGGGGATGATCTGTTTGCGAGAGACGCGTAACGTCGATCTGGACAAGAACTGAGATCGACCCGAAACCTGTAGGAGCGAGCCTGCTCGCGATGGTCGTAAACGAAAACGCGTGTTGTCTGGATAAACACGGCGTTCTCGAGTCCATCGCGAGCAGGCTCGCTCCTACACGGGCAGTGCCAATGAAAAAAATCGCGTTTAAACCTCGGCGTCGAGCAACTCGAACTTCACTTGATCCGGGTAGAACGCCACATATCCTTTAATCTGATCGACAGACACCTTGGGGTTCTCATAACTCCACACCGCATTCGCACCTTCATGCCCCGGCACCTGCAAGCTGAAATAGCTGGCATCGCCCTTGAAGGGGCAATAGCTGGTGTGATCGGTGCGGGCGAAATACTTCTCGTCGATGTCCTCGCGCGGCACGTAGTACACCGGTGGGTAATTGGCCTCCAGCAGTACCAATGCCCGCGCCGAAGCGGCCACCTGGATACCGTGAAACTTCACCAACAAACAGCCAGGCTGCTCGGCGATGGTGATGACAGGGCTAGGACCGGAGCTTTTCATGGAAAACGTTCCTCATGACGGTGATGGACCTGTAGGCAAGGCTGCCGGTGACGGTGGCAGCGCCGAAACCTATGAATGCCGACCTATCAGGTATAACCCAAGTTCCGCCATTTCGACGGCTTCACAGCCGAACGGGAGCCCTGCGCTTCAAGCATTCAATTGCGCCAGATAAGTCCAGGGATAGATGCCCCGCTCGTGGCCATCGCTGAACACCAACTGCACGCCATAGCCTTGCGGGTTCAATTCGATGACCCGAACCCGTGCATCGACCATCGGCGTCAGGCCCTGCAAACGAAAGGCTCGGCATTGCGAGCACGGGCACTGGCGGCGCAGCTCGGCGTGGTCGAGCCGTTGTTCGCGACCGTCCGGCCAGTTCAGGCGCAATTGCCGAGCGCTTGTCGAATTTCCCACTGACAGCGGATTCATTGAAGTTGACTCAAGGCGATGCGCACCGCTTTGCGCACCTCAGGATCACCATCGTCCTGCGCGGCTTGCAACGCGGCGATGGCCCGCTGATCGCTCAATTCGCCCAAGGCCAACGCCGCTTCCTTGCGCAGATTGCTGATGCGGTGGCCGAGGGTTTCGATCAGCGCATCGAGCGCGGGGGCATAGCGCAAACGACCGAGACTGCGGGTGGCGCGCAAACGCACTTGCCAATAATCGTCGCCCAAGGCCTGGACCAGGGCCGGGCCGGCGTCGATGTGTCCGACCTTGCCCAAAGTGGTGGCGGCTTCTTCGCGCACTTGCCAGGCCTGATCCTGCAATGCCTGGCGCAGTGCCGGCAGCACCTGAGCGTCGGATGCCAGACCGAGGGCACCGGTAGCGGCGCGGCGGACTTCGGTGTCCGGATCATCGCTGGCCAATTGCGCCAATGCCGGCAAGGCTTCGAGTTGCTTGAGCCAGCCCAGCACGCCGACGGCTTCGCGGCGTACACCAGCGTCCTCATCGTTCAGCGCGTTGGCAGCCGCCGTAGCGGCATCGGCGCAACGCAGCTCGCGCAATGCCCGGAACGCGGCAATGCGCACACGGAGGTCGGCATGCCCGGTCCACGGCAGAATCACCCGCCCCGCCGCTGCACTTTTCAGCAGGCTGAGGCTTTGTGCCGCGGCGGCCTGCACCGCTTCGCTCGGATCGGTCAGCGCCTGACACAACGCCTGAACCACGGGCTCGTCCTCCCAGGCTTCGAGCAAGCGCGCGGCCTCGGCGCGGACCTCTTCGATCGGGTCCTGAGAGAGTCGATCCACCAGCCACAGCAGGCCGTCCGGTTCTTCAAGGTCAGCCAGTTCGATCAGGGCAATCCGGCGCACGCCGGGGTCCTCATCGGTCAGACGTGGTTGCAGGGCGAGAATGTCGGCGTTGTCGGTTACAGCAAAAAGTGAGGTCATAGGGCAAACCGCGGCAGTTTGTTTTCAGGAGGCAGTCCGAGAGGGTTCAGGCGTGGCAGCTGCCGACCGTCTTCATGACGCAGGAGTTCGAGGCAATGGCGCTTCAAGCGCGAGAATTCGTGGCTCGTCACCAATTCGGTGGTGCGAGGCCGGGGGAAATCGAGGCGCAGGTCTTCGATGATGCGTCCCGGTCGCGAACTCATGACCAATAACCGATCGGCGAGGAACAGCGCTTCGTCGATGTCATGGGTGACAAACACCACGGTGGTGCGGATGCGCGTCCAGATATCCAGCAGCAGTTCTTGCATATTCAAGCGGGTCAAGGCATCGAGGGCACCGAACGGTTCGTCCATCAGCAACAGTCGCGGACGATTGACCAGCACCCGGGCAATTTCCACCCGTTGTTGCATGCCGCCGGAAAGCTGATCCGGCCATCGCTCGGCAAAGCCGTCAAGGCCCACCAGCGCGAGGATTTCGTCGGCGGCTTTATGTCGTTCGACTTTGCCGGTGCCGCGCATTTTCAGGCCGAAAGCGACGTTGTCGCGCACCGTTCGCCACGGGAACAGCGTGTGTTGCTGAAACACCATGCCGCGCTGCGGCGAGGGGCCGGACACCGCCGCGCCATCCACCGTGAGCGTTCCGGCACGCGGCTGCAAGTGACCGGCCAGCGCGCCGAGCAACGTGGATTTGCCGCAACCGGACGGCCCGAGAATGCACACGAACTGCCCCGGTTCGATCTGGCAATCGAGGCCCTGTACGGCTTCGAACGCCGCGTGGCCTTCGCCCAGGCTGATCGACAAGCCGCGAATATCTATTCGCCCTTCAGGGTGTTGAAACGCGCTCATCAGCTTTTCCCTCGTGGACGGTGCCAAGGCGTGAACAGCCCGCCCAGGCGTTTGATCAACAGGCTGCTGCCCATCCCCAACACCCCGATCAGCAACATGCCGACGACAATGTCGGCGTAGTTCTGGATGGTGTACGACTCCCAGGTGTAGTAACCGATGCCGTACTGGCCAGAGATCATTTCTGCCGTCACCAGGCAGAACCACGACGTGCCCATGCCGATGGCGAGGCCAGTGATGATGCTGGGCGCAGCACCGGGCAAGATCACTTCCAGCAGGATTGCCCGGCGCCCTGCCCCGAGGCTTTTCGCCGAGGCGATCAGCCGTGGATCGACGCCTTCGACGCCGTGCACGGTGTTGAGCAGAATCGGGAACAACGCGCCGGTGAAGGTGATGAACACCATCGACAGCTCGGATGACGGGAACATCAGGATCGCCAGGGGGATCCAAGCCACCGCCGGGATCGGGCGCAGCACTTCCAGCGGCGGCAGCAAAACGTCTTCGGCCCATTTCGAGCGCCCGATGGCCAGGCCCAGAGCGATACCGATGATCAGCGCAGCGAGGTAACCGGCGAACACCCGGCCGAGGCTGCTGCTCAGGTGTCGGCCGAGCTTGCCGGAGTCGCCCAGCCCCAGTGCGGCCTCGATCACGGCCAGCGGGGTCGGGACGTTGGCGAAGGTTATCAGGCCGAGGTTCCAGTGGTGGCTGGCGGCGAGTTGCCAGAACAAAAGGCAGAGCAGCAGTGAAGCGGCTCTGGGTATCCAGCGTGAATAGGATCGGTACACAGTTATTCCTCTCAACCAAAAAACCCGTAGGAGCTGGCTTGCCGGCGATAGCGGTAGTTAAGTCGACATCAATGTTGAATGTCCGTCAGCAATCGCCGGCAAGCCGGCTCCTACAGGTTTAACGAACGGCGACGGCCTGAGTCGTGGCATCCGTGAAGTCGTACACCTTGCCGCCCTGCGCCGTGGCGTACTGCTGGGCCTGGCCCTTGAGCAGGAACGCACTCAAACGCCCTTTCGCATCACTGGCAAACCACGCCTGATCCGCCAGCAACTTGATCCCGCTGTCGCTGGCCTGGGCATACACCGCGCGGATGTTTTTGCCTTCTTGCTTGAGGTTGGCCAGTGCGGCGAACGCTGATTCCGCCGAGGCGTACTGGCGGACTTTCGGCTCGCCACGCACCCAGATTTCGGCCACACGGCTGAAGTCGGTGATGGCTTTGCCGCTCGCCGCATCGCTCGCCTTCAGTGGCGTTTGTGCGTAGTTGGCCAATTGCGCGGTGTAGTCCAGGTTTGAGGCTTTGAAGGCGGTGCGGATGTATTGGTCGTCGATGAAGCTGTTCAGATCGAGTCCGCGATCGGCTTTCTTCAACAGCTTGAGCGTATCGATAGCCGTGCCCACGGCCTGGCGGTATTCCGGTTTCCAGCTCAGGTCGCGGGTTTGCACACCCAGCGGACCGTGGAACAGGTAGTTGACCTCGGCATCGACGCCGGTGACCTTGGCGATCAGTTCGCTGTACTTCTCCGGTTCCGCGGCCAACAGCTGATTGGCCTCGATGCTTGCCCGCAAGTAAGCGACGACGATTTCCGGGTACTTTTTCGCGTAGGCCTGGTCGACCAGCGCGCCGTGGAATGTCGGCGCTGCGGCCTGCGAACCGTCGTAGATCTTGCGTGCGAAACCGCGGCTCGGGAACAGTTCGGCAAACGGCACGAAGTCTGCGTGAGCGTCGATCTTGCCGGCTTGCAATGCGGAGCCTGCGACTTCCGGTGGCTGGGCGATGATGTTCACATCTTTCAACGGATCCCAGCCTTGAGCCGCCACGGCACGCAGCAACATGCCATGGGCGGTGGACGCGAACGGCACGGAAATGGTCTTGCCTTTGAGCTCTGCCAGCGCTTGCACGCCCGACGCACTCGGCACCACGATGCCGTTGCCGCTGCCTTGTGTGCTGCCCGACAGCACGCTGATAAACAGGCTGTGCTTGCCGGCCGTTTCAAACGCCACGCCGTTGAAAGCACCGGGGAAATCGGCCATGGCGCCGAAGTCGAGTTTGCCGGCCACCATTTCATTGGTCAGGGGTGCGCCGCTGGTGAAGTTCTTCCACTGCACCTCGTACTTCGCATCTTTGTATGGGCCGTCGTGGGGCAGGTATTTGTCCAGCAGGCCCAGCTCGCGAATCAACAGACCGCCAGCGGCGCAGTTGATCGTGGTGTCCTGGGTGCCGATGGCAATGCGGATGGTTTCGGCCGAGGCCGACAAGGTGAATGACGCCAGTACCAGACCGGCAAAAGCTGCACGCAACATGAGTGTTTCCCCTCGAATCATTTATAGGATGTTCGTCTCCGCCACGATCAGGGCGCGGTGGGAAACGAGGGGTGTTTTTGAATCAGGCGTCCGGTGGTGGCCGGATGGCGGTTTTTTCGTTGTCTGGGCTGGCCTCCATCCCCCTGTAGGAGCCGGTTTGCTGGCGATGGAGTGTCAGCTGAATCGATGGTGACTGGCACGCCATCGCCAGCAAGCCGGCGCCTACAAGGTTCTTGTTTCAGCGTAGGAGGTACGGAATTTCGACTTTCACAGCGCCCGTCGGGCAGTCTTTTTCACAGGGCATGCAGTACCAGCATTCATCAAACGCCATGTAGGCCTTTTGCGTGGCCGGGTTGATCGCCAGCAGGTCCATCGGGCAGACGTCGACGCACACGGTGCAGCCTTTGTGGGCGATGCATTTGTCCTCGTCGACGGTGACGGGGGCGTTGGAACGGAAGAAGATTTCCTGGGCTTGATAGGCCATTTCACGGTCTCTCTCTTGGGTGATGCTCAGGCGGCATCGGCGCGGACTCGCAGTCGGTCGTAGATCTGCATTTCTTCGGCATCCAGCGCAATGATGTAAGGCTCCACGGCTTTCTTGAAACTGGTCATCAGGCCGTTTCCATCTTTCTTCAGATGGCAATGGCAAAACCAGTCGCTGTCGTCGCGTTGCGGGTGATCGACCCGATAGTGGTAAAGCCCCCAACGACTTTCAGCGCGGAACAATGAAGCGCGGGCAGCCATTTCGGCGCAGTCGCGGATCATGCTGACTTCCATCGCACGCATCAGTTCGTGGGCGTTGTGCGCCTTGATCTGATCGAGGTCACGCTGGATATCGCTGAAGCGTTGCAGACCGATCTGCATTTTCTTGGTCACTTTCGGCGGTTGCAGGTAGTCGTTGACGAAGCGCCGCAGCTTGTACTCGACCTGCGCCGGTGGCAGGCCGTGTTCACGGTCCAGCGGTGCGTAGACCCGTTGTTTTTCGGTTTCGATCTGTTCGGCATCCAGCGCAGAAAACTCGCGGTCTGCGACAAAATCCGCCGCGTTGTTACCGGCAAACCAGCCGTAGGTAAAGGCACCCAGCATGTAGTTGTGCGGCACCGCGGCCATGTCGCCTGCCGAGTACAAACCCTTGACCGAGGTCTCGGCCTTCTCGTTGACCCACACACCGGAGGCCGAGTGACCGCTGCAAAAACCGATCTCGGAAATGTGCATCTCGACCATCTGCGTCCGGTAGTCGGTGCCGCGATTGGCGTGGAACTGGCCGCGACTCGGGCGTTCGTTGCTGTGCAAAATCTCTTCGATGTTCTGGATGGTTTCCTCGGCCAGGTGATCGAGTTTGAGGAACACCGGACCGTTGCCGCTTTCGAGTTCCTGGTGGAACTCCCACATCATCTGCCCGCTCCAGTAGTCGCACTCGATGAAGCGTTCGCCCTTGTTGTTGGCGGTGTAGCCGCCCAAGGGGCCGGTGACGTAGGCGCAGGCCGGGCCGTTGTAATCCTTGATCAGCGGGTTGATCTGGAAGCACTCCAGATTCGCCAGCTCAGCCCCGGCGTGATACGCCATGGCGTAACCGTCCCCGGCGTTGGTCGGGTTTTCGTAAGTGCCCATCAGGTAACCCGAAGACGGCAAGCCCAGACGCCCGGCCGCACCGCAGGCGAGGATCACGGCCTTGGCCTTGATCACATGGAAGTCAGCCGTACGGCAATCGAAGCCCATCACACCGTTGACCGTGCCCTCTTCATCCTTCAGCAAACGGGTGCACACGACGCGATTGGTGATGCTGACCCGTGCCCGTTTCAACTGGCGATACAGGACTTTCTTGATGTCATGCCCTTCCGGCATCGGCAACACGTAGGCGCCCATGTGGTGGACCTTTTTCACCGCGTAGTCGCCGGTCTCGTCCTTCTCGAACTTCACGCCCCAGCGGTCCAGTTGCTCGATCGTTTCGAAGCTGTGGGTCGCGTAGGCGTACACCGCGGCCTGATTGACGATGCCGTCGTTGGCGATGGTGATTTCCTTGGTGTACTGCTCCGGCGTCGAGTGGCCGGGGATGATGGCGTTGTTCAAGCCGTCCATGCCCATACTGATCGCACCGCTGCGCTTGACGTTGGCCTTGTCGATCAACAGCACCCGCAGATCGCGGTTACGTTCCTTGGCCTTGATCGCCGCCATCGGCCCGGCCGTGCCACCGCCGATCACGACGATGTCGTATTCCTGCTCAAGCGTGTTTCGAGTCATGCCTGATCCCCTTTTTGCCGGTCGATCCGCAGGCGGTACTGGAACGCATCGCCACGGTAGTAAAGGTGTTCGAAATCCAGCGGCTGGCCATTGGCGTCGTGGGTCAGGCGTTCGATGCGCATGATCGGCGAGCCGGGTTCGACGTTCAGCGCCTGGGTCAGGTCGCTGTCAGCCAGTACCGCGTCGATGGCCAGGTCGGCATGACCGAGGGCCAGGCCGCAGTCGTTTTCCAGGATCAGGAAAATGTCGCGGGTGACCAGATCAGCCTTTTCGAGGCGTTCGCCGATGGCTTTTGGCAGGTAGGTGATTTCCAGCGAGATCGGTTCGCGGTTGATCAGGCGCACCCGTTTGATCTGCGCCACGGTTTCGCCTTCGGCCACCTGCAAACGCTCGGCGACCAGTTTGTCGGCAGCAATGAATTTGAAGCTGCGCAGGCGGTTGATCACCTCGTAGCCGCGCCCGGTCATGGACTCGGCCAGGCCTTGCAGGGTGCTGACGTTCTGGAAGGTTTTCGGCTTGGCGACGAAGGTGCCCTTGCCGTGGATCTTGAAGATCAGCCCTTCCTTTTGCAGATCACCCAACGCCTGGCGCACGGTGATGCGGCTGACTTTGAACAACGCGCCGAGTTCGCTCTCGGAAGGCATCTGGCTGTCTTGCGGATATTGGCCGTCGAGGATGCGGGCACGCAGCACGTCGCGCAGTTGGGTGTGCAGCGGAACACTGCTGAGGGATAGAACGTTATCGGTCATGAAGATCACTTGTTATAACGAGTTATGACGTGATCTTAGAGACGTTATGACAAGCTTGAGAAATACCGAATGAGCATAAGGTTAGATTCTAGCGACTAGCCCTGTAAGAGCCGGCTTGCTGGCGAAAACCGGTAACGCGCTAAATCTGACACACCGCCTTCGCTGGCAAGCCAGCTCCTACAGTGATCGCCCACCTGTAGGAGCTGCGGAGGCCTGCGATCTTTGGCTTTTACTCAGCCGATGCGCAGCGCACGCAAATCGAGACGGCCATCCTTGATCGGCGGGCACCAGTAGTAGCCACCCGTGATCGGCCGGCTGATGCGATACAAGCCGTCAGTAATCCCGTCTTCCAGACCGCTCATACGTCGCAGTTGGGCTTCGAAGGCGTCGAGGGAGAAACCGAAGGCCAGGAACATCAGGCCTGCGCGGTCACCTTCGATCCACGGCATCGAACGGCGCACCACGAACGCCTCGGGGGCGAAGCTTTCCTGGGCGGTGCGTTTGACGTGAGCGGAAACCGGCGCGTCATCGATCTCTTCGTTGTCGCTCAAGCGGCGGCCCATGATGTTGTCCTTGTCCTCGGACGACATCGCGTGAAAGCCCTTCAGGTCATGCTGCCATTGCTGGATCGCGGCGAAGCTCCCGCCGACCGTGCCGTCCGCGCCCTCACCCACCAGCGCCGCAGCCACGGCGGCTTCGTCGTGCGGGTTCTCGGTGCCGTCTTCGTAGCCAGTCAGGTCATGGCCGCTCATGTGGCGGAAGGTTTCGTTCATCTGCACCAGACGCAGGGCCGGTGCCAATGCCGCTTCGATGGCGTTGCTGCGGTTGAGCAACTCGCCTCGGTCATCACCGTGCAACCAGCACCAGAGCGCATGTTGAGTCGACGGGTTGTCGACGCCGACGCCGGTCAATGCCGGGAACGTGCGCAGGCCGTCGATGTGGCCGTCCAGGGCCTTGACCAGGGATTCGCCAAAGCCGATCACCGCCGACTTGCCGTTCACCAGAGCTTGCAGTTTGTCGAGCGCAGCCGGCAGTGCAGCCGCCGATTCCAGGGCGAAGAACATATGACGGGCTTGAGGCGGAACGGGGGTGGCGAGGATGCCCGGCTGGTAATAACTCATATGAACTCCTTTTGAAAGAGTCCGAAGTTTACCTCCCACACAGTCACTTGTGTGCGCTCAGGTCAAAAGAACAGACATCACCCCCTGCCGATTGCGGTCTACGCTTCAAGCACAAGATCCAGACCCTCAACCCCTCTACTCTGCCCATCAGCGCTCAATAACGGTTAAAAAAAACCGGCATTGAGGCGTATAACCTTTGAAGTGAATTTGAACGGCAGCCGCCAGCGCATGGCTGACACCACCTACGGGGTAGCGACATGACCACAGCACCGATTCTTGGCAACCTGTTTCCCGACGCCGGCAGCATCCCGGAAAAATACCGCCTCGACGGTCCGACCGAACAGCGTGAATACCTGGTCGACGGCACGCTGAGAACCTGGTCCGGCCCGCTCGCCCAGGTCCGCAGCCCGGTTTATCTGAGCGGTCCGAACGGCGATGAACAAGCCATCCTCGGCAGCACGCCTCTGCTGGATGCCGACACCGCACTGACCGCGCTCGATGCCGCCGTCCGCGCCTACGACCGGGGTCAGGGCCTCTGGCCAACAATGCGTGTAGCCGAACGCATCCAGCACGTCGAAACCTTCCTCGCCCGCATGCGCGAACAGCGTGAAGCCGTGGTCAAGTTGCTGATGTGGGAAATCGGCAAGAACCTCAAGGACTCGGAAAAAGAGTTCGACCGCACCTGCGACTACATCGTCGACACCATCAACGCGTTGAAGGAACTCGACCGCCGCTCCAGCCGATTCGAACTGGAACAGGACACCCTCGGCCAGATCCGTCGCGTGCCCCTCGGCGTAGCCTTGTGCATGGGCCCTTACAACTATCCGCTGAACGAAACGTTTACCACGTTGATCCCGGCATTGATCATGGGCAACACCGTGGTGTTCAAACCGGCCAAGCTGGGCGTGTTGCTGATCCGTCCGTTGCTGGAAGCCTTCCGCGACAGTTTTCCGGCCGGGGTGATCAACGTCATCTATGGCAGCGGCCGCGAAACCGTCAGCGCGCTGATGGCCAGTGGCAAGATCGATATCTTCGCGTTCATCGGCACCAACAAAGCCGCCAGCGACCTGAAGAAACTGCACCCCAAACCCCATCGTTTGCGTGCGGCGTTGGGCCTGGACGCGAAAAACCCCGGAATCGTCCTGCCGGAGGTGGATCTGGACAACGCGGTCAGTGAAGCGGTCACCGGCTCGTTGTCGTTCAACGGTCAGCGCTGCACCGCGTTGAAAATCCTTTTCGTCCACGAAGACGTGGTCGAGGCCTTCATCGACAAATTCAACACCAAACTCGCCTCGCTAAAACCCGGTATGCCGTGGGAAAGCGGCGTGGCACTGACACCGCTGCCGGAGTCGGGCAAGGTCGATTACCTGCATTCATTGGTGGCGGATGCTGAGGCCAAAGGCGCCAAAGTGGTCAACCCCCATGGTGGCGAAACCCGTGCTTCGTTCTTCTACCCGGCGGTGCTTTACCCGGTCACGCCACAGATGCGCGTCTATCAGGAAGAACAGTTCGGCCCGGTGGTGCCCATCGTGCCCTATCGCCACCTGGACACCGTGATCGATTACGTCCTGGAATCGGACTTCGGCCAGCAATTGAGCATTTTCGGCACCAACCCGGTGGCGGTTGGGCGCCTGGTCGACACCTTCGCCAACCAGGTCGGTCGGATCAACCTCAACGCCCAATGCCAGCGCGGCCCGGACACCTACCCATTCAACGGCCGCAAAAACTCCGCCGAGGGCACATTATCGGTACATGACGCATTGCGAGTGTTTTCAATCCGCACCTTGGTTGCGACCAAGTTCCAGGAGACCAACAAGGACTTGATCAGCGAAATCATCAGCGGCCGTAGTTCGAGTTTCCTGACCACGGATTACATTTTCTGAGGCACTGATTGAAACTTCAGGCTCCAGCCCTGTTGCATAACGGCGGCCGCCAACAGAATCGCTGCAACCCCTACCCATTGCAGCGGTTCGAGGCGGTGACCGAAGGCGAACCAATCGACGAAAATCGCTGCAATCGGATAGATGAACGACAGTGCGCCGGTCAACGCGGTCGGCAGTTTTTGAATCGCACCGTACAGCAGCACATACATCACGCCGGTGTGCACGATACCCAGCGTCACCAGGCTGGCCCACGCATCGGGGGCTTGCGGCAGCGCGGAAAAATGCGCGAACGGTGCGAGCAACAACACGCCCGTGCTGACCTGGATCAGTGCGATCAGGTGCGGCGGCGTACCGGTCAGGCGTTTGATGATCAGCGCGGCAATCGCGTACAGGAACGCAGCACCCAGCGCCAGAACGATACCCAACAAGTATTCGCCGCCACTCTCCCCTTGCCCGCCATGGGCACTGACAATCGCCAGCATGCCGAGGAACGAAACACCCAGCCAGGCCAGTTTCTGCGCGGTGATTTTTTCGTTGAGGAACAGTGCCGCCAACCCCACCAGCATGAACGGCTGCACGTTATAAACCGCAGTGCCGATGGCAATCGAGGCACGTGAATAGGACGCGAACAACAACACCCAGTTGCCGACAATGGCCACACCGCTGAGGACCGCCAACAGAAACGTCGTGCGGGTCAGAATGCCGGGGCGCAGAAAGCCGAACGCCGCGCAAATCAGCAGCAACGTGCCGGCGCCGAACAGGCAACGCCAAAACACCACATCCAGCACCGGTTGCCCGGAAACCAGCACGAACCAGCCGATGGTTCCGGAGATCAGCATGGCGGCCGTCATTTCGAACGAACCGCGACGTATTGTGTTGTCCATCATCAGACTCCTGTGTGTGTGGGCAAAGTATGCCAATGGTCTGAGGGGCATCGCCAGCGCATAAAGCAGGCTAAACTCTGAATCTGCCTTTTTTACAAAGGCGATTGTCGATAATTGCCTAATAGAGGTTTTCGCCATGACCGATGATATCGACCAGGTGCTGATCACGGCCCTGATGGAAGACTCGCGACGCTCACTCAAGGCCCTGGCGCAGATCAGTGGCTTGTCTTCACCCAGTGTTGCCGAACGCCTGCGCCGCCTGGAGGAGCGTGGAGTGCTCAAGGGCTACACCGTGGAAATCGACCCGAAATGTTTCGGTTATCAACTGCAGGCCATCGTGCGCATACGCCCGTTGCCAGGTCAGTTGCAGGAAGTCGAACGGCAGATCATGGCCATTCCCGAGTTCACCGAGTGCGACAAGGTCACCGGTGACGACTGCTTCATTGCGCGCCTGCATGTGCGCTCGATGGAACAACTGGACACACTTCTCGACCGCCTCAATACCCACGCCGAAACCAACACCGCTATCATCAAGAAAACCTCGGTAAAACGCCGGTTACCACCGATGGAATAAGTGATCTTTGACCTTGCATCATGCAGATTGGCGATCATCTCGACGAAGGAATGACGGTATGAAAGTTCAGGTTGTGCTGGTGGCAGCATTGATGCTCACTGGGTGCGGCACGGTCCAGACAGTCGTGCGCGGTGACGACGTGGCAGTGAAAAGCCTCAAGGAGCAAAAGAGTTACTGCGGTGCGGTTCCACGAATTTACAGCGGTGTGACGTACGACTTTTGCGCGTTGAACGCTCCGCTGCAGGATGGAAGGGACGACCAGAAACATGATTTTGCTCCGGCCATTGTGCTGATCGACGTCGTTGTTTCCGCCGCGTTCGACACCTTGTTGCTGCCCTACACCATCTACCGCCAGCAGGCCGATGGCAGCATTATCATCAACGAGTAACCCTGATTCTCAGGCAAGAAAAAACCCGCCGAAGCGGGTTTTTTCATTCAGGGCTGACGATCAATCATCGCGACCCATGATGCCGAACAGCTGCAACAAGCTGACGAACAGGTTGTAGATCGATACATACAGGCTGATGGTCGCCATGATGTAGTTACGCTCGCCGCCATGAATGATGGCGCTGGTCTGGAACAGAATGCAGACCGAGGAGAACAGCACGAAACCTGCGCTGATCGCCAGTTGCAGGCCGCTGATCTGGAAGAAGAAGCTGGCAACCACTGCACCCAGCAACACGAAGAAACCTGCAGTGATAAAACCACTGAGGAAACTCATGTCCTTGCGGGAAATCAGCACATAGGCCGACAGGCCGCCGAATACCAGAGCGGTCATCGCGAACGCCGAGCTGACGACTTCAGCGCCGCCCTGCATACCCAGGTAACGGTTGAGGATCGGGCCGAGCAGGAAACCCATGAAACCGGTCAGGGCAAATGCCGACACCAGGCCCCAAGCGGAATCGCGGAGTTTATTGGTAAGGAAGAAAAGACCGTAGAAGCCGATCAGCACCACGAAAATATTCGGGTAGCCAACACGCATCTGCTGGGCAACGTAGGCCATCACACCGCTGAAAGCCAGGGTCAAGGCGAGCAAGCCATATGTGTTGCGCAGGACGCGGCTAACCTCTAGCTGCTCAGCCTGCACGCTGTTATTCACTGCGTAATCCTGTTCGCGCATGGCGACACTCCTGTTGGTTTGAAACGTTCAGTCGCAAAGATCATAACAGACACCCTGTAACAAGCTATGCAGAGAGTTTGACAGTGTGTTTCATTCAGGTATTATGGCGCCCGCAACGCAAACGGAGGTGTGGCCGAGTGGTTTAAGGCAACGGTCTTGAAAACCGTCGACTGTAACAGGTCCATGAGTTCTTATCTAAGGTTCTGTTCAGTTGCATCTTGTTAAGTGCACAGTCGGAAACACCGGGGAATTGGCAGAGTGGTTGAATGCACCGGTCTTGAAAACCGGCGAACGTTAATAGCGTTCCCAGGGTTCGAATCCCTGGTTCCCCGCCACTAATTCAGAAAAATCAAGGGCTTAGGCTAAAAACCTAGGCCCTTTTTTTATTTGCAAAGCGTTTGATGTATGGCGCCCTTTGCGCTCAATCCTGCTGATCAGTGCTACTGCCCAATAAGGCACATCAACTTTGTTGCGACTTACTGCCTCTTACTGCCTCTTACTGCCTCTTACTGCACTGTGTAAGGCCGCGCTCAAAAGGTTCATGAAGCCGCCACTCCCTCGCTTAGTACCGTAAATCAGCTCCTACGATGGCCTGATCCGCTCTTCTATTCCATCAGCGACGTACACTTTTGATCACTAGGAAAATACACGAGGTAGTAATTTCGAGTCGTCAATGGCTGTCATAAGAAGACCGTAGATACCCCCAGCAACCACTTTTTTATGGAGGCACATAGGAATTGAGTAAAGGGCTTAACCTGCGCATCGGAGCGCTTGGGGAAAAGACGGTCGAATGTGAAGTCTCTCGATAGAGGAGCTCATTGTTAGTCACTGCCTTTGAGCCATGATGCAATAGGGCCAGTGGCATATAGCCACTTCCCAACTACGCTAAGGGGCCACGCCCACCTTAGATAGGGAAATCCCGCAATGCACTCCTTAAGCAAAATACACATTCAAAACTTCCGCTCGTGCAAACAAGTGATCTTGCCGCTGGGTGATTTCACCCCACTGGTTGGCCAAAATAATGCGGGGAAATCCACCATCCTCGATGCGATCAGATTAGTGCTTGCACCAAAGGCATTTGCGAAAACAGACGCGAATGACCCCAACGAGCCAATCATTATCAGCGCTTGCGTGTCTGGGATTACAGAGGAGTTGATTGAGCAAATTCCTGAAGCCAAGCATCGAGCCGCGATTACCCCCTACTGCATCAACGGTAACCTTTGGATAAGGATTTCAGCATCAGGCTCAACAAAGCCGACCACGGAAGTCTGGGCTAATGCGGATCTAGACGAGCAAGGCCTACCTGTTTCCTGGCGCTCCTATCCGACGGGCCTGCCGCAGGCCATTTCCGCATTGTTACCGGAAGCGTTGCATATCCGCGCCATGGACGATGTCCAGGAAGACTTAGGCAAAGGCAAAGCTGGCAGCACAATTCGTGGGCTGCTGGATGAAATCATGGCGCCCATCCTCATTGCTCACCAAGAGGTTCAGGATGCGCTCACAGCGGTCAGGAATATACTAGGAGCCGACGGTGATAACCGATCCCCTCTACTGACTGAGTTCGACACCAGTGCCACCAATGCCCTCTCAAGCTTCTTCCCTGGCTTGCTGTTAAACCTGGACGTACCATCAATCGACGTTAAGGAGTTTTTCAAGAGCGGTGATCTAAACGTGACCGATGAGATATCCGGTCAAACTAGACGTTTCGACACCTTAGGTAGCGGTGCGCAGCGTGCGATACAAATGGCCTTGATCAGGCTTCTGGCCGATATCCGCAAAACCCGCGACCAAGACCTTTCCCGTCGTCTCCTGCTGATCGACGAGCCCGAGATTTTCCTCCACCCTCAAGGTGTCAGAGGCCTTAGGGAAGCACTGCATGTGCTTTCAAAGTCCGGCTACCAAGTCGTGTTCACCACCCATTCGCCATTGATGGTGAGCAGGGATAACGCGCCTGAAACGGTGATAGTGCGCAGATCTCGGGAGAATGGTTCCGAGGTTCGCATTCCGATGGGCGCGGCGGTTGCGCAAGCTATGGCAGAGGCGCAAGCACAATCTCGAACCCTTTTTGAACTCGGAAATATTGCTGAGATATATTTCGCCGAAAAGGTAATTCTCTGCGAAGGCAAAACTGATCAGAGGCTACTACCACTAATCTACGAAAAGCTCTATGGCGTCAGGCCTGAGCTCGAACGTATCTGCTTTGTAGCTCTCGGTAGCTGTACTTCCATCCCCAAGGGCTTCTCTGTCCTGACGGCCATGGGTATCAAATGTGGTGTGATTGCTGACTTGGATTTTGCATTCACTCATGCCAGGGGGCCTTGGCTGCTGAAGGAATGCGAAGAGATGATTAACGTCAAATCTGTGCTTCAAGTTATCAGCCAAACAGAAGGCTTCCAGCTCGGTGGTAATGGAATGCCTCAGAACTCCAGGAACGGATCAGCAGCGGACTGCTGGGCTGCCTTTGCGAGACATACTGACGGACAAGCTCTCGCGAACGCTGCCCATGAAGCCATGAAAGGGTTTACAACTTGGGTATGGCCTATGGGGTGCATTGAGGATGCCTTGAACATTGTGGAGAAGGGAGAGGCAGCAATAATCGCGCAGGAAGATAATATCCGGAATTGGCAGGCTGAGATGATTGATCAGGAGTATCCCGTCTTCCGAAACACACTGGACTGGATGCGTGCTATTTGATGGCAACGGGTTAACTAACGCCCCGATCTCAAACCGGGGCTTTGATGTCTATCGTCGTAATGCCCCTTCGACAAGCACATGGTCAGTTTTTTACATTCCGAAAAACATCTTCCTATCCTCCTCTTTGTGCAAGTGGTGCCTTGCAACATGATAGAGTTTAGGCTCAACAACTTCCGAAAATAATGTGAATGGGAGTTCATCGATGCAAATCTCGGCCACTACTGCACTGAAATCCTTTGCATAACAATCTTGAAGGATTTTTAAATTTGTCGAGGGGAAGCTATCCTTGAATTCCTTGTTGTACTCAGGATAAAAATATCTAATTAAAGCTGCTTCGTATAGCGAGATCTTTTCAGCTTCTGTTGTGTTCTGAGCTTTGTCGAATCCCTGCTTAATTCTGGCATTTCCACTGTCGCCATTTTTGGCAAAAGGGTTCATCATGGTTATCAACTGATTACTTGGTTCGATTGCAAGCATTAACAAGGTCAGTTTATGGCCTTGAGGAGCCCCTTTTAATGCTATTTTCTGGAGAGTTTCATGCTTCAGTAGCCTATCCACTGCGTTTCTAGAGCCATCTTGCCCATAAGCTTGACCAATATACTTCACCTTGAAGGTAACCGCTTTCGTCTGATTACTTAATCTTGAGTGAAACTCCTCAGAAGAGGGCCAGAATTTTTCACCGTCGGCGTTTTGTAGATAAAGAAACCCATCTTCGTCTCTCAGCGTTAAACCTGGAATATCAAATTTAATAATATACTCTTCCTCTAGCAAACCAAACTTAACAAAGAGCGTCTGGCCGACCTGCGTCGCTCCGATAAGGTTTATTATCGGCGTATAGCCAATAATATAAATATGGCACTTCGATATGACATCCATCATCGGCGCCAATGCTTCTTTATCGTAAATTCCTTCGGCTGGGATTGTACAATAACTAAGTGCGTACATACCAAAGGCATGTTCAACGTCAAATTGAGCATTGGCAAACACTCTGCCTTCATGCCCTTTTATAATATCTTCATCCATACAAAGCACCCCAAAAAATTAATCGGCTATTTAATGAGTATTATCCAAGCTCGCCTGCTGAGAATATGTCGAAGCAAAAATAGCGAGGATCCAATTTATGGTGTTTCTTGAAACTCTTTCAGGTGCAATAGCTATCCATGTCTCATCCAGAGGGAGCAAAGCATATTGCTTGCAACAGGAACTACATTGGACTTCACGAGGTGCGCTTCTGGATGAGATCCAGTAGCACCTGGCCATCAGGCATGGGAGACATCGTGCGCAAAAACACAACATTCTTCTGCACGGTTTTTTTAATTTCGGCTGCTGAAATGGGCTTGTCCAGAATGGTGAAATCCTTCAGTCGCTGGAAATGGCACTCATTGAGGTAGCCGTCATGCGCACGCTTTTCAGTTTCCCCAGTGCCTTGGCCATAGGCGACGATCCCCTTGCCATTCTCATACAAGAAGACCACATCACCTTTCGCGATACGGTCAATGTTGTACTTCCAGGGGGCGTAGAACGCAGCAGCGCTAGCCTCTCTGAGCATGCGGTCATGGTCTTCCAAGGAGTGACGTTTGTTCGTATTGAGAATGTGGAAGCTCGAAGGCTCGAGCAACTCGATGTCTGCCGCTGCTTGCTCTTTATCATCAAGCTTCATGGCAGCCTTGGCGGCTTCTACTCCCTTCTCGAGCAGCTTCAGCATTGTCTCCTGACGGCTCAGATCAAGCTGGTCAGCCAAGCCTTCAATAAAGGAGTAGAGCTCCTTGGGCATACGGATGGACGCGGATGCCAAGTCATTCTTGGCCTTAGCCGCGTTTTCGATGAGAGAAATAATGTCGTTCATGGGGTGACCCTCCTACTTGATGCGAAGAAGCATCCCACGACTAATCTACAAAAGCAATTAATGCTTTATAAAAAAAGCACTTTTTGCTTCCTGCAGCGAAGCACGCCAAAACGCTAGACTGCTAAGCCTGTGGGTGAGCCTTCTATTCACTGCAAACCCGCTCAATGTGATCAAGCAAGTCTGATCCTGTTGATGGTCAAGTCACGCTCATTCACCCGACCCATCAGGTAGCCGCAAGCGATACCTCGTGCAGTTAGCTGGCGTTTTTCACTTGAAGCCCGGAATTTTGCATAGAAGCAGGGATTGCTCAAAGCGGCAGGCAGGTTTATGGTGAATCTCGAACCGTGGGTCAGCCGAAAGCTGAGCCACAGTGGAGGAATTCCACATATTCTGACGAAATCGGAGTTAATTCTGATGCAAACCCCTATCTACTCGACTTTGTTCTCCTGCCTTTATGATGAGCCGGAACCAGTGGGGTACCTCGGTCGAGGAACTCACTATTCGGTCTTCCGCTCCGTTGAATGGCTTGATGTAACGCGATCTCCCCTTGCAGTACCTGAAATCCATGATTTCGCGGTGGTTTGGGATGAAGACCATGACACCCGGATCATCGATGTGATCGAAGATATCTACATGGCAGGGTTGCTCTCCCCTATCCAATTCATTGGTGAACGTAAGGGGATGCTAACAGTTATCGTCGCGGCGAAATTCTACTTCAGCGGCAGTGAAACCGATCTTGAGTCATATACTCGGCTGCTGCAGAAAATTTCCGACAACCCTCGCCATGGTGACGCCTGGCCGGTTGAGGTAGGCATGTTTGATCGGTCGCCAGGGTCTCCTCACCAAACAGAATTGCTTGGCCTGATCAGCGCTAACGAACACCGAGTTATCACGTACCTCCGGAATATCGATTCGCTCTGGGCTCTCGGCACTAAGCCATTTGCACCTAAAGCCTATCCAAGTCCTCTCCAAACTCAGCCCGCTCCTCCACCCCCACCATTTTTTACCAAACCTGCGCCACTGTCCTGAGGGGAAATACTCCAAGAAGGGCGCCGGTTGTGGGGGATTGGCTGGCCTGTAGCAGCCGCCCCAGGTTCGAAAAGGCAATATCTACAAACCAAGAGATGAGTCCAGTAAACCTCGCTGTCACTTGCACTAGACCGTCGAGAGCTCAACCATTTTGATGGTAAAGCTCTGGCTCCTCATCTCTCTGCGCCTGCCCCACTCTGGATCTAGTGTCACTCTCGCTAGACACATGATGCTTCGTCCCCTACGCCCATTCACTGCGCCCAGAACACCCATGAGATTCTGGCTCACTACTGGTTAGGGGAGTTGCTGCACCACGCCCCGCCACTCGAGTGCATGCCTCAGGACATCGATGGTCGCGCCATGCGAGGCTGGCGTGAATATGAGATCGCCAATCACGTCAAAACGGCTAGGGGTTTTCCATCTCCTGGTGCTTAGGCCGGTGGAGAATCGGGTAGTGAGGCGTCTGTTGGCTCGTCCCTTGCCCTGTCCCAAAAATTAAATCGGATTACCTGCTCGAAGATGATGGTTGGTCGGATGACACTGGCATCGCAATCCCTACCAACAGAAACGAAGAGGTTATCCATGATCAAGAAGACCGTCTCCATCGCCTGGACAGCAGGTTGCGACTCCTACCACCTGCAGCAGGCTCGTAAGAAATTCTCGGAGCCCGAGTACCTGAACGCTCTGGCCCAGGCTATCCAGGATGTGAAACCAGACACCTGCTTCCGTGACGCCATGCGTCAAGCCATCACAGTGGACGAGTACACTGTCGGCGTACTCGGCGGCCAAGAACTGGGCAAACGCACTCGAGCAATCCTCGAAGCCCAAGCTCTACCGACCATCAGCCCCGTTTTTTAACCACTGCCGGTAGTCAATGATGATCGACAAAGGAGCAGCAAAGCTCGCTAGAGGAGAGCTGGCCCGAAAGGGCCGTGCTCTCCAGAGCATCAAGAACATCCTTGGTTTTACTGACCACGGATACCAAGCTTGGTTGAACAGCATGACCGAAAAGGAGCGAGCCACACACGGCGCAGAGGTCGAACAGTACTTGAAAGTTTGCACCATCATGTCCGCCGAGCTCGTGCAGTGGTCGACTCAACTCCTACTCGAAGCACCCGAGGTTGCGGATGGTAACGATCAGTCCAGCTTTATAGGCCCACTCGGTGCTTTCCTGCTCGGAGCCATCAAGGACGGTAAGCCGCTCGCACAAAACTTGCGAAAAGCAGCTGAGCAGATCGGGGACATGGCACGCGGTAGAAAACGCTTTCTGGATGAACTTTATAGCCAGCTTCGCCCGGATGAGCGAACAAAATTCGGCGACCTTCTCGGTGCTTGCACCTTTCCGCTAAGCAGCCTTCCAGAGATCAAGCTGTGGAAGCCTTTGGACTGGCTTGATCTCAGCTGGAAAAATCGTCATCAGGACATGGTAGACCGGCTAAGGCACCTGTCTGCGCCACTCATGTTTGCTCAGATACAGGCCATGCCTCCACGTGTAACTCAGCGCACTACAAGGGCTGTGTGCCATATCCTTGAAGGCTCCGAAGTAAGTAACGATTCTCTTGCTGCACGATTACTGCTGGCCAGCATGGTCAATCGTTACCACTGGGAAATGCTTGAATACGAGCGATACGAGGACACCGCAGTCCGAAGTTTGCTTCGGCTCGTAATGGGCCTACGTGCCGCTGGACGACATCGTATTCCGGCTGAGCTGAGTCAGGATGTATTCAAAGAATGGCTGACCAGCCAGTTCTCCGGTGAATTCTTCGCCGATGAACAGGAATGGAGGCCTCTTAAGGCCGTACATATCAGCAGGATCTACGCCCAGGCTGAGTGGATCTTGGGATGGGAACGAATAGATTTTGTCGAACACGAGGCCAGCGAAACCGTACTGCTAAACATGTGCGCTCTGACGCTTGCTTGGAGCTATTGCACACTTGAGAAGCACGACATTAGGGTGCCAGATGTCAAAAATTACGACTTGGTGAACCTGAGGGAGATCGAACATGCAGAACAGGTTCCGCTGACTAGGATCAAGTATCAGCAGCGGCAACTACACACGTTGCTTGGCTGCCAAGATCAGCTCAATCCTCTGCTGATAGAGGTGAGAAGTGCTCATAATCGTGAGTTGCGTCGTCAGCGAATGCAGTTCATCCGGTCAAATTTTAGGGGGATTTCGCTGGCTCAATGGAGAACGCTATCCATACGCGTGGGGGAAATAATTTTCCCTCAGTTCTCGAGATTCTAATCCCTCTATTCTTGGACTGATGTCTGCCGAACCAGGGGGCTTCGATCCCTGCCAATGGCTATACCCGAATTGCTCATCGAGTGGGACGAACACTACCCGTAGAACTCCTACGATCTTGAGTAGATTGCGATTCAACCTACCAGCCGGCAAAACTAACGTGAGCATTATCGAGCAAACAACCGAAGCAAGCGAGCGAGGCAATAGCCAAACGCCACCATCATGTTAACATCCGCTTCATTGCCCACTACAACGTGAAAACCGTATGTTTGACCCAGATAGTATCGATCCAGATTACGTTTCATTCATGTGGAGCACGTACCGCTGCCGAGAAAATCCGTCTGCAGAAGATTATCTGGAATACGCTAGACAAGATCTGATAGATGGCACCGCACCTAGAAATTTAATCAATGGATTATCAAATGCGAAGCGAGCACTTCACCTCAGAATGGAAGATGTTTGCCTTGGATTTGGTGCGGTATCATTGAACAAGCTCAAGAATTTTCATGCTCTTTCCGAATACTTGAAAAAATGCGGGCTTCCGTCATTAGGTGTGCTGGAAAAACTAAATAAGGCCCGGAACGAAACCGAACATGATTTTGCTATTCCCGAATTGGAGATGGTTGAGATTTACATTGATGTGGCCCACTTATTCTTGAGTGCCACGGATAGATGGTCAGTCAGACACCCATGTGATATCGAAACCAACGATAAAAATGAGACTGGTGACAGGAACTTGCGTAATGTTCGTTTCAATTGGGCAAAAGGTACTGTAGAGCTGCAAATCAGTTCGATTGACAGCAAAGCTTATGAATTTCCATATAGTGTCACTTACACTAACAAAGACTCTGAGTTTTTCAAATGGGTAACCTTTGCCACTAGGCATAGCACTTGACTGCATCAAGAGATTTCAATTGGCGGACTATCTCGGGCAAAGAGAAAGACCCGTCCCTGCAGCCGAAGCTCAGCTTGAGGGCAGCCGACAACCAAGCGCTTTTAGGTATTTGCCCAGATCCTGGAACCCTGCCTCATGCATCACTTGAGCGACCTTGGCCGAGCGCTTCTCAGATTTCGGCAAGAAGATCGCACATTGTTCGGTGTAAGGCCGTGGTAGAGCTTTCCAGTAGTACGTGGCCTCAAAGTTTTGCATGGCCTTGTGAAAAGCTAAATGATGGTCGGTTGTCCAAGACATCACAAACATGTCGAAGTCGCGACGCAGGCTTGCCACCGCTACCTGATTGATACCGTACATCACGTACTTTCCGGACAAAGGCACTTTGATCTCGAGGCGCTTCGCGATGTACTTGGCCGCTGCGAAGTGATGAGAGCCACCACTGTTGATGAGGAAAACTCTTCCATCCCATTCCCACGTGGCGAAATGGTCAGTGGTCTTCTCTCGAGAAATGATGCGGATCTCATCCCATCGGAGATTTTCTGCGAATTTTTCCTTCGTGACCGGGGTGATCATTGGTTCAGAGTTCCGCATGACCATGGCGTCCATGCTCTTGAAGTTTTTCAACTCGGACTTTGAAGCAGAGAACCCATGAACATCCTGGATCTCGCAGTCCCATCGTTCCTGCTCAATGACCGTGCCGAGGTTCAACAGATCCTCACGTACGACGCTTGTGCTGCCATAGTTTTGATATGAGCCTGGGCAACGCGTCCAACCACTAAGGCGTCGACGATGGAAATGATCTTCAGTCAGTAGGTTTCCGAAATCATTCCAACGAACAATCTCGAATGCGCCGATACCCTTTTCATGCTCAACGAGGTGTCTATTCAACCCGTTGTCTTCGTGTAAGAGGTTGATCAGTGAGGCCGGATAACCCAAGTTCTCAAGCAGAGAATCTCGAAGGATTTTTACAGCCTTCCTTAGCATTTCAAGCTCCTATGTCGACTCTAGTGAAGCAGCGGTGGAGTAAAGAGTGCAGAAAAAAGCGTCACAAAACCAGTGGATATTTGGTGCAGAAAAAAGACCGACTTGCATGGCGCCGCCGAACTACAAACGTCGCTCATACGCCTGTCGCCAATGACCCATCGCACGCTTGAAGTCCTCGATATTGAAGTATGGTGATCACTCCTCGTATGGCGTCGAAGACCTGCAATCCACAAGCGGTTGCGCGGCTTGAGTGAACGGTACCTACACTTCGCTCTTCTTTCTTCAGATAGGATCGTGACAATGCCAATCCTTCCTGCGGTCGATGCCAGTGATGACGAGTGGCACGCTTTTTCAGCGCAACGTTGTGATGAGCTCATACCGTACCTGGCGGAGTTCATCCTGGATCGGTTCAACTACAAGACCAGGTACGTTCAGCAACGACTCTGGAGATCATTCGGAACTGTCTCCGCTTTCACAAGGCAGTACGACCTCTACTTTCGGATGTTCGTAAAACCCCAAGAATTCTGGCCCCGTGAATGCCTTGTGCTGGCTCGCATAGGATTCAAGCAGCAACGGGTTGGTCATGGTCGGGCGTTGGTGGAGCTGCTAGTAGATTTGGCTCCTGAACTCGGCTATCGATATCTGGCGGTCGAATGCGCCAATGCCAACGCGTCAGCGTTCGCGGAGCGGCTGGGATTCACACCCTATGAAAACAGGCGTCATTGGATCGGATCGGTAATAGCCATTCAAGACGCTCTTGATCGACAGATCTGTTGATCATCTGCTTGTAGCGTTTTTTCGTAGAGATCCACTTTGTGAGCCGTGTGTTTTGCCCAGCTATCGGCCATCAAATGTGAGCGATGGGCTCAAGAAATGTTCACTGGTGCGGCAGGCCAGATTCTTTGCGATAACGCGATTGGATTGGCAACTCAAAGCGACCTTCCACGGAAGCCGGACAAGTGACCTCGAGGAACTTTGAGCTACCTCCGATGCATATCCACTATTCGACATCAGGACGCTTATGAAAGAGCTTAGAATCGTTGCAGCTGTACTTGAACGCATCAGGTCATCAGCCAACAGAGCCATTTACAGCGAGAGATTTACGGATTGGCGTATGACCTCGAAGAGCGCGTTCACACCCATGCGGTTGCGGCCATCGTGATTATCGGGCGCACCCCAATAGAAGAAAATAAACAGCGTGCCTTTGAGCAATATCGGAACGGTTTGAAGGTCGTTTTGGTGGTGACGTTCGATGAACTGCAGGCTCGACTCGAAAGCATTCATCAAGCTCTGATGCCGAAGCCCCAAGATGAACCTGAGCCAATTGAGGGCGAAGACTTACCCTTCTGAATTTGCTCGATATTGGCCTTCCATCGAACTGCCTCTCATCCGTAACGCCGAAAATAACCGTGAATATCTGGACGAACCTTCAAAGCAAAGCTCATCACAGCCATAGACTGGCGGAGAAGCACATCGCTCCTTTCTGACCCTTCGACGAAATCCGGATGACCGGCGCCGCCATCTTGATATTTCGCGCCGTGGACGAGGTTGTTCCTCACACGGCGAATCGCAACAAACAGATCCGACGTGCGCGCCACAGCATTTGTATCTTTCCACCCAAGCATCCCATCATCGAGCTTCACTTGTTTTTTGGGAGGGTTGGCTACTAGGACAGGGGCAATATCTAGCGCGAGGACATCGCTGAGGAATCTCGGCCCGAGATCTCGCGCAAATTTATCCCAATCAGGACTCACTCCATTTTCGTCGCCAATTGCATAGATGCCAGACCGCTTCAGTGCGCATTCGAATCTCGAGAAAACGACGAAGAAGTCTACTGCCAGCTTCGGGAGCTCTGCTCTGAGTGCCTCTTCAACCAAGTCCATATTTCCCCCAACAAATTGGTTAATCCTTGAGCAAGCGTTGAGTGCGGCATCATGCCGCGATCACCTTCTCCACCATGGGCCTACACCTGATTCGGAGGCAACCGTTTTATAACCATCCGGCGAAGTCACCTAACTCATCAGACACATCGCTCGCCGTCACTATCGAGAGTTGGTTCGACGGCTATGGAATGACCCGTACAGAAAAGGACTGCTGGTCAGAATAAAAGAACGCGTAGAAATGAGCCAGATAGCTACTGTCGATAAGGATTCGCAGGAGCCTTTGCCTGAAAAGCATCCAGGTAAGCTCGCAATTGGATTACCAATCGGGCTCTGGCTCTGTACCCAGATGCATCGACATAACCAGCGCACGGCGGTAATGCAGAGGGGTGGAGTTCAACTCTAGGGATAAAAGTCGGTCGGCTGCACCTACCAAGGTATCAATCCGCTCGCGAGGTACTGCTATATAAACAACCAACCGTTTCCCGCTTGCTGTCATAGACCCAATCCCTTTGGGGGGATCTTTGTCTTGCGCCAATCGAGGGTCTGCGTACAGCTGGCATTCAACCTCTGGATATTTGAAGCTTTCTGGGTAGAGCACCTCGCCTTTCAGCGTGAGTAGCATGTGTTCATCATAATGACCTTCGTTAGCCCTCAGATTATTGGGCAAGGCCAGGCTAAACGACCATGTAAAATCCCACTCCGACAGCTTGATTTGATAGAGGGTTCGTTGAGTTTCGAGCCTCGGACGGCCTCGTCGAGTGTTGGGTTTCTGCTGGGCTGTTCGAGCCATAGCGACCTCCTCCAGAAAAAAGGCCAGCGTTGTGGATAGGATTCCGAGAGACCTCAAAAGCATAGTCATAGCAAAACGCTGGAGGCTGCTCTCAGCTCTTGGAAGGAGGTAAGCGCCTGGGGGTATGTAACCCTGATCAGTTCAGCACGTTTGAGTGAAGGAAGGCCGAAATCGCTCACCCGAAAGCGCCAAAGCCTGCGCTGGCACCTTCTTGAGCAATTGTTAGAATTGCTCTGCGGTACAACAGCGTGCCGATGGAAGCGGTGGTGCTGCTAACCTCCGTCCGCTCGCGCAAGCCTATCGAGTGGAAATATCCAATTTCAGGCATAACCGCGTGCTGCCGTTGCATCATAATGCCGCCCAGCTCTATTCATAATCGTGTTACGTACCGTTTCAGCAACCGCCAAGCACCACAGGGAACTTCAAACAATGTCGCAAGCCTCTAACAATCTGGCCGCTTTCATCTGGTCATTGGCTGATTTACTCCGTGGGGATTTTAAGCAAAGCCAGTATGGCCGGATAATTTTGCCGTTCACCCTGTTGCGGCGGCTTGAATGCGTGTTGGAGGCAAGCAAAGCTGCGGTGCTGGCTGAGCATGCACGCATCCAGCATCTCAATATGTCCGAAGAAGCGCAGGAAAAGCTGCTGCTTCGCGCCACGAAACTCCCTGGTCAGTCAGACGGACTATCATTTTTCAACACCTCAAAAATGGACATGTCCAAGCTTGGTGAGGCTGGCATCAAGGCCAATTTGGAATCCTATCTGCAAGGTTTCTCCAAGGATGCTCGGGATATTTTTGAACATTTCAAATTCACCGAGTTTCTCGGCCAGCTCAACGATGCCAATCTGCTTTATAAGGTCGTGCAGCGAGTTCGGCAGACTGACTTAAGCCCCGCAGCTGTTTCCAACCACGACATGGGCTTGGTGTTTGAAGAGTTGATCCGCCGCTTTGCCGAAGGATCGAATGAAACCGCCGGGGAGCACTTTACCCCTCGCGACATTGTGCGCCTAACCACCTCCTTAGTGTTTATGGAAGACGATGATGCGCTGACCAAGCCCGGCATCATTCGCACCATCTACGACCCTACGGCAGGTACGGGCGGCTTTCTCTCCTCGGGCATGGAATACGTGCATGAGCTGAACCCGCAGGCGGTTATGCGAGCTTATGGTCAGGAGTTAAACCCTGAGAGTTATGCCATCTGCAAAGCTGACATGCTGATCAAAGGGCAGAACGTAAGCAACATCAAACTCGGCAACACGTTGTCGAACGACCAACTTTACGCTACCGAGTTTGACTACATGCTCTCCAACCCGCCCTTTGGTGTGGATTGGAAAAAGATCGAGCAAGAAATCAGTGAAGAGCACGCGCAAAAAGGTTTCAGTGGCCGTTTTGGCGCAGGTTTACCACGGGTCAGCGATGGCTCCTTGTTGTTCCTGATGCACTTGCTCAGCAAGCTACGCGACGGTTCTCAAGGCGGCGGGCGGATTGGCATCATCCTCAATGGCTCGCCGTTGTTTACCGGTGGCGCCGGCTCAGGCGAGTCGGAAATCCGTCGTTACATTCTTGAAGCAGACCTGCTCGAAGCCATCATCGCGCTGCCCACTGACATGTTCTACAACACGGGTATTTCGACCTATATCTGGGTGCTGTCGAACAAAAAAGCCCAGGAGCGTAAGGGCAAGGTGCAGCTGATCAATGCCGTGAACCTTTTCGGAAAAATGCGTAAATCCCTCGGTTCCAAGCGCAATGAAATGGACGAAAACGATATCGCCACGGTGATCCGCGCCTTCGGCAGCTTTGCCGCAGTAGATGCCTACGAACTGGACAAACAAACCGCACAAAAAAGCAATCGAGGCCGCCAGGCTGCCAACCCGAAAGTCGAGACTGCCAAGACCTTCGCTAGCAAGATCTTCAACAGCCATGAGTTCGGCTATCGCCGCATCAGCATTGAGCGACCATTGCGTCTGTCTTACCAGTTTAGTGACGAGCGAGTGGCTACCTGCCGCTTTGCCCCCGGCGCCCTCAACATCGCTATGCGTTGGGTTTACCAAGAGTTCAGCGCAGTAGAAGGCGAAAGCTGGAGCGACGGCGACAACTGCAGGCGTTACGGTGACCTAAGCGCCCATGAAGACGTTATTCGGCGTTACTGCAAGCTGCACTTCCCCGATCTAAAAGAGAAACACATTAAAGATCTGCTCAACAGAACAACATGGATGGATCAGAAGCGGCTGTTACTCAAGGCGCAAAGTCTGCAGGCCAGCATTGGCACCGTCCAGCATGATGACTTCAACATCTTTGACGAGGCAGTCAAAGCAGTCTGCAAGCAACAGGGCATTGTCCTAGACGCCAAAGACAAAAAACAAATCATCGATGCAGTGAGCTGGAAAAACCCAGAAGCGGCAAAGGTCATCAAAAAGGCGCATAAGACCAAAGAAAATCCCTTGTACGGATTGTTTGCCGTCAACGGTGAGGTGCTGGAATATCAAACCGATAGCGAGCTGCGTGACAACGAGAACGTCGCGCTCGATCCGAGTCAAAGCGTAAATTCAATTAACGAGGCTTACTTCCTAAAAGAAGTGCAGCCGCACGTGCCCGATGCCTGGATTGATGCCAGTAAGAAAGACGCAAAGGATCAGCAAGTCGGAATCGTCGGCTATGAAATCCCCTTTAACCGACATTTCTACCAGTATCAACCCCCACGGGATTTGCTCGAAATAGATGCGGATCTGGATGCCGTATCAGCCGAAATTCTGCAGCTGCTGCAAGAGGTGCATTCGTAATGGCGGTGCGATATAAGCCGTACCCTCAGTATAAGGACTCAGGAGTTGAGTGGCTTGGAGTAATTCCGAGCACATGGCCTATAGCGAGAATGGATGATCTTGCAGCCACCATAAAAGATCAGATCACTCCTAAAGAGCTAGAGTCAAAAGTTGTAATTCACTACAGCATTCCAACAGTGCAGGAAATAGGCATTGGCAGAGCAGAAGAAGGAGATACCATTGATAGCAATAAATTCATAGTTGCAGCCGGTGATGTTTTATTTTCAAAATTAAACCCACGCAAACAAACAATATCAACTGTCGCCTCGCACGCTCAAATGGCGGTAGCTTCGACTGAATTTGTAGTTTTGCGACCAATAACACAAGGTCAAAAATACCTACATTACATGCTGCACTCCAAAGAGTTAAACTCTTTCGTGTGCAGCCAAGTTGAGTCCGCAACAAAAAGCCATCAAAGAATCAATCCATCTGTAATTTCAAAGCTAAAATTTGCATTGCCTCCAGAAAATGAAAGATTAAGCATTTCTAATTTTCTCGACCACGAAACGGCTAAAATCGACAACCTGATCGAAAAGCAACAACAGCTTATCCAACTGCTGAAAGAAAAGCGTCAGGCCGTGATTAGCCATGCCGTTACCAAAGGGTTAGACCCCAACGCCAAGCTGCGCGATTCGGGGGTTGAGTGGTTGGGGGAGGTGCCGGAGCATTGGGAAGTAAAACAAGCAAAATATATTGCTGACATTACACGGGGTGCTATTTTAAGGCCGGTTGATGCGCCTGAATATTTTGATGATGAGGGTGAGTGGGCTTATTTAAATATTTCCGACGCCACAGCATGCGATAAATATTTATTTAAGTCTAAGTTGAGGCTCTCAGTGTTGGGCAGCACTAAAAGTGCAAGGGTGTACCCGGGCAATGTGATAATCACAGCCTCAGCAACAATAGGCAAGGCATTTATAAACAAAATCAAGGTGTGTATTCACGATGGATTTATTCCATTCTGCAACCTAAAAATCGACAACGGCTATTTGTATCACTATCTATCAAATCCGTTTCTTTATGCTGCCATGGGAAAGTCTAATACGCAAAAAAATATATACCTTGACGAGGTTAAAAACATGCTCGTTACAGTTCCTCCAAGCTGCGAGCAGTTAGAAATTGTTAAACAAATTGAATTTAGCTCAATGCAATTTAACTCCCTTTTAGGAAAAGCTGAAAATGCTATTCGGCTAATGCAAGAGCGTCGCACGGCCCTAATCTCCGCCGCCGTCACCGGCAAAATCGATCTAAGAGACTGGATCGCGCCACAAACAAGTCAGACTAACAAGGAAGTTGCCGCATGAGTGCATTGGGTGGCAGTAAGGCCAACGAGCTGACGTTTCAGAACGACATGCTCAAGCATTTATTGGCCAGTGGCTGGCTATTGGGCAATGCGGAACACTACAACCGTGAACTGGCCTTGTACCCCGACGACCTGCTGGGTTTTGTCAAAGAAACCCAGGTTGAACAGTGGCAAAAGTTCTGCACGCTCTACCCGAGCAACCCAGAGCGCCACTTTCTTGAACGTGTTGCTACCCAGCTGAATAAAACTGATCCCAATGCCGCCAGCAAAGAAATGCGCACCTTCGGCACGCTGGGCGTGTTGCGCCATGAACTTCGTCACCGTGGCACCCGGTTCAGTCTGTGCCAGTTCAAACCTGAACACGATCTAAACCCCGATACCTTGGCTCGCTACGCTAAGAACCGCTGCCGTGTCGTGCCTGAGGTGGCTTATTCGCCTTGGGCAAGCAAAGAACATCTCGAAAAGTCCGGCAGCAAGGCCAAAGCCTGGCGAATTGACTTGGTGCTGTTTGTAAATGGCTTGCCGGTCGCCACGCTAGAGCTGAAATCCGAATTCAAGCAGGCTGTGCATAACGCCATTAAGCAATACAAAACCACACGCTTTGCCACCGACCCAATCACCAAAAAGCCAGAGCCACTACTGACCTTCAAGCGTGGTGCTCTGGTGCATTTTGCCGTGAGCCAGTACGAGGTCTATATGGCCACGCGACTGGAAGGCGCTGAGACCTTCTTCCTGCCATTCAACAAGGGCACCACAGTTGGCGGTGCCGGTAACGATGTGCCGGAAGACATCAACCAGTACGCCACCGATTATTTGTGGAACGAAGTCTTACTGCCCAAGAACTTGCTGGCGATTCTCGGGCGCTTTGTGCATCTGCAGATTGAAGAGAAAGAAGACTGGGAAGGCCGTAAATACAAAAAAGAAAGCCTAATTTTTCCACGCTACCACCAATGGGATGTAGTGAATAAGCTGGTCACGGCGGCCCGCACCGAGGGCCCCGGCCATAAGTACCTGATCCAGCACAGCGCCGGTTCCGGTAAGTCCAATTCGATTGCATGGGTAGCGCATCAGCTATCGGCGCTTTATGACGACCAGGGCTGCAAGCAATTCAACTCCGTGATTGTGGTAACGGATCGCACCGTGCTGGATGATCAGCTGCAAGACACCATTAACCAATTTGAACACGTCGATGGCGCGGTTGGCCGCATCAATAATCAGGAAGGCGACGGCTCCAAATCGGAAAAGCTCGCAACCGCGCTGGAAAACTCACAGCCGATTATTATTGTCACCATCCAGACCTTCCCCTACGTGCTACGCGCCATCGAGAATAGCGTCAGCCTGAAAGAACGCAGCTACGCGATCATTGCCGACGAAGCCCACTCCTCGCAAACTGGTTCTACAGCGCGTCAGCTGAAAGAAGTGCTGATGATTGAGGCCAAGGCTGATGGTGAGGACGAACTCAACTCTGAGGACATCCTCGATGCCGCCGTGGCGTCACGCAAGGCGTCAAAAAACCTGAGTTATTTTGCCTTCACCGCCACGCCAAAAACCAAGACGCTGGAGCTGTTTGGCCGTTTGCCCAAGCCTGCTGAGCAACCCTCTAAATCCAATAAGCCCGAGGCCTACCATGTGTACAGCATGCGTCAGGCCATTGAAGAGGGCTTTATTCTCGATGTGCTGAAGAACTATACCAACTACAAAGTGGCCTACAACCTGGCGCAAAAAATCGATAAGGCCGATCAGGAAGTTGAGAGCAAAAAAGCGAAGGTCAAGCTCAACCAGTGGGTGCGCCTGCACGAGTACAACATCGCGCAAAAGGTGCAGGTTATCGTAGAGCACTTCCGCAGCAACGTCATGGGCCTACTAGGTGGGCAAGCCAAAGCCATGGTGGTCACCAGCTCTCGCAAAGAAGCTGTGCGCTACAAGCTGTGTTTTGACAAATACATCGTCGATAAGGGCTACAAAAAAATCCATGCCATGGTGGCGTTCTCGGGCGAGGTGGAATTTACCGATAAAGACCCGAACGCCGTCGCGCTACTTGGCACCAAATATACCGAGAGCAACATGAACCCCAACCTCAAAGGCCGCGACATGCGCAAAGCCTTTGATAGCGATGATTATCAAGTGATGATCGTTGCCAATAAATTTCAGACCGGTTTCGACCAGCCCAAGTTATGCGCGATGTACGTGGACAAAAAGCTCGGCGGTGTGGAGTGCGTACAGACCTTGTCGCGCTTGAATCGTACTTATCCGGGCAAGGCGGAAGTTGGCACCTTCATCCTGGATTTCTTCAACGAGCCGCAGGAAATCCTCGACTCATTCCAGCCGTATTTTCAGACGGCAGAGCTGGCGGATGTCTCAAATCCAGACTTGATCTTCGATCTGTTTGAGAAGCTCAACGCGGCGGGCATTTATAAGTCGAGCGAGGTTGAGCAGTTCTGCGCAGCATTTTTCGTCAAAAACAAAAGCAATGCGGCGATTGCCAACATTTGCAAGCCAGCGGTCGAACGCTGGACGAAAAGCTACAAGCAGGCGGTTGAGGCCTATGCGCACTCGAAAGAAATATTTGAGCGGATTAAAAAGACCCAAGATGCGGTGTTGATCGCCAACGCGGAAAATGACCTGAAGGAATGCAAGCAAGCCAAGGACGCCCTCGACATCTTCAAAAAGGATCTTGGTACCTTCGTGCGTTTCTATGAATTCATGTCGCAGATCGTCGATTACGATGACAAACAGTTAGAAAAGCTCAGTCTGTACGCGCGCAACCTAAGTCCAATGCTGCGCGAAACCGCTGTGGACGAGGATGATATTGACCTCAACAGTATCGTGCTCAGCCACTACCGCGTTTCGAAAATACGCCAGCAAGACCTGAAGCTAATAGAAGACTCGACCGACCATAAACTGGTACCAGGAGAGGGACTTGGCTCAGCAACGGCAAAGGACATCAAGGAAGAGCTGCTTTCGCAAATATTAGAAAGGCTCAATGAGCTGTTTGTGACTGATCAGCTGACTGAGAAAGACATGGTGAATTACGCCTACACCATCCGCGACAAGGTCAGTGAAAACCAATTGGTCATGCAGCAACTGGCCAACAATACCGCTGAGCAAGCACTGCTGGGGAACTTTGCCAACGCGGTAGATGACGCAATAATGGACAGTGGCGATGCTCACCAGAATCAGATGATGCAACTGTTATCTGATCCAGCTAAAGCCAGTAAATTTGCGAAGGTGGTTTTTGACCTGCTTAACCTGACAACGTAATTACAGGCTCCACTATTTGAGAAATGGCTTTTTATGGGCGTAACAGGGCACTCAACGGGACATCCGCTGACGAGACAGCCGATTAACGTCGGCGTTAGGCCTCACGAAGATACACTGATTCCACGGAGAAAATTTTCATGCCACGAAAAAGTAGACCACTTGCATGTGAATTAGAAGACTTCAAGAACATACCTATCGAAGTTCGCAGTTTTGCGAAGGCTTTTCACGATTTTTCTGCTGCAATGTTGGCGTTGATGCGATTTTGACCCTAGCTACCGGAATTCATTGACCCGCCCGAACACTCAGTGATGTCCTTGCGCAGGATTTCAGAGGCCGCATATAGGTCAGTCAAAATCAGCAGCCTGGGTCAAAATCGCATCCGCCCCAACACCTAAGCCTTTGGAGGCACGGAAGGTAGGCTTTACCTAAGCCAACGTGTAGCGATTATGATGATCTGACCTCGCCAGCCAAGTGAAGGCCCGTTGACAATGGCGGTATGATGGCATGATACTTTCTGCGTGAAGCTTACAGGCAGATTTTTTGCCGCGTTTCGCGGCATTTGAAACCATCGTGTCGGAGATTGCTCCTACGCGACTCACAAGTTGGCGGTTCGGAATACCCTGCCGGGACGCATTTGAGTGCCTGTAAGCTTCCGCTCCCAAACAAGGATGTTGCATGTCAAAGCTGCATCAACTTCAGAAAGCAACCTCGCTTCATGATTTAGCGGCCATCCTCAATTACACGCCAAGCGCATTATCATACTTGGTATATAAGAGGCCCGGTAAGTACACTCAGTTTTCAATTCCCAAAAGCAATGGCTCACCTCGATTAATTAGTGCTCCATGTGATGAGTTAAAAGCTCTTCAGAAGCAGGTAAAAGTTCTTTTAGATGAGTGCTTGGCCACTATCGAGAAAGTTGGGGCCGAACGAGGAGCGATATCTCATGGCTTTAAAGACGGCTATTCGATAGTTACCAATGCGGAAGTCCATAAAAAACGACGTTTCGTATTTAATGTCGACCTTCAGGGGTTCTTTGATAGTATCCACGGGGGCAGGGTACGTGGGTTCCTCATAAGCAATAAAGATTTCAAGCTTCATCCCAAAGTGGCAACCGTTTTGGCGCAAATCATGTGTCATGACGACAAACTACCCCAAGGAAGCCCCACCTCACCTGTCGCGTCCAATCTAATCGGCCACTTACTGGATTTGAGACTCGTCCAACTATCAAAAAAAAATGGTTGCTCTTATTCTCGTTACGCGGACGATTTGACATTCTCAACGAATAAGAAGATTTTTCCTGCGGAAATTGCTTCTTCCGATAACGGCAGTAATCCATGGGTAGCTGGCCCGGCTCTTGCTAAAATTATTAAGAAGAGCGGGTTCAAGCTTAATCATGATAAAACACGGATGCAGTACAGAACCAATAGACAATCTGTCACCGGCCTCACAGTTAACCAGATTACCAACACGCCTGTTGAGGTTCGGCGAACCGTGCGAGCAATGGCTCATTGCTTATTTAACAACGGCTTCTATTTCGTCAAAGACAAAGCCTCAGTGTCTGACAAAAAGAATAAGCCCGAAATAAAAGATCACACCCAGCTGGAAAAGATTGACGGCTATTTTAGCTACATATACATGGTCGACCAATTCAATCGTAAAAAAATAGTTGATAATAGCAGTGTAAAAATAGAATCAATCAAAAAAGCCGCTCTAGAGAAAATTCACGGCGACTTCTTGTTCTATAAGAACTTCTATGCTTCTTCTCAGCCGACAATTTTATGCGAGGGTAAAACAGATAACGTTTATTTAACCTGTGCAATGAAGTCTTTGATGGACAGGTTTCCTCGCTTATGCAAACCAAATAAAGATGGTAATCCAGCTTTACGGGTTCGCTTTATTAACTATAGCGAGCTTACACACAGGGTGCTTGATCTGAATGGTGGATCTGCAGATCTCGCTGCGTTCATTCGCTTCTACGCAAAAAATTGCGCTAAATATAAGGCGCACCCACCTCTACATCCAACCATCATAGTAGTTGATAATGACAGCGGCTCAGACCCAATATTCAAGGCAATAAAAGAGTCTACTGGTAGTCGTTACTCTATTGCGAACGGCAAAGGAACAGTTCTGGATAAATCTCAAACAATTTACTATATCGCTCAGAACCTATACGTTGTTTTAACTCCCTTGAAGGGTGGGCAGCCGACCATGATGGAGGATTTTTTCCCTTCGTCTACCTTGCAAAAAGTATGGGAGGGTAAAACGTTTGAGGTTCTGAGCAAACCATCCAAGACCACATATAACAAAAACACATTCGCACAAAGAATCGTGAAGGCCAATCGTACCGATATTGAATTTAAAAGGTTTGCGCCAGTTCTTAGATCGATAAGCGAAGCCATCAAGGATTACCCAAGAATCAAGAAGTCTGTAATTGAGCAAAACTTGGCGCTAAAATCGAAAGCTTAACTTTAAAGCACTCGTTGCAGATTGCGTTAACGTTCACATCGCCAAAACGAGGCGATGTCGAAGTTTTCGCTAAAGTTACGTCCTCATAAGCTCAAGCCAGTATGCCGGGCTACCTCGTGAGCACTTATAAAAAACCATGCATCGACTCTCTGACCATTCGGGTTTTGGCCGCCTGGAGCTTCTATGCCTGCGTACGATTTCCGGTCGCATGGACGATGCGCACTCTGACCATGTTACCGGGCTTCAGCCTAAGTGAGGAAGAGGCCATCGGCGGCTAAGTGGTAGAAAACATCATAATTTTTTGTGCAGCATCTCAGGCACCGTCGACAAGATCGTGACCGGTTCACCGAGCCTGTAACGTCGTTTCTTTCGCTGTAACGTTGGTTACGTTACAACGAGCAAAACTACGTTACAGGACACAATAAAAAGCCTCCCGAAGGAGGTCATGATCACTGTCGCCAGGATTCGACCGCCTCGGCACCGTGCTCAGCCTTCCACGCTTTCAGTGTTGCGTGGTTACCACCCTTGGTCTCAACCATTTCGCCGTTGTGAGGGTTTTTGTAGATCTTCACTTCACGCGGCTTGCGAGTGGTTTTTTCCTGACTGACCGGCGACTGCTGACGGACGCTAGCCTTAGGATCAAGGAGATTAATCACGTCGCGCAGAGAGAAACCGTACTCGGCCAGCAAAGCTCGAAGTTTGTTTTCAAACTCCATTTCCACCTGGATAGCGGTATCGCCCTTCATGGCCTCAAGTTCAGCTAGCTGTGCAGCGAGTTGTTGTTCGAGGCGGCGGTATTCGGCAAGACGAGACATAGGGTTATCCTTGGAGTGATAAAGCGACAAGACTACAGGGTGTCCGTGAGCAACGGCTATCCCATGGCCTTAGAATTCCATCGCCTAAAACAACTCGCTCACCGGAACAAATACTGAGCCAGTCTCAGCCGCTGCACGCACCTTGCGCTCAATGACGTCTGCGAAAGGGATCTGCTTTTCCAGGGCTTCGTTAATATCCTTGCCCGAAATGCAGACCAGGCTTTTTCCGCGCCCGAACGCTTCTAGCCCGACATCCGTGAAGCCGTAATAGCTGATGAAGACTCCTCGCGTCCAAGTGGCCTTCTCGCTGATCTTGCCCTGTAGGATATGGAGCTCTCCAGCTCCAACGGGATTGGCCACCCACTTCGCCTCAACGAGATAGATATCCCCGCGACACTGGAAGCTCCCGTCTATTTGCTCACCAGTATTTCTAAACGGTGCACGGGGCTGAAGATTGGAAGCCTCGAACAACTGCTGCAGGAAGGTCTCAAACGCGTATCCACGAGCTTGGGGGGCGAGCTTATGAATATACCATAAGGACTTTTTCAACTGAGCCGCCTGATCGATGCTGACATGCCGCACCGCAGCGAAGGGATCGCCCACGACATCATTACCTAGTGAGCCAGACTCCAAGCTTTGGATCAAGGTCAAGAAGCGTCCCTCGGCATTCACCACCGTGTCATCTTTGCACTGGTTGGACAGGGATGCCTGGCGATACTGCCACAGAGCTTTCAGCGTTCGCACACAGGTTGTCGTGTCCGCAATCGCTAGAAAACTGCGAAGACGCCTGGCCTTGGACGTACCATCCGCCGCGAAGAGCGGAGCATCAATATTGATCTCCAATTCCCCAAGGAAGAACTGTCCGAATGTACGATTCGAGAAGTCCAACACGTACCCCTTTTCCATATCGAAGAGGATATCCAGCAGTTTCATATCCAACGGTTTTATCTTGGGCATCCCACGCGTCCTTGATCAAGCCAGCGATCCGAGCATACGACATCATTTAGGAATCACGTAGAGTAAATCACATGAAGAAGCACGCTCTCGTAGGTAGCAAATGCGTACGCCACTTGTGATGAAGATGCTTGATGCGCGCAAATTCGGATTGCCCGATCCCTTCGCCAGAGAAAGCGCATTTTCGGTGAAAGAACTCTGCAGCCAAGCCGGAATACCTTGCCGTGCATTTGGTCATCATGCCGATTTCAAAATGATCGCGATGATTGATAGCGAGGACAATTATCTGTTCATGGGTGATGACGGCCCTTTCTACAGCGTTGGCCGAAAGTTGATTACAGAGACGGCCCCGGCTGACGTGGCGCTGAGGGTCTTGGAGGTAATGGCATATACCTTCCACGAGTATTCTTCGAGAGAGTGCTTGAATGGACAGGGCCTGTTTACTGTCTCGCCAGGCGCCTATGGAAATGAGCACTGAGTTTCGATTACCACCCAGCCCAGCCATCCCCAACAGACATGCCCAACAGATAAGCATCGGAAGTTACCGAGCAGCGCGCTGATCGTGCGTACGAGCCACTACACCCTGGGCACAAAGGTCATACGTCTTGCGCAATAAAAACTCGTCGTCAGAGCAGACGCTCGAATGTGTGAAGATCGTAGATAAGAAGCGCTTGCGCTCGACTCTGCCGATCTCAGACCAGAGCCGTGGCTGACCTTGAATGTCTGGAGTCGCCAGACGATCTAAAAAATACGCCTCAAGGCTGTGTAGACGTTGCTGGCCGTCCAGTAGGATTTGACTGTTTTCCGCCAAAGCCCTGCCAGCATCTGGATATCCGCACCACTCGTTGGTGATGTAACTCCCGAGATCCGTACCTGACCAGACTGCAAGAATAAATCGAGATTGCTGTCCTGCATTCCACACCAGTCCCCGCTGCCACGAGGGAACCGGGATGCCCAAAACAAATCGCGCAGCCCAAGGATACTGAGCGTGGAAACTCGTAGGATCCGCTTGGTATTTTTCGAATCCGCAGGCCAGTAGGTCGATGGGGAAATGATGGGATGCAGTAGCTAGAGGTCGCTGAGGCATCTGAATGCCGGAGTCTAGGATTTCGTCATCTGCGTAACGCAAAAAAATGGAAGACATGTGTTTCCTTAAACGAGGATGTTTACAGGCTGGCTGGTAGGTTTGATTGAATTAGGTGCCGTCGCCATGCGTCCACAGTCGCAATGATCAACAAGTCACGGTCTGTGGCATGGGTGTCGATCTGTTCACCATCTACAAGTGCTTGGGCATAGCCCTCAGCTCGCGCCGCTGCGTTGTCAAACTCACAGAGGGAGGCGGATGATCCGATGTAATTGATCAGGCGTTCCCACGCTCGTCGCTGACGGTTGCCTCGCGTCGTGTTGGAAAACGATATAGCGCCTTGCAGGCGTTGGATGAATACGCTGGTGGAGTTCAAGGCTGTTTGCTCATCGTGTACATATAGATGACCAACGGATCGTTTTAAGAAACCTTGAGCGAATCGAAGAAATATTTTCGCAGTGGCGAGTCTGGGGAGTGAAGTCTGCCGAAGGGCTATGCATGGACGCGCTAATGGCACTGAGCTATTGTCCTCAGCACAATTACGCGCAAGTTCGCGGGATGTCATTGGGGAGGATGGGCGCGATGATTTACCAGTGCAATGGATGCAGCAGGACGACTTTCGAGACAGCCTGCCCCTGGTGTATGAGTTCCCAGGTTTCGCCGTCGTCAGAGATCACTCTTCGGCATCTTACCCCGCTGGATCCCTCGTTCTACCCCGACTTCCAATACCGATCAAAAGGCTTGATTCAAGACTTCTTCGGTAAAAAGAAGGAGCAAGCCCAGCTCAACGATCTTCTGAACAACGTTTTGAGAAAGTACGCGGAGCTGAAGCAGCCGTACTTCACGAACTTCATTCATACAACCCGCGAAAGCGCGGGGAGCAGTGATGACGCGAGTGCGCCAGGGCCACGATTGGACGGTGTGTATACCGAGCGGGAGTTGTTCAGGGAGGTCTTGATTCGCAAAGGCTTTGACGAGCTTGAGGGGCTTCCATCTCTCTTGGATAAGCTGCTGCAGACCACTGCTTTTAACTCAGCCTACCTAGGTTTCTCAAGAGAGTTGACGCGCCACATTCGATTCGATTTGGCCGACACCTTACGTTCATGGATTGAAGAGGCAGGGACAACGTTCAGATCAGACTTGGCCTTGTTCTATTACTATCTCTGGGAAAATGATGTCACATTTCCTAACGTCCAATTCAATCCCCAAGCCGCATCCACCTCTGGTGTTCCACTACTTCCATTACAGGCTTTTCGAAATGGCTTGAGCCTCTGCGAAGAGATTTACTTCGACATTCTTGTCGAGCGTCTGGGATCCCAGTTGGAGCATTTCAATCCGAACCAATTCATCACAATGTATCTGGTGGATGCCATGGACGGTTTTCAGTTCGAGGCCTTCTTGGTCGAGATCTTCCAGACCATCGGATACGACGTGAAGGAGACCAAGAAGACTGCAGATCAAGGCGCAGATCTCTTCGTGAGTCGGTTCGGAAAAAACATGGTGATCCAGGCCAAAAATTACTCAGGTTCGGTGGGCAACGCAGCCGTCCAGCAAGCCATCTCGGCCAAGGCCTTCTATGGTTGCGACGAAGCCATGGTTGTCACCAATTCTTACTACACAAAGTCTGCAAAGGAATTGGCCGGCACAGCGGGCGTGCGGCTGATTGACCGGGAGGGGCTTCAGAGCTATCTGGACGACTACAACCAAAAGCTCATCGAAGTTTTCCAGGCCGAAGAGGAAAGTGCTTAGGGCCACTGGTATACATTGACCACCTGGCCGGCGTTAATGAGACGTGCTAGATGAGCGCGCGATTGGCGTATAGATATTGAACAACTTCCTCAAGCCCTGTGCGGAATTTGATGAGATCACGGGGACGGCCACTCAGTCCGCTATTCGGGCTGTCTAACCAGTTCCTTGCCTTTCCCTCGTCGCCTACTACTGCCAGTAGTGATTGATGCAACTGGATCAAGAGCAAGACTCGACTCCTGGCCTTCGAGCCTGTTTGAAGCAGCTCGTGCCCTTGGCGTAGAAGCAGCACTTGCTCGCCCAATACTGCTGATAGTTGAATTTCATCGAGCCCAAGCGCTTCGCCAGCACGTATGAATGCTGTCCTTAGTACCGCGCTTTCCGAACTAGATCTGACATCCATGCACCACCCTCTGTGAACGACACACGCCCTGGCAGCATTATTTGGGTCTTGCACCTCGGCCTTCGATATCTACGGCCACGCTGCAATCGCTTTCCTCCCTATCGCACCTTCGAGCCGTAGGCGCGGCTAACACAGAGTGAGTCTCTAAGATGATCGAGCGCATTGCCCGTCAACGGAGACTTATGGCTATCGCACGAAATGCTTGAGCGAATGACGAGCCGCAATCACTTCCTCACGTATCTCTGCGGCATCGATAGACATGCCACCCTCTGGTGTCACCCGAAGAGTTTTCAGTCGGTTGACTGCGCTGACGAATTCCTGCTCTCTGATGCGCTCAGACGCCGGCCTATCGTCTTTGAAAAAAAATCTGATGCATCGCGCAAAAAAACTCATGCCTATCTCCTAGTGCTACTCCTGCAACAAGGCACGAATAGGCTCCTTCCCAGGCGCAGGTTAAAACTCATTACAGGCGGTCAGGTGGGGACGTAGTGATTTTTCGAAAGACGTTGAAATTCCCGCAGGCTGCGACGTCCGAAATCTCTCCTGAACGTGACCACAACGTATCGGGAGTTCACAGTCGTAATGACCCAAAACCTTCCCTCTTTCTCGACTTTCTGAATGTCTGCCGTCCGGATCAGATGGCCATCTGCAAAACGCCCATAGGGCCCAGGGTGGGCGTGACCAAACACGACGCCCAAGGCACTGCGCGCATGGAAATTGACGTTTACGAGGTACGCCGTCACAGGCGCCTCATAGCCATGGCCTACGGCCCGAACAATGCGAAGAAGGTCGAAATCTGAGTATCGTTTGGTATGGAAGTCGATAACCACTGAATTGGGCCGGGTCATGTCTACGCACCTACAGTCCTGTAACTCGATCTATGACCTCATCAGACGCTGAACACCGGTACAATTCTTTCAGTCCTGTGAGCGATTGAACGCGAAAATCAGGGTCAAAAGAGTCCGTGTAAAGGCGACCGTTTTCGACTTCCAAAATACAAATCGGCACCTCCGCGCGATCAAAGCCCATAGACAAAACCTCGAGTTTTTCCATCCGCCAACCGGACATTTTGTTAATGCGGCGGGGGGTCATTACCTGCACCTCGTCGACAATAAGGTCTTCACCTTGGGAGCAAAGGAGTTGCACCAAGCGAGGTTCGTCATTGAGAAATTCTTCGTAGGGGAAGAAGCGATCCTCATGTCGACGTTTGATACTGACGTGATACCAGTGGGTGGGCAGCCCACGCGATACTGAATGCCAATGTGCGAGGCCATCGCCAAACATACCTACAAAGCCAGCTTGGTCTTCCATGCTTGTACGGAACATCGTGAATCTCACCTCAACGGTCTCAGTTACGAGATCGGCAGTTAACATAAAGCGAATATTGTCTTGAGCGATGCAGTCATCTCGCGACCTTCGCCGACGAGCACGTAAACCGTGTTCCTGGTTTCAAACAGGCAAACGTCATCGAACGAAACACACAAAGTCGAACGCACCCAGCTTCCAGGGGTGAACCGGCCATGCCCATCCCAGATCACACAATGGGAATAGAGAAACATTGGCAGCAAGCCTTGAGCGCGCACTTTTGCGAGGGATTCGGCAGGTTCGTCGACATGGAAAATGAGCCAGTCCTCCACCAGGCAATGCGCCTTTTGGGGAAAACGATCTGCGACCATCGCATCGATTTCCGGTCGAGACATCTCGGTGCCTGCTGACGATATCCGCTGGTTTTGGAGCAGCTCGAGCTCCACAGAGCTATTAGTCACCAACTACCTCGGTATCCAAAATGACGAAAGATGCACATAAAGAATCGTAGCGTTAGACCGCCAATGACTCACTCGTACCAATATATCTGTTTGTGTGGGTCATGGCAAACAAGGCATACCGTCTCCTTTTACGGAGGCAGCGAAATGTCGCTACGCCACTCTTTTGCTGCCGTGCTCCAGTCACTGCGAAGCCAGCTAGGGCTGTCTCAACAGGACGTCTCTGACCAAGTATCTCAACAGACCGTCAGCGCCCTCGAAGCTGCACGCTCCACGGCAACCATCGATACGTTGAAAGATTTAGCGACCTCACTACATGTCAGCCCAGCGAGCCTATTCGCGATGGTTGTAGCATCAGAAAAACAGAAGACGACACGACAAGTGCTACTTGAAGCACTCGCTGAAGTGGAAGCTCTGGGTCGAGCTGACGAGATACTGGAGCGCCTGCCACGCGAGATTGAGCATCCACGAATAGTCGCAGCTAGAGAGAAGTGGAAGGCAGTGCAGGCTCTAAAAAAAGACGGCCTGACGCAAGCAGAAGTGGTACGAGCATTGGGTTATTCGAAAGGTACAGTCTGGCGCCTCTGGGAACGTGAACCAGGCATTTAACCCGCGCCCCATCCTGCTTGGCGCACCTTAGCGCAGACGGCATGAGCTTATCTTCTTGACCCATGGACAAAGCGATTCACGCGACTCCATTACCTACCCGAAAATTTCGTCGGGGTCGACGGAGATGCCACCGTTCAGTTTCACAGTGAAAGTATTGAGACCGTTCAATGCCTGGATGAACTCGCGTGCCCTCTGCTTTTACCATTCAGGCCGTAGATCAAGGAAAATCGTTTCCAGATGCGTGATAAAAAGTTTCAAATTTATGCGCGTGCCCCCAAAAGCTTGATCCCTCTTCAAAACTACTGACTTCGCTTTGGCCGTCACCTCAGCCACCGGCGGCTCATAAGGCTATTAGCGTTCCAATGACCTTACATCCCCACCGTCAACAACCGGTCTAGGAAAATTTAATCGGGGAACAAAAAGCCTGAATATAGTGGAAGGAAGCACTCTAAAGCCAGGTCGCTGACGATTAATATGAAAGCGGAGTCATCGCGATCTAATACTCATACCCACCTCGTCACGCAGTTTTTCGAGATCTTTAAGCTCTTCGAGAGTAGCAATCAAATTCATTGGCCCATAGAAGCCTGGTTCTGAATACCGTGGGTCTTCCTCCCCATCTAGAACGGTTACGAAAACCCCTGGAACGTCGTTATTCATGTCGTCAATGAGTCTCAATAGAAACCTAACATTATCTCTCAAATATTCAACTTTTTCCTCTAGTTTGACACTTTGATCCGAGTCAGTTGGTAAATTACCTGCGTCAAGGTTAATAATCGTCTGTTTGAGCAATGATACTTTCGCTTCGAGGCCGGCATTCCTTATTTTGAGGGCCTCGAAATCGGAGGAGCTAATGGTAACCGCGACGCAGTCCTTCTCTGAGATATTGAGACTATCTTTGAGTAGCGCACGATACTCGGCGTTTCTTAAAAGAGTTACGTGACTAACCGGCTTTATTTCTTTTGGTCTTTCAGCGAGTGGTAAAGCCTCGTAATTCTTTAGCTCAATCTCGGTGACAACCTTCGACACATCCTTAGCCAGCCTTGTAATATTTGAATAACTTGAATTAGAAATAATTTTCAGAGCACTCTGAATATTAGAAATTCTTGCGAGCTTCTGCTTTTCTCTATATTCATCAAATGTATCAGTTCGCCTTGCCAAAATCAGTCCTCCTGCAGAACAACTCCGATTGTAGCAGATATCATTGGCGTAGGCTTGCCCTGCAAATGCGTTGAGCCAGAAGCGTGATTGATCCTGAAAATATCCTGTACGCTCAAAGCCCCGGTAGTCATCATACTAGAAATTTGTGATGCTAGCTGATGGCATGCGGGCCGATCATCAACTTTAAGCAATTCACTAATCCTATTTTGTTGAACCAGCATCACGTTTCTAAGATAAGCGAACTTCGCGTCAAGTTGCGGACTCAATACGTTTGGAAAATTAAGTACATCAACATATCTTTTCAAAACATGCTCCGAGTCAGTCAAGTTTATCTTAGCGTAATGCGCCATCAGCCCATCTTTTTCCTTGAGAAAGAAGCTTTTTGAATCACCATTCTGCGCCATGATGTATAGCTGTTGCTCGATTGCCTCCAAAGCGTAAGCTTCCCTCGCATATCTATCGTACTCCTCATTAAGACTCTCAAGTACCTGGGGGTTGCGCGCGGTTCGTTTGAGGGCTCTGTACTCACCAAGTTGCGACATTATACCCGCCATCATTTCCTTAGCCTTGTCTTTCTCGGCACTAACGGCCCCTAAGTGATCAACTCCACGAATCGCATATGGGCAAAGAGCGCAAGGCCTCCCAAATCCAATTTGTGCCACGACCTCCCTAGGGCAATGGTTATCGAACGGACAGATATGGCAGTTATTATAGGCCAGCTTTGTATAACGTTTCGCACGCAAAACCTCAATACCGCTCTGTTCTTCCGTCACCCCGGTCAAACTCATTAACCCATGAATCTCAATTGCTTTAACAGGATCCTGCTGAATACTGCTCATCAATCTGGCGTTCATTTTTAAGACAGCTTCGGCGAGCTCAGGCGCGTCTCCCTGCCCAAACCTGTCCATATTTTTAAGCATATAATCCGCCAGTAATTTTTGATGATCCGGCATATTTTGATCATCAAAAATAGTGTAGTACCAAACTAGCTCTTCGGTCTGACCAGTCATGTACTGACCAATGATTGAAGGAGGCAGGAATCTAATAGCTTCCGAAACGAATCCAGCTCGCAGAGCATGTGGGGTATGGGGGCTGGTCAGATCATTCACGCTGATCCTACTAATGAAGACCTGATCATAGCCAGCAATAGGTTCATCAGCAGCACCTGGGCACTTTAAAAAAACCAAATCTTCTCCTGAGTCATCCTGCATTACTTCTCGGATGAAATGCTGCAACATCAAAAGATAAATTGGAAAATGCCGATAATTAGCCCAGCTGCTTGCGGTATTATTGGAATTTCTAAAAAGCGGCTTGTATTGTCCGAATTTCGAGCCTTCCTTCATACCATACCAAAGATCCTGTTTATAAGCCTCTGAAGAGTTGGAGTTATACCAAGCACGCTGCCTATCCATCACGTCAATTACGTGACGAGATACAATTGCTGTCCATTCGCCGTGAGACTTATCACTACTAACGAATAAAGGAGCCAACTGACTTTTACTATAACGATCAAGCACGCAGTCATACCTATCCTTGTCAAGCCAGATGATATGGTGCTGACGAAGCCCAGTCTCACACATTAACTGTGTAACGCGTACTTCATTAGGAGATATCCGCTTTACAAGCTCATTATTGATTTCGAAGTCGATGATGGAATAAAATCTAGGTATAAAATCGAAAGATTGGACTCTGCCCTCATGATAAAATATCGGACAATAATTTAACAAATCGGTATTCACTACCCCAATACCTTTAACCTCCTTAGCGATCAAACCAGCCCACGTATGACTCTCTAGAAGATCAACCATTGACGGCTGGTAAAGTTCTCCATTAAGAACACCACACACTTCACCGGCAGCCATCTTATTAATATGCTCAACAATATACTCTAAGCTATAGAGCATACTAAGAAATGTAGCAAAGTATGGTCGTGGAATAGGTTTCTTAACCGTTCCAGATTTTTTTTGCACGACAGGATAACATGCGCTAGTAAAAGTATTACTGAAGTCAGTGGCATTTGGAAGCACGAGACGATTTGACTGCAAATATTCGCAAAACTCGTCCACAACCAAAACGCGGGAGTACTGAGTTTCGTTGACCCAACAGTTTACTTGGGAGAAAGCTTCTAAATAACCAAGAAAAGTCTTGGGGGGATTTTTTTCATATGCGATCACGCCATCAACAAAAATCGCCTCACGGGTAAAATACAAAGTGCAATGGAATTCATTTATGGTACTCGGATAGTTTTCCAAAGTGCCATCACGACGTATAAAAAAACCGGGCAAATATGAAGATAGATAACTCAAAAGCAAATTACATACAAAAGTCTGATTTCCAGATCGCTGTAATCGCTTTGACTTCACATAGGATTTGAAACACTTATCTACCATCGTAATAAATCTTAGCACCTTAGGATGCAATGTTTGATAGAAGGGGCTAAGAGCGCCATCATACAAAATTCCAAACAATGATTTTATTCGATGAGGGACATAATGAGTTTTGAATACCACATCAAAGTCAAACTCATGCAATCCAAGAGCAAGATCTTTGGCGGCGACGAGTGCAGCCTCGGATAAGATGGACGCCTCTGACTGTTTTAATGATCCAGCACAGGCTAACCGCTCCTTAGAATTCTTTTCAATTTGTTCTCGCTTCGATATTTGGTAGTATTCAATAATACCCTCTACAAGCTTTTGTTTCTCAACACTAGCGCTAGAGAGCGTTAAAAGAAAATCGCTTACATAGTACCGTCGGAGTGGGAGCAAACCAATACCGTTAGCACCGTCAAACAGTGCTTGGCAATCTTTGTGATTCATATCCGAAACATTGTAAAAAGTGGTGCTGAGGAGCAAACGCAACCAAAAGTTTACCCGACTACTGCCATCATTAAACTCCGCCCTTTTAAAAATGCTGACTAAATTCGATCCTGGATGAACAGACCGAATAATTGTCAGGCACTCTACGCCTAATTTCTCACACAGAGCATCTAGGCTTTGATCTTGGTGAGTTATTGTTTGAATCGACAAAGGGGCCAAGAATACCCTTTGCCCCCACAACACCACAAATACCATTTTAAAAAATGCTGACAACGACTCATTATATGTTACAGGAAGTAATCTTAGTGATGCATCAATATCACCCATTGTTAGTTTAGAGTTTCTGAACGTGCTCTCCAGAACGCGCTGTATCTCAATCACACTCCAAGCACGCACATCTAACCCATGCCTAAATGCGGCATCGACCTTATAACCAGAAGTAGATTTACCAGAAGCACCTTGCTCTTTCCGATAAACCTGCCTAACAAGCTCAACTGCCTTCCTGAACTCTTTGGAAACTTGTTCATCCGGAACCAACCAAACGGCCCGATCCTTATGCAAATTAATCACTTGCAACTCCTTTAGAAAGCGACAACTTGAGTTGTTCCAATTCATTCTCTAGATGCTGAATTTGCACTTTTGCCAAACTATAATTAGGCGTGGACATCCTTATCATATTGATCGCCGCAAAGGTCGCCTCAAGCATCTTCGCATCCTTACGGGCGTAACGCTCAGTCGACTTAATAGATTTATGGCCCAGCAACTTTTGTACTAACTTCAACTCAAGGCCGAATTGTTTATTTCGCCCCGGACTCGGACAGTGATTGACCAAGTAGTATGCGTACATATGGCGCAACGAGTGAAAGCCATAGCTTTCCCCAGTAATGAGACGCGCGGCCTTGTTAAAACGTTCCCATACCGTCTGATAAGACGAAGGAATAGGCGCTCCACTTCGTAGGTTGCGAAATAAAAATCTATGCGTCACAGGACGATGGCAGGCCTTTTCCTTTGCTTTTTCCTCTTCGATATAAAGATCTAGATAATACCAAAACATTGAAGCAAACGGTTCAATCAGAAAAGTATCAGGCGTATCTCGCCCTTTGTGCTCCAGCTTATTTAGTTTTTTTTCTGAGATATACTTAATCAGGATATTGCGGCGACTATCTGGGTCAATGATAAGAAATTTATTATTCTGAGGCATATCTGGATCAATAACCAAATCATCCTTTAATACAGTTAGTGCCTCCGATATTCTGCAGCCTGAAGCCGCAACCAAACTCCACAACACTTTATCGCGAAGACAGTCTGTGCTTTCAATAAGAGCCTTACACTTATCAATCGGGAACGCCTTTTCGTCCCCGCCAAATTCATCTGTATGAGCAAGTGTCGACGCTTTCGATACTGCCGAAATATTCGTCCTTTTGATTTTCTTGGCTCCGCCGGCCAAGCACCCTGCAAGCCAACTATTGGCCTTAATAGCAGATTTAATATTTCCTGGCGCCTGGACGTGTGTGGATGCAGGAAGCGGCTGCGCCGAGATATTCAAGACAGAAATATATCCGCTGCGCTGCATCTGTAGCAGGCCATCTCGCATCGCCTCGCTGGCCGCGAGAAAGTTGTTTACACCGGCAAAATGTGTTTCGACGGAAGCACCAGAAAAGTTTTTTGAGCCAAGGATTTTTGCTGCCTCGCGTGCAATGAACGATTCGCTTTGTACTCCGAAGACCAAAAAGCTTTCGTAGCTGTCCAGCGCCTCATTCATCAGTTCCGGCGTTAACCCCCCATTCTGAAAACCTACCGTGTGAACAAAGTTCACGATGTCCTTGGCGGAGTAGCAGTAGCTCTTGACCGTGTTTGCTTTCTTTTTTTTTGTTAGCTGATAAGCCCAGCCATCGAAAAACTCTGCCATGGCGGAATCGGTACAAAGGAGGCGATAAGTGAGTTTTCCGTTACGTGTCGTTTCGAGCAGTTCAGCGTGGTTCATCATGCGTGTGAGGCCTATACGGACTAGAGAGGCCGCACATAGCGTGACGGCTGGGACGCATAATTTCACAATGCGCAACCGTCCGCAATAGAATGCAACTTTTTTGTTGCATCTTAGAGTATGCTCACAGAATACTCATAAATGCTGATCACTGATGCTCCTGTGAATTTTCATCTGGATGGCTTGGTGACGCGGAGACAAAACCTCCTCTGAGCATGCGGCCCTGGCATAGGCTCTCGCTGGTTCCACCCATAGCGTCCATCAAGTCGAGATAGGCAAAGCGCATTCAGGACTTGCCTGGAAGGGTATTGCTTGGATTTGAGTTCTCGAAGGGCTCTGTAGGTGCTAACCAACAGGGCGAAGCCATTTCCCATAAAAGGTGCAACGCCATAAGACGCAACGAGTTGCACCCTATAGCTCATTTTCAAGAATCTTGAGTAGTACCCGTGCAGGTATTGTAAATGGGGGGTTGACAGGGCCAAGGCGCAACTGGGAGGATATATTCGCTGACAGGTAGAGAGGACTGAACCTTATATAAGAGTTCGAATCCCATCGCCTCCGCCATATTTGTACTGACAAAGCCCTGATTATTCAGGGCTTTGTCGTTTCTGGGATCGGGCAATCCGGTGTGCCGTCAGAGCGATCGTTTCCGCATCTTTCTGGCTATTTCCGAAAACCACTTCGCTCTCGAAGCGGGGAGCCGCAGATGTCGTCGAAAACGTATTAGCGTTAGTCACTCACATAGCGGTCACGGCCTTGCTGTTTGGCTTGGTAAAGCAGTTGATCGGCACGGATAAGCATGGCCTGAATGTTGTCTTCAGGCCCACGCCAAGCGGTGACACCTATGCTACAGGTGACGCCAATACGTGTTCCGGCATAGTCCAGCGTCGAGTCGCGCAGGATCTGCAACAAGCGCTCGGCCATCGTATGTGCGCCCGTCAAGTCGGTATTTGGGAGCAGGATGAGGAACTCTTCCCCGCCGATGCGGGCAACCAGGTCATGTTGACGCACAACCTGGTTAAGTAGCTGGGCAAAAAATTTCAGCACCTCATCTCCCCCGTCATGGCCGTAGGTATCATTGACCCGTTTGAAGTGGTCGATATCCAGCATCAATATGCTCAACGAACCGGGGGTGCGGATTACCCTGGCCAACTCCGCCTCTGCCAGTGCCATCGCCTCCCGTCGGTTGTACAATCCGGTAAGAAAGTCGCGGGTCGCCGCTCGATGCTGTATCCCGTAGGCGTCAATCAATTTCCCCGACAGCCAAATGATCAACAGCACACTGGCAAGCATGCCAACCAGCATTGACAACCCGAGACCATTCCAGCTCAGGAACAGTGACAGGAAACTCGGTGTCAGGATTTCACTATAGAACTGCAGATGCAGGGCATGTTGTGGGTCCTCTATGTCTCGGACAAAACGCTCCTGGCCTTGCTCCTCGGAAATGTGTGTCGTGGGCCAGTTGGCGGCTGTGACAGGAATCAGATCTGCCTTGTCGCCGGTGAAATGAATGTCGACATACAAGGGGGGTTCATGGCCGTGGCTCACAGCGACATGCACGATAAGCGCATCGACAAACGCCGGTCCGATCGCCGAGCGCGGCGGCAGTGGTAACGGCTGTAACCGGGTCTGTGTTTCCCGGATCACCGCGTTACGCCCGCTGCAGCTGTAGCCTAGAAGTTGTCGACTGGTCATCTGAATGCCGCCATTCGTCAGGCGCATTTGTGGTGCCAGCGGACTGGGCAAATCCGCTACGTGATTTATGGGTACTCGCGATGTGTACTGAGTGAGCTCTTCGATACCTTCAGTCAGGGTCTTTGTAGCGCGCCGCTGCTCGGCAATAGAGTGGTCTGGCAGACACCCGGTCGGTAGGGGATTTGCCCGAAGCAGTGAAAGTTGCAGTTCATGGGTCGCCAGTTGGCGTACCAAAGTGTCATAGCCCCAGCTGCTTCGATGAGCCAGCAATGCTTGCTGCCCCTCCAATAGCAGAGCGCGCTGACGGTGATAGCGGTCGGCCACCCCGATAACGGCGATAACGATCAAGATTGTCCCTATAATCCAGCTGCCAACCTTGACGGCGCGCGCAGACTCGATCACCCACCTCATGATTGCCTCTCCAAAATGGCATTTGGGGAAACCTGTCTTGCGCTCCTGTTACCAAGCATCTGACCTCCTGCTCTCGCCAATGGGCTCATTGGTTGCAGCATAGGCACGGCGCAGGGTTCTCACTTCAAATTATTGTCCTTTGGCTGTACTGACGACCAGCGACCGACCGTTTGTGGACGGTAGAATTCAACCTGATGCGACAGGGTAACTTTGGGTCGACTGCAGCGCTTCGCGAAGGCAACAACAGCCAATAGCGCCACGCTCGTCCCTTGCACCCCATATTGGGGACTGAAAAGACCTAATCCATTGCTTTAAAAGAAATACCATCACTATTGATGGTGGCAAAAAATACATTTTTTTGTGATTTCGCAAACGATAATCCGCGGCTTCCAGCGGAGGTTTTGCGCACAACAATCCTCTCTCCCTGCCAACTTTTTGCCCCTTCCCCTACCCGCCCCGATCAACACCCGCTGCTACGCTAAAATCTCCACGGAGGATTTCGCTTTGCCAAACTCTGACCTGCTCCCTTCCCTGCTCTACAAGCTCAACGAAAACCAGCTCGCCCTGGAAGCCGCCATCATGGAGCTTTCGAATTGGGTCGAGCAGAGCGGATCGGCCGACGTTGCTGACAACGTGCGTGACGCCCTGGAAGTCATCGATAGGAATGAAGAGTTCATCAAAATGACGCTCGCCGTGATGATGGCGCCGGAGTGATTACTATCGACTGCAGCCCTTCGCACAGGCATCAGATGTCCAATAGCGACCTACCGTGGCCCCGCGCCTCCAATGTAACCGTGACTTTCTCCTGACAAAAAATCCGGCGCCAGGCGGGACTCTATGGTTAAGCTATACGCTTCACGCATGGAGAGCATTTATGAAGTACACAACAATTATTCTGGCTACCGCTTTACTAGGTGGATGCTCCTCGTACAGTGAGCGCGGTACCGGTGAAGGCGGAAGAGAAATAACCAACAAGGGCTACACCGTCCGTTGTGATGCAACGCCGGCCAATCAGCCAGGTTGCTACACGCCACCACCATCGTGGTCTTGGTGGCCCTCAAACAACATAAAGTTTAAATTGGGCGCAAACTGACGCGTTCCTCACATCCTACAATGATGACGCCGGATTGATTTTGCAGTATCAAAGCTTGGGATGCCGCGCAATTCAACACAATCCGCCCATCGCAGTAGTGAGTCACCGATTCAACGCTGGTATTCTCGCCGCCACGTTCGCCAGGCATTAAGGGGTGCGGGCGAAAATAGCCAAATCCTGCCCTGCTCCCTGCCCGACTGTTCAAACTCAATGAAAACCAGCTCGCCCTCGAAGCCGCCATCATGGAGCTTTCGAACTGGGTCAAGCAGCACGGATCGACGGCCGTCGCCGACAACGTGCGCGGCGCCCTGGAAGCCATCGACAAGAAAGAAGAATTCATCAAGATGACGCTCACGGTGATGATGGCGCCGGTGTGACAGTAATCGGCAAAGCAGCCATTCGCATACGGGCTCTTCACGGCACAGATCAAGCGGGGGCGATGGTCAAAACGGCCTACAGTGAAAATTGGTACCTGAGGTGCTGGATATGTGCTCTAGGAATTCACCACCGTCCGTTAGGATCTCAGCTCACTAACGGAACAGGAGTGCGGTTCGTGAGCAAGTACAGTTCAAGCGTCGACAGCGTTCCCAAGGGCATATTGCTAATCAGCGCTGCTGTATTTCTCCTTTCTCTGGCCGATGCAGCGGTCAAATATTTTAGCGCCAGACTACCGCTCTGGCAGTTGTTCCTCATCGTTTCCTGTCTGTCGGTTCCCACTCTTGGAGCCTGGCTAGGCAGGGACATCAAATCGGGTCGACACGCAATTGCTTCGGTGTTTTAGGTGACAACCAGGAGCATTCTGCTGTTGTTAATGTGGGTAACGTACTACTCGGCATTACCGTTGATACCGTTATCAGTGGCTGCCCTGGCAATCTACACGACTCCCCTTTTCATAGCGCTTTTCTCCACACTTTACGGAGTTGAGCCATTATCACTGCGTGGCTGGGTGGCGATGGGAATAGGTTTCATGGGTGTCTAGAAAATCCGGGGCGATTCACCTAGACAGAATCGAGCGTCAGTTTTGGGTCGACTTCTGCCGGTCATGAAAGGCAGAAACCGGCCAATAACGAACGCTCGATTACAACCAATTCACCTGCTGAGGCGCTAAGGCAGCCCAATGGCGTGCTCATGCAGACGACGCAGATGGAATTCGTCGAGGAGGTCGTTCGCTGGAAAACCAGTGAGCTGCCGCACTGATATTTTTTCAATCAGCTGCATCCGGTCGGTCTTCTGGCGGGTAGTACAGATAGTAGCCACAGCGCTGCTGAACTGATCACCTTTCTGGAGAGAAGGCATGAACGCTAAACGAATGCTCTGCATTGTCAGCACTACGCTGGCTGCAACCTGCTTGTTGGGCACAACGCCCACTGCCTACGCGCAAACAGATCTGCCCGACAGCATCAAGGTCCCGGACGGTCATAAGATCGCGCTGGAAACCGTGGGGACGGGCGAAATCACCTATGAGTGTCGCGACAAGGCTAACGCCGCTGGCCAGACCGAATGGACGTTCGTCGGCCCCAAAGCGGTACTCAGTGACCGCAGCGGCAAACAGGTTGGCACTTACTTCGGGCCGCCTGCTACCTGGCAAGCCAAAGACGGCTCGAAAATTACCGGGACGCAACTGGCAGTTGCCCCCTCAAGTACTGGCGACCTCCCTTATCAGTTGGTAAAGGCCAATCCGGCTGAAGGTAAAGGCGCTATGAGCGGTCTCAGTTATGTCCAGCGTGTGGCCGTTAAAGGGGGTGTGGCGCCCATGACAGAGTGCTCCGCCGCAAATAAAGGCAAACGGGAGGTCGTGCAATATCAGGCGGATTATATTTTCTGGGCCGCAAAATAAGTCGCAGGTACGGAGCAGGTTGTCAGCACACAAAGTCGTCTACGCTGCTCCCATGGAACCCCGGCCTTCGGGCTGGGGTATTGACCTCACGCTGACGGCTGAAAACCTTGTCCTTGCCTGAATCCCTTTTTGACTATGAGGCCTGCCTGATTGCTTGCGCCCGAGGCGAGCAACTGGCACTGCGCAACTTATATGAGCAGGAAAGTGCGCGTCTTCTAGGGGTTGCCAAGCGAATCGCTCGCGATGACGCCCTAGCCGAAGATATCGTGCACGATGTCTTTATCAGGATATGGACCCGTGCCGCCAGTTTCGATCCGCAACGAGGCTCCGCGCGTGGCTGGATCTTCAGCGTGACGCGGCATTTGGCGCTCAACTTCATGCGTGATACCGCCAGGGAGGTACACGTCAGCGAGCAAAGCGAAATGGCGCAGCAAGCGTCAGCCTCCATGGAGACATCGCGAGAGAGTATGGATCGCTTCGATTTTCAGGCCCGCTCAGGGCGTATTTACAGTTGCCTTGAGCAACTGGAACCAGTGCGGCGTAACTGCATACTTCATGCGTATGTAGACGGCTATTCGCACTCGGAAATAGCGCGAAAGCTGGATGCCCCATTGGGGACTGTCAAAGCCTGGATCAAGCGCAGTCTTGTGGCATTGCGCGAGTGCATGGGATGAGCATAAACCCGGAGGGTGAAAGCCCCGACCGCATTGACGAACTGGCCAGTGAGTATGTGTTAGGCACCTTGCCAGCCGAGCAACGCATCGAGGTACAAAAGCGTCTCTCTCAGGACGCCGATTTGCGCGCGGCTGTGGACGCGTGGGAACAGCGGTTGCTTGCCTTGACCGAACTGGTTGAACCGAAAACACCCACTCCACTGCTCTGGGGGCGAATCGAGCGCAGCTTGAACAGCAATGACCGGCGTGCGCCACGGGTGACCGCCGCTACGCAGCAAGTCTCATGGTGGAACCTTGTACCTTTATGGCGTGGGCTCGCGGCAGCAGGTTTTGTCTCAACCTTATTGCTCGGAACAATTCTGCTGACACGCACTGCTCCGGATACCACCTACGTGGTTGTTCTGGTGGCTCCGCAGAACCAGGCGCCCGGCTGGGTCATTCAGGCGAGCAACCCAAGGGAAATCCAGCTGATACCGTTAGGGGTAGCGCAAGTCCCAAGCGACAAAGTACTTGAGTTCTGGACCAAAGCGGATGGTTGGCAAGGGCCGGTATCCCTTGGGTTGGTCAAACCCGGGCAAACGCTTTCTGTCCCTTTGGATAAATTGCCAGCACTGGAACCCAATCAGCTTTTTGAGCTGACCTTGGAAAACCCCAACGGCTCGCAGACTGGCAAACCCACAGGACCGGTACAGTTCATTGGTCGGGCGGTCAAAGTGATTTGATGAACATATCGTGACCTGGCTTTCGATTTTTACTTTGGATCAACTTAGTTACTGCGACAGGCAGAAATCGGCCAGAAGTGGACACTCAGAAACTCAACCGCGAACCAGGTAGGCCCCTGAGGGAACTCGATATCGAAGCTTCTTGCATTTGCCGGGTGCAGGCTGATGCCCCGGAGGACGATCAGGAAACCAAATTCGGCATTTGCCCGGAGGTGGCATATGGCCGCGGGGAATATCAACCTCAGCGTACGCTCGCACTGGCTCGACATTAGCCATTTGCAATTTTCCTTCGGGCCCGGCAATGCCAGCTGTTGGTGCATCCGAAACCCGATCTGCCTCTGCGCTAGCGAAGTTGCCAGCGTCGCGTCCAGTGTCCGGAGTGGATTGCTCAACAACAGCCATTTCCTCTTCGCGGCGCCTTTGGGTCTCCTCTTCCAGCCCCTTCTGTACTGCGACCAGGTCCTCTTTGGCATTGGGTGGGGTACCCGAAGATTGGGCCTGTTGCGCCGCCTGGATCAGTTGGAAGTTACGGTTGCGCAACTCGACGTTGCGACCCACTCGCATGTTCGAGCGCGCCGCCAAGGTTTCAGCCTGCTGGTACTGCCCCTGCTGAAGACGCAACACACCGAGGTAATGCAGCGTTGCGGGATTGTTCGGCTGGATATGCAGAGCACGCTCCAACGTGGCGGCGGCCTGGTCCAGTTGGCCATTTTCATACTGCCGCGAGGCTGTTTCGATCAGGGTGGTTGATGCGCTGTTGCTTTGCGCGGGCGCTCTTCGCTCGGCAGCGACGGAACAAAACGACGCGACGGCGCAGAACACCAGGATGAGGCCCGGCAGAAAACTCTTGGTTGGCATCAGGGGGCTGACTCGACTGAACTCGGACGGCACTGCCGTAAAAACGGCCACAGCGCTGTTCGGCATTTCCGATACAGGGCCGCTATTGACCTGGCCAATACCCTGAAGTTCCTGCCGCAACGGCCGTCGCAACCAGTATCATTTTTTACCACCCCAACATCTAAACATGATCTGTTGCTGCACTTCACGCGGGGCAGAAAACGGCCATTTGCAGCCCTTCGCGTAAGGCAGAAATCAACCAAAAGTGACCGGCAAAAATCGGCCAGAAGCGAACATTCCCCACAAGCTCAGGTGAGAGGGTACTCGTAACGTGTGCGGCAAATCATCTGACGGGACTGACTGGCATGGCGCCCAATCCCAATAGTAACCAGCGGACGACCTCAGTCGCCCGTCGACAGGAGATGCAGGCCCCGGTAATGTTACTCACCAACCGAAAGCTCACCACATAACTTAGGGAGTTTTGGCGCCCTGAGAGAATACTCAGCTATAAGGAATTTATGGACAGCACAGCAATTCAATCACAGCTAGATGCAAATCGACGATCCGTATCTTTTGATAGCTACGATGTCACTGTCAGACAGCTTTACGACATGATCTCGGAAGACATTATTGATGTTACACTGAATATCAAAAACACTTCGTCTGGAATCAGGAAAGACAATCTCAGTTGATTGAGTCGATTTTGCTAGGGATTCCGGCTCCAAGCTTGTTTATGGCCACAAATAAGGATTCTACTTGGGAGGTCATTAATGGTCTTCAGAGGCTGACAACAATTGTAAATTTTATTGGCAACACAGACGCAATTGAAAAAATCAGTGAAGGCTGTAAGCCATTGCAATTAAAGGGCCTCGATAAGCTTGACACATTAAATGGATTGAAATTTGACCAAATTCCAAAATCCATCCAGCTTATGTTTATGACGTGCCCAATAAGGATTACCGTTCTAAACGACCGAAGTGATTTCGATCTTCGCTTTGATCTTTTTGAGCGACTGAATACCGGCGGAGTTATTCTCCACCCCCAGGAAATTAGAAACTGCGTGTATTTAGGCCCGTTTAATCAGTTCATACGGGAATGCTCAAAGTTTCCATCATTCAAAAACTCGGTAAAGGTTGGCACTAACGCTGAAAAGAATGGGAATCTTGAAGAGCTGGTTTTAAAGTTTTTCGCATATTACGAAAGTCGCGACCAGTTTGTGCATAGCGTAAAAGGATTCCTCAATGACTACATGACACAAAAAACACAAACTTTCAAAATAAAAAAGAGCTAAAATCGTTATTCGAATCGACGTTTACTCTGATAGAAAAAATGCTGCCCGATGGGGTTGTTCGGTCGAACAGGAAAAACACTACCCCGTTGATTCTCTTTGAAGCCATAGCCATAGGGGTCGCTGATGCCTTGAAGGGTGGCACGGTGGTTGACGCCCAGAAGCTTAAAGATCTGTTAGATAATAAAACTCTGACAACACTAACAACGGGAGCAACTAACAGCAGAAAAAACTGCTTGAAAGAATAAAGTTTGTAAGGGATAACGTACAATATGCCTTTCGAGGGTGTGAGAGTTTTATCTAGAGAGCGACTGGCAGAAGTCCAGCAACTTTTAAATCATATTGTCTCTTTAGAGCCAGTCGATGTAACTACCCCTCACCCGCCAGAAGTAAAAATATTGCGAGGTTTTTCCTACGTACACCTTTACGCCGCCCTCGAAAAAAGCATTAATAAAGTTGTGCAGTTGACTTTAAGGCTGATCGCCTCACACAACACTCCTGCCAAGGACTACAAACTTAGCTTTGGAAGTGTGGCCGCTCGCGGACGGCTTCAAGCGTTTAAGGGTTGTAGATATAAGGCATATAACGATAATGCATCCTCGATATTTTCCAGTCTGGAATCGAACGAGATCATGAATATCGATGAGTTTCAATTTTCAGATGTGTTAATGAACGTATGGACAAACTCCATATTGGAGGTTTTTAATTCCTTTGGAATTTCAAGCTTCGTAGTGGAACCGCGAGTGCGCACTACGATAGATGAGCTCGTAGAAAATCGAAACAAAGTGGCTCATGGGCGCGAAAGTGCATTAGTGGCAGGGGAAAGGCATCGATCAAAAATTTTGCGGGACAAATTTTCAATTGTCACAAGTTTAATAGATTCCGTCATTGCTCATCTCGAAGATTTTTACAACACCAGAGCCTTTTTAAGAGTGAATTAACGAGGCGCTGAATTGCGCTTGGTCCCAAATGCTTCTGGCTGCCTGCGTTTTACCGAATTCTGCCGAAGTCGACTGTCCACTTTGGGTTGGACGCAGCCTTTCCTGACATGTGGTTACGACCTAAGCACTGCGAGTAGTGGAAATCGACCCGTCTGGTTAGATGAGCATGACTTCGGGACGGTTCGCAGGTAGACAGGCGTTAGATTTGAAGATTTGCAAAGTATCACGCAAGCCGCGAGTGGGGGCTCACACGGCGGTTCCGCAATTTGTTAGGGCCGAGGTTTGAAAACTCAAAAAACTCCATTTCAGTGCAAGAAAGGAGCAAGACGCCCGACAAATACCGAGCACGCCAGACACAGCGCTTGATGTAGCACCGATTGGATCAAGCGCGTAATTGCATCCGTGCGATTTGAGAAGCTGCGGATGCCTGGGGTCATTTCAAGGCCAGTCAACGATGACCGCCTGCGGATCCCCCTGACGCAACTGGTTCAGTTCAGCGTCTGCCTTGGCTTGAGTCGGATGACAGAACTCAAAGGCATTCTGGGTTTTTCCGGTCGGCCCTCTAGCCTCGGCCATGCAAACAACCGCACCTGGTGCACAAACGGCAGAGTTGAGTGTGAAATTCCCCCAAACGCCAGGCTGTTCCTGTTTCACTTTGGCGATGTAGCTCTTCAGCGAGGGTTGCATGTCGTTCGCTGCGCCGGCGATCAATTTGACCGGGCTAATGGTCGCGCCATAAGAATGCTGCGTGGACACCGCTGCGGTGCAATAGAGCGCGTTGGCCAATGGCGTAGCCGTTGCGCCGTTTGCCGGCACAGGCGTCACTGACACCTGGGTTCCTCCAGGGCCCACGACAACTGGCACGATGCTAAACGCCTCGCCCCGCCAAACCTTCAGATTGGCCCGCGAACCGATGGCGACTTTGGCGAGTTCGACTCTGAAATCGATTGAATCAGCGATCGCCTTGTTATCGACGGCCACGATTATGTCCTGCGGCAATATGCCTGCCTGTTGAGCACCGCTACCCGGAACTGTCGCCAGCACTACCACACCTGCCGGAGGCTGTGACAAGGCCATCGCCCGCTGCGGATCGATCGTGTCCATGCTTATGCCGACCCTGCCGCGAGGCAAATTGGAGGACTGGCAGTGCTTCTCAAGCCATACCGGGCTGGCCGCTTCTTTACGAGCATTGCCGACCTGCTTCATCACTGGTTCAGCACTCGCTTGGTACATCGGCACCTCGCTGAGAGCCATCTCAATGTAATCGCACGACTTGGAGCGATACCGTTCCGGCGTTTCCCGCGTGACCAGTTTTTGCAGGTCAATGGGTGGCATACCTTGTGGCGCGGCAACCGTGGAGGTCGCAGGGGAAACGCTGGCGGAGTCCGCAGTGGCCACCGAAGAAACGACGTAGGCACCGGCCGCGACGCCGACGGCGGTGGTCACTACGCTAGTGTCCAGTCCCGCCGGCATCGGCAGCAGCATCGCGCCGAATAGCGCGGCATCGCCTAGCCCCCCATCAGAGGCGCAACCCGTCAGGCTGGAGAGAGACAATGCGCAGGCAAAGCGAGTGGTTGACTTGAAGACATGTGCAAGCATTTCGCTTCCCTGTGATGAGTTCGAACGGATCGTGCCGCATCATGGCAAAGTGCCGCCAAGTTGTATATCGCGCGGAGGGGTGGCCGAATGCCACTCGTCCAATTGCAGCTTTCGGCGGATTTCTGAACCCGGCGTTGGACAGCATGATGGCCAAACGCTAACTTGCTCGAACTTGTCTCAGCGCCCCAGCATCAGGGAAGACCATGTCGACTAAACGCTTTGCCTTAACGCTTGCTCTGCTCCCGCTGCTGGCATCGTGTGTCAATCCTATGTACAGCGCTGCGGAGCGTGCTGAGACAGCGGAGTACCTGCGAAAGACAAAAGACCCTGCGACCTACTTCGCAATGGATTGTGAAACTTTCCTGGCGACCAAAAGAGGCTGGGAGCAATATCCCAACATGGCGAACGATCCCGTTAACCTGGTGATTCAGCAAGTAGCGACACAACGCAATTGCTCTGTCAGCAGCCCTCCTGCTTCAGTTGCGACTACGGTTCCAGGCATTGCCACGCTGTCAGAGGCAACGACTGTACCGGTGGCCAATCAGACGGGAACTCTAGGTTTACACGTCACCGCCGTTACACCCACAGTGGCCAAGCAGTTCGGTTTACCCTCGGCCAGCGGTGTGTTGGTCTTGGGGCCAAAGCCAGGATCCGGCGGGGAAAAGGCAGGTATGCTGGCCGGCGATATCGTTTTGCAAATCGCAGGTACGCCGGTCAACAGCCCGGCAGAACTAGATGCCGTTACCAGTCGTATTCGACCTGGCTTCTCGGCTCCATTAAAGGTGTGGCGTTACCGGGCCAACATCGACGTGCTGGTTGAAATCAGCGGTCCAGCGGATACCGTAAAAGGGGCAGTTCCTCAGCTTCCAGTCGCCGCTGCACCGACGCCAAGAACACCTGAGATAGCTCCCGATGCAGCCCCTGTCAGCAGCGCGACAAACAGTTCATTCTGCTTTGCCCTGTTCGAGGCCAGACAAAACCAAGGGTTGGGCGATTATCCTTCGAGGGGAATCATTAGCCAGATATGGCAGGGGCCGGGACTCAGTAGCACACCGGCTCGCGTCGCTATGCCCGAGTTCCAGGCATTTACCCGATCCCAAGGTTATGACGTGGAAATGCAACCGATGTTCTGCCAGAACATCAGTTCCATTGAGCAATGCCAATCGCTGGGTTCTGAAGACTTCCTACTGACCATGCGAAGCTTTTCCTCGGTGGTCAATTGCGCAGATACCTTGCAGGGTGCAGAAGCCGTGCGCGCCCAAATGCTCAAGCAATGGCCTTTCCTTCAAGCCTCGACTTGGCGACCTGTTGGCAGGTAGATCACCAGCACTCGACACTTTGATGCGTTTAATCAAGGGTTGGTGTACCCCGCCTACGGGGAGAAAGTTCTGCACCCTATGATGTGAGCAGTTCTGAGCGGTTTCCGTTCATACCGTTAGCTCAGGTTCAATTTGATCACGGCCCACGTTGACCGGTGTTCGATCCGGAGATTCTGGTAATCCTCTGGAGGCCTTGCGGATCAAGGCCTGCGAGGTCTTTCAGAAAACAACCATAGGTGAGGATTTAGAAGCGATCTGCGATTCTCCTGGTTGTTGGCACCTGTGAAACTGGCACAGTCAGGGCAATGAACCGACTGAACTGCTTCTTAACATGAGCCGAGATATCACAGCCTTCTAAGCTGTTATGCCGAATGCAGGGGTGCTAACGAACCAGTATCGATGTCGTACCACTCACCGATCACAAAAACGAATCCCCCCCTTCGCTTTCAAGTGGCTCGGTGCCTCGACAATTTGCACCGTCACGATTTCTGCCGGTATTTCGTAGCTTTCCACCACGGCCTCGGTGATCTTTTTCAAAAGCAGATGTTGCTGCTCTACAGTCTTACCGGCGGCGGCATAGACGATGACTTGCGGCATATTGGTTTCCTTCAATTCAACAGAGTGGTTAGCGCTGTGGGCCCGACGATCCACAAGAAGTCAGCGACTCGGTTATCACTGACGTAACGCTTGCGAATTAACGAGATCCCGAGGCCACTGACCTTCGAGCCCCACCAGCAAGTTGTCCAAGGCACGCTTGGCCATTGCGTCGCGGGTGTCATTTGTTGCCGAGCCAATGTGAGGGACCGTAACGACGTTTTTCAGCTTAAAAAGCCTGGAATCTGTTAGTGGCTCTTTCACGTAGACATCCAGGCCAGCGCCCCGAATCGTCTTTTCCTCAAGCGCTTGGATGAGCGCGTCCTGATCAACCACCGGACCACGAGAAACGTTGATCAAAATGCCCTCTGCCCCGATCAGCGCCAGCTCTTTTTGGCCGATGAGGTTTCTCGTCTCTGCGGTCAATGGCACGACCGGACAGACAAAATCAGACTCGCTTAACAGCTGTTCCTGCGGGACAAATCTTGCGCCGAGCTCTTGCTCCAGCTGTGGTTTACGAGTTTTGCCGCTGTACAAGATATTCATGCCGAAGCCGAAACGTCCTCTGCGAGCGATGGCCTCTCCGATTTTGCCCAGGCCGATAATGCCCAAGGTCTTTCCATGCACATCACATCCAAAATGGGAGGCGTCGATTGTTTTTGACCAATTCCCATCTTTTGTCCAAGCATCAAGCTCTGGGATACGTCTCGCTGTGGCGAGGATCAGGGCAAAAGCGAGATCGGCAGTGGTTTCGTTCAGCACATCTGGTGTATTGGTCAACATGATCCCTTTGCTATTGAGATAGCTGAGATCATAGTTGTCGTAACCCACCGAAATGCTGGAGATGATTTCAAGGTTTTTAGCCGACGCCAGCTCAACTTCACCCAGACGACGATTCCCACCGATCAGTCCATGAGCGTTGGGAAGGGCTGCTTCAAACTGAGCATCCATGTCACCAATCTCTGGGCTCATGATGACGATGTCGTACTTATCTGCGTAAGGCTCTAGCATGCTGGGTGAGACTCGGCTGAAGGCCAGGATTGTCTTTTTCATGACGCTTTATTCCACCTGCCTCAAGTTCAATTGGCGCCGTTATCTGACTTCAAATAGGTTTTTGCCCATTCGCGGTAGTTGTCCGAAAGTGTGTATTTTGAAAGCAGCTCAGCGTCAGGGCGGCAACGCCGGCCTTCTGTAACTCCGTGACTGTTCGCATCACATTGAGCGCGTTTCCGAATCCATGGTCGGCATCCCCAATGATTGGGATTTGACTGGCGCGTCCGACCCTGGAAACCTGCTCTGCATACTCATCGAGCGTGAGTAACGAGATGTCCGGGGCACCAAGCACCTGGAACGAGGCGACCGATCCACCCTGGATAGCGACTTCAAAGCCAAGGTCAGAAGCCATTCGAACAGAGATCGGATCGAACACCGATGCTGCAAATTTACAGACGGCGCCATGAAGCAAATCACTGAACGCCTGTCTTAGTTCATGATGAGATCGCTCAATCATTTTTCTGCTCCATCACATTTCAACTGAGTACATCGCTGAATCGTCCTGCGAGAACGAGACATAAATTGGCTACCGGTCATTGCGCCCTATTCGAAGAGGAATGACCGGCAAGCGATGCCGACTACTTTTGCGCTACCAGGGCTTTACGCTCTGCCTTTTCGTTTTTCATTGCAGTAATTTCACGCTCGCAGGCCTCGACATCGAACGAGTTGTCCCACTTGGCAATCGCGATGGTGCCGATACCGTTGCCGATCAGGTTGGTCACGGCTCGCGCTTCGTTGAGGAATCGGTCAATGCCCAAAAGCAGGACAAGGCCTACCAGCGGAATTGAGTGGATGGTTGTGAGCGTTGCCGCCAAGGTGATGAATCCGGCACCCGCTACCCCCGCAGAACCTTTCGAGGTCAGCAAAAAGACGCCCAACAGGATCATCTGATCCACAAATGTCAGCGGTGTATTGGTTGCCTGCGCGATGAAAATCGCCGCCATGGTGAGGTAGATGCAGGTGCCATCCGCATTGAAGGCATATCCAGTTGGTAGCACCATGCCCACCACTGACTTCTTGCAACCCAGTTTTTCAAGTTTCACCATCATTCGCGGAAGCACGGCTTCGGTTGAGCAGGTGCCAAGCGTGATGAGAATTTCATCTTTGAAATAACGAAGAAATTGCATGAGCGGCATGCCCGACCATCTAGCAACTGTGCCCAGCACTACCACGATGAAAATCAAGGTCGTGATGTAGAGCGCGACCAGCAACTGGCCCAGTGACAGCAACGTACCAATCCCGTATTTGCCAATGGTAAAAGCCATGCCGGCACCGGCACCAATCGGGGCCAGACGCATTACCATTGCCACGATCTTGAACAGCCCTTGCAGAAACAGATCGATGGTATTGATCAGCGGCTTGCTGGTTTCACCCATTTGAACCAGAGCAACACCCATCAAGACCGACAGCAAGATGACCTGAAGCATGACGCCATTCGAAAACGCGCCGATGAAGGTGTGCGGGATGATGTTAAGAAAGAACTCAACGGTGCCGCCCTGCTCACTCGCGGCCTGGCTGTACTTGTTGATTGCACTGGCGTCCAGCGTGGTAGCGTTGATATTCATCCCAACGCCTGGCTTTGCGATATTGACCACAATGAGGCCAATGACCAGCGCAATGGTTGAAAGGATTTCAAAGTAGAGCAGCGCTTTGACGCCAATCCGCCCAACTTCTTTGATGCTGCCCATCTTGGCAATACCAACGACGACGGTACCGAAAATAATGGGCGCCAACAGCATCTTGATCAGTTTGATAAAGCCATCAGCAAAAGGCTGGAGCTTGGCTCCGATATCGGGGACGAAGTAACCGATTGCGGCACCGATCACAATGCCGATCAGCACCTGCACATAGAGCTGGCTGTACCAGCGGGACTTGGAGATTTCCACGGAAGCACCTCATTTTATTTTTGTGATGGGCGTGTGGCGTGGCGTCAGCGGATGACGCCGGATAACTGTGGCCTCAAGGGCAGAGGCCACAGTTCGGGGCTATCAGCCCTCGCCCAGCTCGCGCATAACTGCGTATAGAGCTGACTTGGCTTCGAAGCCAACACCTGGGATGTCAGGAAGGCCTACGTAGCCGTTTTCAACCTGTATGCCGTCAGCGAACCCACCGAATGGCTGGAATACGTCTGGATAAGATTCGTTACCGCCCAGATGCAGGCCTGCAGCGATGTTCAGGGACATCTGGTGACCACCGTGCGGCACTACGCGGCGAGAAGACCAACCCATTTCTTCCATCACCTTCAGGGTGCGCATGTACTCCACGAGGCCGTAGGACAATGCACAGTCGAACTGTAGGTAGTCGCGATCAGGGCGCATACCACCGTGGCGCAGCAGGTTACGAGCATCCTGGTGGGAGAACAGGTTTTCACCAGTAGCCATTGGTAGTTCATAGTGATTTGCAAGTTCCGCCTGCAATGCGTAGTCCAGCGGATCGCCAATTTCTTCGTACCAGAAGAGGTTGTACTTCTTGATGGCCTCTGCGTACGCAATACCTGTTTTCAGATCGAAGCGACCATTGGCATCGACAGCCAGTCGACGACCGTCACCCACCACTTCAAGTACTGCTTCGATACGACGGATATCTTCGTCCAGTGGCACCGCGCCAATCTTCATTTTGACGACGTCGTAGCCACGATCCAGATAGCTCTGCATCTCTGCCTTGAGCTTGGTCTGGTCTTTGCCCGGATAGTAATAACCACCCGCCGCGTAAACCCAAACCTTGTCATCTGCCACGCCGTCGCGGTAACGGTCGGCCAGCAGGCGGTACAGTGGTTTACCTTCGATCTTTGCAACGGCATCCCACACGGCCATATCAATGGTGCCAACGGCAACTGAACGTTCGCCATGGCCACCTGGCTTTTCGTTGGTCATCAGGGCCTTCCAGATGGCGAACGGATCCAGGTTGTTGTTCTCATGGTCGATAAGAGTATCCGGATCAGCTTCCATGATTCGCGCCAGGAAGCGATCACGCATCAAAGCGCCTTGACCATAGCGACCGTTGGAGTTGAAGCCGTAACCGATGACTGGTTTACCATCGCGAATCACATCCGTGACAACAGCGACGACCGAACAGGTCATTTTGGAAAAATCGATGTAGGCATTGGCGATTGGGGAAGCAATCGAAACTGTTTTTTCACGGATGTCTACGATACGCATGACGGGTTCCTCTTGTTGTTGGTGGCCCAACGTTATGCTTTGCGATGGGACTCGCCCAATGCTATTAATGCCGCGCCCTATGCACAGGAGGCATTGCCCTTGGAACTCGTCTGGCTCGAAGATTTTTCAGCGCTTGCGGAATACGGCAGCTTTGTTCGTGCCGCAGAAGCGCGGCACGTTACTCAGCCGGCATTCAGCCGCAGAGTCCGTTCACTGGAGAATTGGATGGGCGTACAGCTGTTCGTTCGCACCCCTCAAGGGGCGACCCTGACCGAAGCCGGGAGGCAAATTTTGCCAAGTGCTCAGGAGGCAGCCAGGCGCTTGTACAGGATGCGCAACGAAGCTCAAGAGGTGGCGGGAATGGCCGCTAAATCCCTGCACTTCGCTGCAACTCACTCCCTGTCGTTTACTTTTTTTCCACGGTGGCTTCGCAGCACAGAAAACGGCGCTCCAATCGAGGCTGTGCAACTGCACTCAGATAGCATGGCTGTCTGTGAGCAGATGCTGATACATGGCCAGGTTCAGTTTCTGCTCTGCCACCGCCACCCCGACGTTCCACCATTACTGGCCCCTGATCAGTTCATTGGCAAGAAGGTTGGAGAGGACGTTCTCGTTCCTCTGGCGAGTGCTTCCGCCAACTTCGGCAATTCCCCGGCGGCATTGCCCTACCTCGCTTACACCCATGAGTCCGGACTGGGGCGTATCGTCGCTCACCGACTGCATGGCAAGGAAGATTACCTTCACCTCAAACCACTTTTCAGCAGCCACCTCGCGGCAGTGCTGATGTCCATGGCCTTGGAGAGCAAAGGTGTCGCATGGTTACCGAAAAGCCTTACAGAACAGGAAATGGCTGACGGTCGGCTGGTCAGGGCACTCGACGAAAGCTGGGATATTCCCTTGGAAATTCACCTCACTCGTCCCACAGCCCCAATCAGTCCCTCTGCCGAAGAGTTCTGGGCCAAGCTAGGCGACTAGACACATTGGGCCGCAGCCAGTCTTCATTCGCCAAAGGCGTTCTGGTACCGAAAAAATCCAATACGCCACGATTCGTGAAGTGTTTGATCACTCAATCGCCATTGTTTGAGGCTAGTCATCTAATTACGCTCGGGGCCGCGATTTTTCCAACAACAGCTAGTGCGGCCTGGCGATGTCATCGTCATTGACGGTAGTGCAGACCTGACGCGCGCCGTCTTTGGGGGAATCATGCGGGCAATGGCGTTGAAGGCGGGAATCGTTGGAGTGGTAAGGGTCAATCCCAGCCCTTCGTGAAAGGCAGTACTCGGCCAACGCCCGCAACCCAAAAGACCACTGATCTCTCTTTGGAAATACTTGCTGCCTCATAGGGCGCGTATCGAAAATTGATTGTCGCCCCCCATGTACCTTTTAGACTCAACCCCGAAAAGGTGGGTCAGTATCTCCAGAAAACCGGCGTTACGAGCACCAACACCGTCAGGATTTCCAGTCGCCCTAGAAGCACCTCTTCTGAATCACAGCTCGAGGATGGATCAACTGCTTCAAACTGCTTACCAGTAGCGCGGCAGCCACCTGAAAACGGAAGATCTTGAGACCGCCTGCGGTGGAGCCGGAACATCCACCGACGAAGGTCAGATAGAAACCAAGAAACCCGCGTACCTGGTGATCTTGAACCAGCGCACGCCGATCGCCTCGCAATGTCGCGACGTACAACGTGAACGGCAGGCTACCCAGAATCATGATGGCCACTGCCACCCAGTGAATCGCTGGTTGCGCCCAATGCCCAAGTGAAGCGTCCGACGTTGAAAATCCCCCGGTGGAGATCAACGACATTGCGTGATTGACCGCTTCAAATGGCGTCATTCCAGTGAGCCAGAGCGCCAGCGCTCCAATGCCAGTTAGCCCCAGATAGAGCAAAAGAATGTACTTGGCTGCGACATGGGAACGCGGTGTCACTTTCTCCGACCAGTCTGAGGACTCTGTCTGGAACAGACGCATGCCGCCTACTCGCAACAGCGGAAGGATCGCCACAGCCATGCCGATAAAACCGATGCTTCCCAACCAATGCAGCATGGAGCGCCATATCAACAAGCCGGGAGATGCGGTATCCAGGCCGGTGAGTTCGGTCGAGCCAGTGGTTGTGATGCCGGACATCGTTTCAAAGAAGGCGTCGGTGTAGCTGATATCGCTGATGAACACCATCGGCAACGCTGCGAAGCTGCACACAACGACCCAACTGCCAGTCGTCAGCAGATACATATCCCTCGGCCGAAGCTGACCCGTATCCGAGCGCCCCCGCACAATCAACACGAAGCCACAGATGAAGGTATTCAAACTCGACCAGAGAAAGGCCGACAGCAAACTGTCCGATGCTGGTTGCTTACAAATGCCCGTAGATGGCACAGGCAAATCGGGCGTCACCTGGCCTGACGCGACGGATAAATACCGGCAAGCCGCGCTATCACGACCCCCACATAAAAGACGCCTGAAAATTCCTCCACCATCACCAGTGAGCGAGCGTGGTTGGTCAACGGAATAACATCGCCGTAACCGGTGGTAGTAAGCGTTGTGAAGCTGAAATAGATCAGCTTAAAGAAAGTGCCGGGTTGTCTGAAATCGAAGTTGCCAGGTCCGAAGGAGCCAGTGGCGGAAATCTCGACCAGGGCATAGATGAAGGACCAGACAAAGGCCAGCATGATGTAGCCAGCAAGCGCGCCATGCAGTTTGTCGGCTGTAATTGGCCCGCGCTTGAGAAGGTAGCGAAGCACTCCGCTGAACGAAACCGCAAGAGACGCCGCATAGGTTATCCCGGCAAGTTCAAGCGTCGCGATGCTCTCCGTCCACAAGGCCGCCCATTGAAGGCCAATCCCAAACAACGCCAGGCACAGTTTGAAGATGAACCCCGACCGGGTTTGCCTGGTGGCAAAAGCGCCCACGAGCAGCACGGCCGAAAACAGAATGCCCAGCAACGTGCGAGCAATCAGTCCCTCCTCCAGAAAGGGAAACAGAAGGATCAACCCGAGCAAGAGCAACAACAGATAAGTGCAGGGCCCCAGCCCTATCACCATCTGAGCTAAATCCGCGTCGGAATCGGCTTTATCTTGCAGATGTGTCATACCGGTTTCCCTAATGCCGAAGCAACGCTCGATACCTGATGTTACTCGGGTGAATTCTGATCTTGCTTCAGAATAGTTGGGAGTGAAGCGCTAGTCGCGTATACCTGTAAGAGTTTTCGACCTGACTGGCAGCTTCACACCCAGCAAAAAACGCCCTCTGCTACGCTGAAGTCTCTACGGAGAATTCACGGTAGAAAGTGCAGTTCTGCTGCCTTCTTTGCGATCAACTTCATGATTGAAGTCAACACCCTACTCACCGAGGGCAGGCAAAGTTGTACGCCGCAGGAAAATTGGGTTAAGCCCAAATCGGCGCCAATGCGACGGGCTATTGGTCCCCTACCCGTAGATCTACTTAAACAGATGACCCTATGAAAGACTCCATTCGCTACGCCGACTACATGCAGATGATCGGCGCCGGTCGCCGCGAAATACCCATGCGAGAAATGGTATCCGCACCGGTTCGCAATGCCGATGGCCACTGGCAGGCCGCTCCTCACAAAGCTGCAAAATTGCGCGGAGTCGAGGTCGCCGCCATCCTCAGGCCCTACCTCAATGTCCGGCTGAAAGAGCAGCTTCGCGCCGTGGCGCCGTTAGCGATGTACCTCGTACTGTTTCAGATCATCATCCTGCGCCAAGTGGTGGAGGACTCGCTGATTGTCGCGGGCGGCCTGTTCGCTGTGATCGTCGGACTGATGCTGTTCATGGAAGGGCTGAAACTCGGTCTGATGCCGTTGGGCGAAATAATTGGCAGTAACCTTCCGCGTAAGTTATCCCTGCCTGTGGTGTTGCTGATTACCCTGTTGCTGGGCATCGGGGTGACTTTCGCTGAACCCGCTATCGGGGCGCTGCGCGCTGCGGGGCAGAACGTTTCTGCAGAGCGTGCGCCCTACCTCTGGGCGTTACTCAACCAGTGGACCGGCGAACTCGTCCTGGTTGTGGGGGCCAGCGTCGGCCTGGCCGCTGTAACCGGTACGCTCCGGTTTCTCTATGGCTGGAGCCTGAAGCCGCTGATCTATTTAGCGCTGGCACCTGTGCTGCTGTTGACGGTTTACATGACCCGGGACCCTGAGCTTGCGAAGATTATTGGCCTGGCCTGGGACGCTGGCGCGGTCACCACCGGGCCGGTCACCGTACCGCTGGTGCTGGCGTTGGGTATCGGCATTGCGGCTGCCGCTGGCAAGGGCGGCTCCGGTCTGTCCGGGTTCGGCATTGTCACCCTGGCCTCGCTGTTTCCCGTCATGGGCGTCATGCTGCTCGGCCTGTACGTGGCGGCGCTCTCCTCGCCAGCGGAAATAATCGTCGCAGCGCAGGCCATGACCGGCGCCGGACAACTGGCTGCACCCTGGCACACGGTCAGCCCCGGACTGGAGGTTGTTTCGGGGCTGCGAGCCATTGTGCCTCTGGTGATATTTTTACTGATCGTGCTGAAACTTCTGCTGGGCCAGCGCCTGCCGCGACGTGGCGAGATTTTCCTCGGCATTGCACTGACCGTAGCCGGCATGTGTGTGTTCAATCTCGGGTTGACGTACGGCCTGTCGAAACTGGGTGGGAGTGCGGGTTCGCTGATTCCGGCGGCCTTCATGAAAACACCTGGCACAGACGACTCTCCGCTTTATATGTATCAGGTGGGACTGGTACTGGCCTTGGGTTTCGCCTGGGTGCTCGGGTATGGGGCGACCATTGCCGAACCCGCGCTCAATGCGCTCGGCGTCACAGCAGAGTCCCTGACCAATGGTTTTATCCGCAAGCGCAGCCTGATCCGCGCAGTTTCAATAGGCGTCGCCTGCGGTATTGCGGTGGGCGTGGCCAAATTGGTATTCGACCTGCCTTTGGTCTGGCTGGTGGTGCCGCCCTACCTGTTTGCCGTGGTACTGACGTTTTTTTCGACGGAAGAGTTTGTCAATGTGGCTTGGGACAGTGCGGGAGTCACCACTGGGCCGATCACCGTTCCGCTTGTTCTTGCCATGGGGTTGGGACTGGGCAATGCCACCCACGCAGTCGAAGGTTTCGGCATTCTCTGCATGGCATCCGTTGGTCCCATCATCAGCGTCATGCTCCTGGGACAGTGGGCGCGCTTTCAGTCGTGGAAACAGACAAAGGCTGCCGCGCAACAGCCGGCAAATACATTATTGAGCACGGGAGAAGCGGGATGAAAGCTGACGGGATTACCTACCTGACTGATGTGGCACTGATCACCTGCATTGTTCCCGTCGGTCGCGCCGACCAGGTGATCCGTGCGGCCCAGGGTATGGGCGCGCCAGGCGCCATTGTCTACCACGCCCACGGTGTAGGCCCCCGCGAGCGGCTCGGCTTGCTCAGCGTTGCTATCGATGCGGAAAAAGAAGTGGTCAGCCTGCTGGTGGCGGTCGACTACCAGGACGCGGTACTCGAAGCCATCTACCACGCGGCCAACCTGAATGTTCCCGGAGCGGGAATGATCTATGCGACACCGGTGGAAAAAGTGGCCACCTACATTCCCCGCGAAATGCTTGAACAGGGGAATATCTCGTGAGCGTGGTGACGGCGTGTATACCGGGTGGGGCTGCGAAACTTATCACCTGCGTGTTGCCGGACGATGGTACGGAGCGCAGGCTATTGCAGTTGTTGCGCGATACACATGGCATTACGCGCGCGGACAGCGTTAGCTGCCGCGGTGTGCCCGTGCTGCAGGCGGCTCAAGCTCCCCGTCATGAAGTGCCCGAGGCGGTACTGTCCCGACTAATCAATGTGGTGGTGGATGAGGCCGAGGCCGAAGCGGTATTCGAATTCATCTGCGCCCACGCCGGGCTGACCGAGCCAGGCCGGGGTTCGGTGTACATGATTGCGTTAAATTTCGCGACGCCCATGGCTATGCCTGCTGGCGTCGCGTAAGAGTCCGGGTGGTCGCTGATACGGACCATCACACTGCCCTTGCAATTGCGCCTGAAGTCGGCCATGCGCTCGTAGTTCTCAAACAAAAAAAACCACGTCTTGATGATTTTTGATTTCCATCAATCTCCAGTATGCGGCGCTCAATGGCAACATCACAGAAGCAGAGGCTGTTCATCAGTCAATAAATCGAACCCTTAACAACCTGTTTGATTTCAACTGACGATCTTGTATGGGTGCCGCAAAAAAATGCGAGGGTGGTTTCCTGCACCACCCTCGCATTCGTTCACGCGCGCGACGCCTCAGGCGCTAAAGAAGAGGTCGCTATCCTGAAGGTCGACCCCGACCACGGTGATGGTCGTTACCTGTCCTGGCTCGGTCACCGTCACGATGCTGTCAAAGCCGGTATTGTCGATCTGGAAGGTGTTCTGTACACCGTTGATCACCAGTTTGTCGTGCACGTCCGGCCCCACATCGAAACCGGTGACCTGGTACAGGTTGTCATTGATCGACAGGTCGATGTTGAACGCATCTTGCTCGCCGATCGTGCCCACCAGCGTGTAGTCGAACTGTGCATTGGCCGCGTCATTGGCGAACAGGTTGGCGTCAAACGTACTGGTCGCCGAATCCCCATCCTTGTCGGTCAGTGTCGCGCTGAACGCCAGTTTCACATCGTTGGCCAGGCTCTCGCTCTCCGAGATGAACTGGATGACCGGGATCTTGATATCGCCCCGACCCATCGTCAGTTGAACCGCGTCGATCAGCAGTGCGCCCTCCTTCTGAATGAGAAAGGACACCTGCCCACCCGCCTCCGATGTCACTGTGTTCACCTCGATGCGATTCGAGAACGTGCCATTTTCGTAGAAGATCCTGTAATACAAATCCTCGGTCGCGGTGTTGTAACCCCCTACGGAGTTGTCGATAAAGACCTTCATGCCCGCCAGCAGGGTTTCCGGATTGATCACGAAACTTTCATCGGCGGCGCTGATTGCCACCTGGTTGTCTCCCTGGAACACGTTGTTGCCGACGCCGATGCCGGACGTGCTGACGTTCATGGAGGCGGCGTCGATGTACGCCGGCAGCGGGTTGGTCTGTAGCGTGGCTTCGGTAGGGTCGGAGGCTCCGAGCCCGATGCCGCTCAGGATCTGATCAGTCGTCGCAAGCGACTCTGCGGAAAAGAACACAATTTCCTCGGAAGTCGAAGGAATAGCCGGGTTGTTCGTCTGCGGAATCAGCAAGGTGCGCACTGGATCCGGGCCGCCGGCTGCAAGCGAGCCGTCGGCACTGCTGAGCACGATCGTCGAATGGAAGCCTTGCACCAGATCGAGTGCATAAGTGCCATCGGCGAAGGCGGTCAGCGTGTAGTCGACGCTGGTATTGGCCGTTGCGGCGTTGTTGTCGAAATCACCGGTCAACGTACCCGCAAAATGGTACGCGCCGTTGATATCCGGTGAGCTCCCCTGCTCGGTCAGCGAGCCGACTCCGAGCAGGGTCGTGTTGTCCGGCCTGACGAGGGTGAACTGGTTGTTCACCAGCGAAATATTCAAGCCGGTCGCGCCCAGCCCGTCGGCTCCCGCCGCGCTGTTCCAGTACCCGTATTGTGGAAGGAGGCTACCGGTCCCGATCAGGTTGCCGAACGCGAGTGATGGCCCGTCATCCTTGAACACCAGGTTCTGCCCGATGTTGAGGGTCGCCTGGGCACTGTCGCCGTCCCCATCGGTCCTGGTCGCTATCAGCGTCACCAGATTGTCCGAGGCCAGAGTCGTCGAGTCATCGGGATCGTTGATATTGGGATGCACCACCGCCCGGAGCTGATCGAGCGTAACGCTGCCATCGGCGGCCACGCTGACCGTGAACACCAGATCGTTGCTCACGGCTGTGCGGCCTTCGACCACCGTACCGTTAAGCGACAGGATCACGGTTTGACCCGTGGCCGTATCCGTCAGCCCGGTGGCGCCGACGCCTATGCCCAGCGAATAGGTCAGGGGCCCCGCCCCATCGGCGCCAGGACCAGAGCTGAAGTTTGCGGTAAAGCTCTGGGTGGCATCGCCCCCCAGGGCCGAATCGTCCACCGTCATTGTGGGTTCCGTGCCGGAAGTGTTGACGCTCGGCCCATCGTCCTTGAACACCAGGTTCTGCCCGATGTTGAGGGTTGCCTGGGCGCTGTCGCCTTCCTTGTCGGTCTTGGTCGCCGTCAGGGTCACCAGGTTGTCCGAGGCCAGGCTCTTCGAATCATCGGGATTGCCTGTGTTGGAATGCACCACGGCCCGGATCTGATTGAGCGTAACGCTGCCATTGGCGTCGACGCTGACCGTGAATACCAGCTGGTCGCTCGTGACCGTGCGGCCTTCGATCACCGTGCCGTTGAGTGACAGGACCACCGCATGGCCCGTGGCCGTGTCCGTCAGCCCGGTGGCGCCAACCCCTATGCCCAGCGCATAGGTCAGCGTGCCGGCCCCATCAGCGCCAAACGCCGAGTTGAAGTTGGCCGCAAAGCTCTGGGTTGCGTCGCTTAACAGGTCCGATTCGTCCACCGTCAGCGTGGGTTCCGTGCCGGTGGTATTGATGCTTGGCCCATCGTCCTTGAACACCAGGTTCTGTCCGATGTTAAGGGTCGCCTGGGCACTGTCGCCGTCCCCATCGGTCTTGGTCGCTGTCAGCTTCACCAAGTCATCCGAGGTTAGAGTCGTCGAGTCATCGTGATCGCCTGTGTTGGTATGCACCACTGCCCGAATCTGGTTGAGCGTAACGCTGCCATTGGCGGCCACACTGACCGTGAACACCAGATCGTCGCTCGTTTCCGTGCGGCCTTCGACCACCGCGCCGTTGAGCGACAGGATTACCGCCTGGCCCGTGGCCGTGTCCGTCAGCCCGGAGGCACCGGCCACCATGCTCAGCGCATAGGTCAGTGTGCCCGCCCCATCAGCGCCAAACGCCGAGATGAAGTTGGCCGCAAAGCTCTGAGTAGCGTCGGTTGTCAGTGTCGTCTCGTCTACCGTCAGCGTGGGTTCCGTGCCGGTGGTGCTGATGCTCGGTCCGTCGTCGTCGAAAATCATTTTGGAGCCGATTTCGACGGTCTGGATAGAGGCCTGGAGCAGCCTGAAGCCACCGATGTCAAAATCGGCGTGGTTGTTGCCCTTGGCGTCGACCGCCGCGCCGTTCTCGATGAGCACGCGGTTGTGATCCGCCGTTGTGGTGTATTCAATCTCGTAGCCAGCCTTGACGCCGCTGATGGTCACAACCCCACCGGCAAAGCTGAAGACAATGCCCAGGGTATTCGACGGTGCGGTGGAGTCCGCGACGACCCCGGTACTAATGTTGGTGACGCGAACGCTGGTGATTGAAATCGACGTATCATCCGCATATCCGTCGATGAAATCCTCTTTAGATTCAACCTCGGTGCTGAAGGCGCTGACTCTTACGACAGCACTCTTGCCGCTCTGCAACTGTACGACGTCGAAACTCGCCGATTTCGCATTGAAGACGTCGGTGAAGTCGACGTTGGCTTCAAGATCTGCTTCGTTCTGATCGAGGAAGGGAACAGTCACATTTTGCCTGGCTCCCGTGACGAACGAGAAGCGGATGCCCTCTTGCTCCACAATCATCTGATTGTTGGTGCCGAAGGTGGTCGGGCCACCCGCCTGGCTGGTATTGATCGTGTCGCCAGTGGTTATATTGACTCCGGTTGACTGGTTTGCGGGGTTCTTGCCGGTGGCGATGATGGTGGGGTCCGTGATCCGCGTGACAGTGTCTACAATTTCAGTTTCCGGGTTCAGCTTCGTAAACATCAGGAAGAGGTTCTGACCGGAGGGTGCATTGAGCAGACTGAACGCCAGGTCCTGGCTGGCACCGATGAAAACCTTATCCATCAAATTGACCGAGTCATCAGGGTTCGCCGTGCCTGGATGCTGAATCGGTTGGTACTCCACGATCCAGATCTTGCCGCCAGAGACCGGTGTTCCGGTTTCTTCTATGTAAGCTGCGAACACAATCGCGCCGTTCGGCCCACCGGCTCGGCCCAGAACGATGTTGTCATCTGAATCCGTATAGAGAAGGATGCTGGTGCCATCGAGGGTAAACAGTCCACTGTCATCGCCATCGAGCGCAGCGCCAGCGCTGTCAACGAAGCTGACATCGGTAATGCTGCCTCCGGGCGCAGAGGTGATGGTGAATGCCGTGCTGCCCGTATTGCCCACTTCCCCGTTGTAACCACTCAGGGCCACACCCGTTGCGGTACCGGCCCCAAGAGTGCCCAGTCGCGTGGAAAACGCCCCCGGCAAGGCCAATGACGTGTCGTTGTCGTCCGCGTCTCCCCCAGGGGCTGGAGTGGCCGTGGCGTTCTGCAACCCGGCCGTTTCGTCCAGCGTAACGTCCTCGCCGGTCAGCTCGACGCCAAAAGCACTGTCCGTAAAGGACGCTGTGGCCACCGCATCGTCAGCCGTGCCGGACGCACCATCGGCACCTGCCGAGGTCGCGCTGAGCAGAAACGTCGCGCCGGCCGAGTCGTCGGGGTTCACGTACCACGAGGTGGTAACGCTGCCATTGACTTGGCCATCGAGATCGCCGGCACCGCCATCGGTCACGGACCAGGGCTCGTGCCCATCGCCGGTGTTGGTATCGAGCACATCGTCGGGCGTGCCCCACACGCTATCCGCGCCAGCACCGACGGCGTGGTCCACTTCGAACGTTACGGTGCTGCCGGGGGCGAGCCCGCCGGCCGTGATAGTGGCAGTGCTGCCCGGTGCGTAGTCTTGCTGGTCGGTGGTGACGGTCAGGTCATTCGTTGGCGATGAGGTTTTCTTGCGCATAGTCATGACTTTCTCCTGAGCAGGTCAAGTCATCGAGACCGACCGTAGACCTTTGTCTGTTCTATAGGCCACAACTATGAACAAGCTCCAAAGTTTGCACATCGTCTGAAACTCCCAGACGGGCTAGGAGTTTCAGACTACTGGAGAGCGGGAGACGGGAGCCTGCTGCGGTGTTCAGCGCCAGGGTGGCGGGCACCGCAGCCTTCGGCCGAAGGCGCGTTGAACAGCCACTCAATATTTTTTTCGCTCGGCGCGAATGGCCGTAATTTCGGCTATACCTTGATACTGAACAGCCCGCATTTGGCGTTCAGGTACGCTTCGCTACCCGCAAATGCAGGCGCAACCGACGAAGTTTTGATTGATCCTTGAATCAAAGGAAAAAGGCCAATCGGCAGCAGTATTGACTGAATGAGGGACTATGAACGACGACGATATTTTGAGTGGCGCTGAACACGAGGCGATCAACGCTGCCAACCTCCATGAGGCAGAAAAAAGACCTCAAAAGGTGCTGATCGTTGATGACGACCGCGCTTTGCGTGAGATGATTGCCGGGAATCTCCAACTTAAAGGCATCCAGAGCCTTTTAGCAGCAAGCGCTGACGACGCCATGAAGTTACTGGTCGCTGACGATGCAATCGAGTTGATCATTACAGACTTGCGGATGTCACCGACCGATGGTCTGGATTTTATTCGCAAGATCCGAAAGTCCGTGTGGGCCGATCTTCCTGTCCTGGTCATTTCCGGCGATGCAAAAGTCAGAGACGCCATTGCCGCAATGCATCTGGGCATTGTTGATTTCCTGCTCAAGCCGATAGAGCCCGACCAGCTCCTCCCATTGGTTTACCGGGAGCTCGGCATCAAAACCTAGACTTACCGGGAAACCGGCACCGAAAACCAACACTGCGCGTGGCCAGTCACTCGGATGAGTGACGTCTGCGCGTTACCTTCTGCTGCATAAAATGAACATGTCATTGCCATCATCGAACAAGTAACGCATCCCGGACAACGACCGCACCCAGTAACTCAGGCTGCTGTCCGGGCGGAAAATAAACATGCTCAGCGTGCCGGTCAGTTCAGGAAGACTTTTATCTGTTTCACCCTTGGCGCCCCGCATTACATTGACCTGCAGGCGTTGCTTCTGCTGATTGACTTCAAAGGCACTGTTGCGGTGGATCGTGCCGATTTCATCCCCGGTTTCGGCATCGATCAATTGAGCAATCATGCGCATATGGCTGAGCCCCTCGAGGCTCAAATCCAGTCGAAAACGCGTCATCAACCAGGCCGAATGCATGCCGGAAGACACTTCATGCGCGCTCTCCCCCGTGCACCAAAGGTCCAGGCGTTCGTCGCGCTCTGTCATCAGCCGGCCCAGCGCCACACTCAACAGCCCCAGAACGCCGAAAGCCAGGCACCATGCAGCATTTTCCGCGCGTCTAGTCATGTTGTTGAACGCCTATGCAGCGGCTGACGGTGCTCTCCAGTTCGCCATCACAGAGAATCTGATCCGCACCTCGACGCGACGGTAACAGGTAGAGATGGATGTTTTGCGCCGAGAGTTCCAGCAGCCCTGCCAGTTTTCGACTGTGCCCGACCATTCGTTGCAGATGGGGCGCCGTCAGCGTTTGAGCGTCTTGAGCGGAACGATGCACGTGCACGTCCTCCACAGTCACGGGCGCGGTGAATTCGGGCGGTGGCGCATCATCGGGCAGTCCCCATCCCTGGGTGCCCAGCAGGAATGCCAACGCGCCCCACACGGGTAAAGCCAGCCATAGGCCCCAACGCCGTTGCGATGGCACTGGACACGCAGACGCCGCCGCGTGTGTCGGTGCCATCGGCGCACGCACACCCTCCTCCACTCGATCGACCGGGTTCGACAGCGGCGCGTCATCAATGGACGCCGCGTTTTCAGCTGCATCTGCACCTGAGGCTGGCAGGGCCAACCACTCCTCGACACGCACACCATCCGAGAGCTTGTAACCGATGCGGGGTAAGGTCTGAATGAAGTCCCGATCAGGTTGCAGTTTCTCCAACGCCAACCGTAACTGTCGGACCACCTGGGCCAGGCTGTTATCGGTCACTTCCAATCCGTATTGACCCCATGCCCCGGACATCAGGTCGCGTTTTCGCACCACGGAGCCATCGGACCTGAGCAGCATCGCCAGGCATCGGCTGGCGATTGCACCCACCCGCAAGGGCTCTTCACCGGTGGTATCCAGCCGAAACAAGAGGAAGTTGTCTTCGTCGAACACCAGTTGTTTATCAATCAGCAGGCCCATAGCGGCATTTCCATAAATGCAGACTCGAATTCAGACGCTATAAGAACAAAGGCCATTTAGTCGCACTGTTTACAGCTGTTAAAGCTTGAATGTGCGCACCAGATTGGTGAATGACACCGCCAAACGAGAGAGCTCCTGACTCGACGCGTTAGTCTGATTAGCACCGGCAGCGGTTTGTGTAGACAGGTCACGGATGTTTACAAGGTTGCGATCGACCTCGCGCGCCACATAGGCCTGCTCTTCCGATGCGGTGGCTATCATCGTGTTGCGATCGTTGATCTGCGCAATGTTTTGAGCAACACGCTCAAGCGCCTGCCCCGTGGCATCTGCCAGCAATTGAGCATTGCTGGCCAAGGCGCTGCTTTTGCCCATTGCGTGTACCGCATCATCCGCCCGGTTCTGCACCAGCGATATCATCGCCTCAATTTCAGCCGTGGACCCTTGAGTGCGCGCCGCCAGCGCTCTGACTTCGTCGGCAACCACGGCAAATCCACGACCTTGCTCGCCAGCGCGTGCGGCTTCAATGGCGGCATTGAGTGCAAGCAAGTTGGTCTGCTCTGCAATGCTGCGAATAACACTGAGCAACTTGGCAATGTCGCGGACACTGCCAGCGAGTTCTTCAACCATGGTGGTAGAGCCGCTGATTTCGGAACCGACGGTGTTAATCGCGTCCACGGCCTCACGCGCCTGATCTCGACCATTTGCGGCTTCTTCGCTGGTGAGTTTGGACGCCTCAGAAGTCGAGACCGCGTTGCGTGCGACTTCCTCTGAAGCTGCGCTCATTTCAGTGACGGCGGTTGCAGCCAGTTGAATTTCGTCGCTCTGGCGTATCAGCCCGCGCCCGCTTTCTTCCGTCACCGCATTAAGCTCTTCCGCTGCGCAACTCAGTTGGTCCGCAGCACTCGATATTTGCTGGATCGTGTTTTTGAGGTTGTTCTGCATGTCGCTTAACGCCGACAACAGTTGGCCCGTTTCATCGCGTCGAGTGCATGAAATGGCTTGAGTGAGGTCGCCCGCTGCGACGCGCTGAGCACTTGCCAGTGCAATGGCAAGGGGGCCACTGATTGCTCGACTGATGAACAGCCCTAAACCGAAGGCTGCGATGAAAGCCAGCGCAATACCCACGTACAAATTGAACTTCGCCGTACGGTCGCGCTGGGCCGCATCGACAGCGCCTTCCCCTATCTGGCGATTGTTGGATGCAATCATGATGTTTAGCTCATCGACCACCGAACGGTAAGCTTGCTGTAAATCGGTGGCAATTAACTCTCGCGCAGCAGGCAAATCACCTTCCGCAACCATTCCAACAGCACGCTCAACAAGTGCCTGATACACAGGCCAGTCCTTTTCCATTTTGTCACCGGCGGCGCGTTCGTCGTCTGCCAGCGGCGTTGCCCGATACACAGCGAAGGCCGTTTCACTAAGGGCACGGTGTCTTTTCATATTAGACAGAATGACGTCTTTCTCTGATTGCGGTGCATTCGCTGCAGCCGCCGACAACAGGCGATAAAGGTCACGATTTTGATCGACGGTCCCTGACTTGGCTTCTGCTGTTTTAGCCACAGAGATCAGGTTATTCGTGAACACCAGTTGCAGGCTCGACGACAGCGAACCGACACCTTGGCTCCCCAACAGTCCTACGACCAGCGTAATACCTGCGCAGAGCGCAAAGGCCAAAAAAAGCTTGAACGATATCTTGGCGTCGTAGAACCATTTCATACAGAAAAACCTACCGTCGTGTGGGGGTGCATCTCTGGGTTGAACGTCGAATTCAGGCGTGCTCAGGTCCATTCAGGAACCTGAAGGTCTCGCTGACAAGAAAGGTATTCGTGGGGGGGCGCTATCCGGCCATTGTCAGTGGCTCAGCGGGCTCGCTATCGGAAAAGCGCTGGGCAATTTGATCGAACTCCTCCTCCAGGGCCCTGAAGGCCAGCACCACATCCGGATCGAAATGCCGGCCGGCACCGTCATAAATGATGGTTGCCGCCGTCTGATGGCTCATCTGCGACTTGTATACGCGCCGGCTGATGACCGCATCGTAGACATCCGCCACGGCCATCAGTCGGGCGCTCACCGGAATGGCATCACCGGCCAGCCCGTTCGGATAACCGCTGCCGTCCCATTTTTCGTGATGACACAGGGCAATTTCCTTGGCGATGCTCAGGAAGGGAACGGGCTGCCCCAACAGCTCCTCCGCATGGACCAGTGCCTGATAACCCAACTGGGCATGGGTCTTCATGATCTCGAACTCGGCGGGCTCGAAACGGCCAGGCTTGAGCAGGATATGATCCGCGATCCCGACCTTTCCGATGTCGTGCAGCGGCGCTGACTTAAACATCAGTTCAATGCTTTCATCATCCAGAAACGCGCTGAATCGTGGGTGATGACGCAGTGCCTCGGCCAACGCGCGCACATAATGCTGCGTGCGTCGCAGATGGTTGCCTGTCTCGTTATCGCGCGTCTCGGCCAGTGACGCGAGGGCCATGATGGTCACGTCGTGGGTGGCTTGCAGCTCACGGGTCCGCGCCAGTACTTCCTGATCGAGAAAGTTGTTTTGCACCCGCAGCAGATCTGCCGCCAATTTCAGACGCATCTGTGTCTGCACCCGCGCCAGCAATATGGGCGGATTGACCGGCTTGCTCAGGTAATCGCTAGCGCCCAGTTCGAGCCCCAGGCATTGATCTTCATCTTCGTTTCTGGCACTCAGAAACAGAACCGGGACATCCATGGTTTTCGGATTGCTTTTGAGACGACGACAGACCTCATAACCATCCATGCCAGGCATCTGCACATCAAGCAAGATCAGGTCGGGTAGGACTCGGTCGACAATCTGTAGCGCCTGCTCGCCGCTGACAGCAACCCGCAATTGATACTGCTCACGGAGCAGTTCATTGATCAACTGCAGGTTGGCCGGCATGTCGTCAACCACCAGCACGATGGGTTTACGGGGAAATTGGTTCAACAAGACATCCTCGCAACGGGCACACACCAATGCGTCGTTAAATCTGCCGGGGCAGACGCAACTGGCCTGAAGGCACAATGGGGCAAGAATCGTCCGTTATCTTTGCCAGGTTTTTTTTTGCAGTAACGCATGCCCTGCGCAACTCTGCTCTGAATTGGTCTGAGCGCATTCTGTTCAACGCTGAAAAACGCTGAAAACTTTTGAGCAGAGTCCTGATGCTGGCAAACACCGCGCATAACCCACCTGCTATTCGCTCATCGCCGCTGTTGCATAGGCTTGTAGCGCCTCGTTCAGATGGCACTGTGCTTGCTCGAAACTGAAACGCTTTATCGCCTCCTCAAGTGGCGCAAAGCCATTTGCAAACGCGCCCCGCAACAACACGGAATGTCGGGAGAAGTAATGGACAGCGTCCCCATCGGACTCACCCAGCAGCGCATCGAGCGTGCGACACACTTCGTTCAACCGGGGCAAGTCAACCTGCATTGACGGTGATTCGACCTTTGCCGGCAATTGCTCGCGCAGTTGTCCCAAGAGCGACGTCAACGGTTGGCTCAACCTCTCCAGGCATACTTGCAACATCTCAGCCGGCTGCCTGATGCGCAGCGCTTGCTCCAATGCATGCGCTGCTTGCGCCACGGTGTCGGCGCCGATGGTTGCGGATACACCTTTGCAGCTATGTGCCAACAGCTCCGCTCTTTCCAGATCGCCCGTCGCCAGCGTCACGTTCAACTGTTCCAGCAGAAGGCTCTGGTCGGCCAGGTAGTTGCGCAATAAATCCAGATACAAAGGGTGATTGCCCAACACCCGCCGCATTCCCGCTTCCGTATCCACGCCGTCGAGACTGAACTTGGCATTGGTAACGTGTGCAGTCGGGGTTGGCTTACGTGTATGAGCGCCACCGAGGCTGATCGGCGCATCACTCAGCCAGCGTCGCAACATCGCGTAAAGCGCGTGCGGCTCGAAAGGCTTGCTGACAAAGTCGTTCATACCGGCGGCCAGACACGCGTCATGGTCACTACGCCGGGCATTGGCCGTTATCGCAATGACCGGCAACGCGCTCAATCCGGGCCGCTGGCGCAATTGGCGGGTGGCGGCCAGGCCATCGAGCACCGGCATCTGCATGTCCATGAACACCAGGTCATATTCTTCTGCCGCCAGCCGCTCTAACGCTTTGCGACCATCGAACGCAATATCGACACTGCAGCCCACTGCCCGCAGCAACTCGGCGGCAACCTGCTGGTTCAGCTCGTTGTCTTCCACCAGCAAGATACGAGTGCCGTCGGCCACCTTCCAATCACTGCGGTGCGGTGTGTGGGACAGGTTGTCGATGACGTCGTCCTGGGCCAATTGCAAACGGACCTCAAACCAGAATGTACTGCCCGAGCCCAGTTCACTTTGAACACCCACCTGCCCGCCCATCAGCTCGGCCAGTTGTTTGGCAATCGCCAGCCCCAGACCCGTTCCGCCAAAGCGCCTGGTGATCGAGGCATCTGCCTGTTGAAAGGACTGGAACAGGACTTCCAGTTGCTCGGCGGATAAGCCGATGCCAGTGTCCGTCACGCTGAAGTACAACAGCACATCATCCTGGCTGGCCTGACGCAGGTTGACCTCTATGCGGATCTGCCCCCGTTCAGTGAACTTCACCGCGTTGCTGAGGAAGTTCAGCAGCACCTGACGCAGCCGCAGCGGATCGCCACACAAGCACTCGGGGACGTCCGCACCGGTATTGAGATGCAAATCCAGGCGTTTATCGGCAATACGGGGACGAACCTGGTCAACCACTTCTTCCAGCAACTCAGTCAGACTGAAGTTACAGACATCCAGCTGAAGCTTGCCTGCCTCAATCTTGGAAAAGTCCAGGACATCGTCAAGAACGCCCAGCAAGTGTCGGCTGGAACTCTGTACCTTGCTCAGATAATCGCGTTGGCGCTCGTTCAGCTCCGTGCGCAAGGTCAGATGCGTCATGCCGATGATGGCGTTCATCGGCGTGCGGATCTCGTGGCTCATGTTGGCCAGAAACTCGGACTTGATTCGTGCACTTTCCTCGGCAAGTTGCTGCGCTTGCTGCATTTCGGCGGCTGCGGCCTGGTGGGCGGAAATGTCTTCGACGATCCAGATCGAACCACGGGACAGGTCACCGGGCGCGATGGCACGTGCGCTCAGGCTCGCCCAAAAGCTGGTGGAGTCCTTGCGGCACAGTTGCAGATGCTGATGATAAATTTCGCCGCTGTTGAGGGTCGCCCGAACCTGTGCTTCCAATGCAACCTTCGTCTCTGCCCACACGACCTGATCCAGCCAACTCACCGGGGAACATTGCAATTGCTCGCCCGGCGTAAAGCCGAAGAGTTCGTCCAGACGCAAATTGGCCTGCACAATCACGCCACCCTGCACCAGTGCGATACCACAAGGCGCCGCCGTGACGATCGCTTGTTGTTGCTCGTGCGCTTCACGCAGACGGCGCTCGTCCGCGTTGCGCTGGGTGAGATCGCGAATCGCAATACACAGGCTTTCCCTGTAGCCCTGCCGTGCTGGCAGCAAGCATAGACGTAGCTCGACAGGGAACTCACTGCCATCCGAGCGACGGCCAATCACTTCAACCGGATCGAGCACCTTTTCTCTTCGTAGCTGCTCAACCATCGATGCGACAAGTTCACGTTGACTCTCCGGGAGCAGGACTTGGCAGGTCTGGCCGAGCAGGCCGCCAGGTGCATAACCAAACGTCGCTTCACTTTGCTGATTCGCCAGAATCACGCCATTTTCGTCAAACACGAGCAGCGCTTTAGGGGCGAATTCCACGATGCCGCGATACCAGCTCTCGGTGGCTTCCAGCGAATCCTGTCGCTGTTGCAGGATCAGCGCCTGATCTTCCAGTTGCCCAGCCTGCCGCCGGGCCTGTTGTAACAGCTGTTGGTTGTGGAGTCGTTGTTGCACAAGGTGCAGCAACGTGCCAAGTCGCGCCGGCAGACTGTCGAGCAGCCTGAATTGGGCGGGATCCGGACGCTGAGTAAAATCCAGTTCAAGGCTGGCCAGCTGCTGCCCCTCTTGCAGCAGTGGCAAGCTGAAGTGCACTTCACCCCTGCGCTGCATGGCGGGCACCGCATCAAACGACAAGACCGCATGACAGTTCAAACAATCCTGCAACCGCTGTTGCAGCGTTGCCGCAAAGGCCTGCGGGGTCGCGCACATTTGTAATACTTGGACCAGTTCACCAAGGCGTTTCTTCACCCAGTGTTGCCGGCGCATCTCTTCATTGACGTCAACATAGGCATCGAACGCTTCATTCAGTGCCACGACCTCGGCAAGGCCGGTGCGCTGCTCCGGTTCACCAACGGCCTCCCCGGCTTGCAGCCGGCGTATGCGCTCGGAAAGCCCCATCAGCGGGACCACCAGCTGGCGTCGCAGAATGATCAGAAATGCCAACAGGGCGGCACCCAATGTAATCAACTGCATCAATACATTGATTCGGCTGGCCAGTTCGGCCTTCTTCCGGGCAACCTTGAAGTCGTTATTGAAGCGTTCGCTTGTTTCCGTGATCAGCTGATTCAGCGCATCCGCGAAACCCCACTCGGAGTTAATGTAAGAGGTACCGGAAAGCAGTGACGGCCCCCCACGATGGAAACTTTCCCGCATGGCCAGACGCTCCATATCCGTCTGTTTTACATCCATGACTTCGACCGCTTTGAGCAATTGCTCTTCTGTATCGCTCAGTCCCATCGCACGGAAATCCTGTGCAACTTCTTTAAACTTCCGGCCTTGTTGCCATTTTTGGTTGTATCGGGTGAGAAACAACTCGTCGCCTGTAGTGACATACAGACGAGCCAACTGGGTCAGTTCACGGTTGAGGGTGCCTATCTGGGCAATGGCGGTAATGCTTTGGTGACGTCGATCAGTGGCTTGCGCTGCCTGCTTCCCGAAGTACTCATCCACTGCCAGGGTCATCAGGCAGGCAGCTAATGCCAGCCCAAATCCTATAGAGATGAGTTTGCTCAGACGTTCCAGGCTCACGAAATTCTCCTGCCGACATTGCCCCGACCCACGTCGAAAGCTCATCGAGCAGTAAACAGCGACCTCTTGGGCTGCGCTGTGAAATCCGCTGATCCATTATTTGGTTTGATGAAATAACGTTGAAAAACTGTGAATCGGGCGAAAAACGCCCGTGCCAGCGCTTCAAATGCGTACCCCCACGTCCCTGTGGGTGTTCGAGGGGATGGGTTATTACCGATTGAAGCGTTCAGCCAGGCTGTGCAAATACTCCGCCATACGTTCCAGTTCCTGACTGATTTCAACGCCTTGCTTGGCCTGCCCGGCGCTGTGATCGCACAACTGGGCAATACGCGTGATCTGTTGATTGATGTCTTCAGCCACCTGGCTTTGCTCTTCCGATGCCGACGCCATCTGGTGACTCATTTCCGTGATTCGGCTGACAGCCCCACTGATGCCGACAAGGGCGGACTGCACCGCCTCGACACTCTGCATGCTGTCACGGGAAATCTGTTCACCTCTGCTCGCGGTCACTACCGCCCGATCAGAACCGGTTTGCAGGGAAGCGATGATTCCATGGATCTGCTCGGTCGAGGTCCGGGTACGTTGCGCCAAAGTGCGCACTTCGTCGGCGACAACCGCAAAACCCCGGCCATGCTCGCCTGCCCGAGCCGCTTCAATGGCCGCGTTCAGCGCCAATAGATTGGTTTGGTCGGCGATCGACGAAATCACATCCAGCACACTGCCTATTGACTGGGTCTCGCTCGCCAGCGCATTGACCGCCTGGCCAATTTCGCTCACAGCTTCACTCATGTTCATCATGGCTCGCAGACTTTGCTGCGCCACATCACCGCCCTGCCGTGCCAATTGGTCCGCCTCGGACGCCGCATTCGCGGTGTTCTGCACGTTTTGCGTGACTTCCTGAATCGTCGCCGCCATCTGGGAAATGGCAGCAGCAGACTGATCGGTTTCATTGCGCAGACGATCCAGAGACTTCGCCTGCGAACCGGAAAGTTCAGAGGCCAGCCCTGCCTCGGCCTTTACACTCACCCCTGTATCGACCAGTCGGGTCAGCGCCGTTTGCAGACGTGCTTCTTCACTGAGCATGGCCAGATCCAGCTGCCCTTGAACGCCGGGGTTGTCACTGTAAGTGAGGGCTACCAGTTGACTGGTAAAGGCTTTCGGATGTTCAGCCAGGGTGCGCTCGATGGTTCTGCGCTGACGGCGCTCGACCACGTACCAGGCAGCCATCAGACTCCCCGTCATCAGCGCCAGCGCCTGAGGTTGTGCAAGCCAGAGAACACCCGGTAATGAAACTATACCGGCCAGGAAAAATGGCCAGCCGCGTTGAACCGGACGGCAAATGCGTGCACTTAATGCGACGGGGCTTTTTCCGGCACGCAGTCGAGCGTAGAGCGCGGTTGCACGTTGGATCTGGGCACTGGTCGGCAGTGAACGCACCGACTCATAACCACTGATTCGACCATTTTCATAGATGGCGGTGACATAGGCGTTGACCCAGTAGAAATCACCATTCTTCGAACGGTTCTTGACGATCCCCATCCAGGGTTTGCCTTGCCTGATGGTTTCCCACATGTGACCGAACACTGAAGGCGGCATATCTGGATGACGCACCAGGTTATGCGTCTGTCCGATAATTTCTTCGGATTCGAAACCGCTGATTGCAATAAATGCATCATTGCAATAGGTGATTCGACTATCCAAATCCGTGGTAGAGATTAACTTTTGCTCAGCTGAAAAAACTCTTTCGCAATCAGTGACAGGTAAATTAACGCGCATAAGGCATCTCTGGCAGGTCCATGTTTGGATGAGGCCATCCCTGTGAATAATAGTGCGCAGCCCACTTTAAATTTAAACGGCTCGAAGTGTGCGAGTGCACCTCAAGTACCGGTTCGATATTTTCTGCTTCTGCGCAACGGTCACGAACGGATGGTTTTTTTGCAATTAGTACATGCCATCCAAAGAAACGCTCTGAAATGAGCAGTGGCCTGCCCGCCAGCGGTTGAAAAACGCTGAAAAACGCTGAAAAGTCATGAGGCTCACCCGTTTGCGCCCGTATCCATTGCGCCTTCCTGATAAGAAGCCAGAAGCTGCAGACCTTATTCAGGACCAGACGCCAGGCAGAAAAAAGCCCAGCGCGGGGGCTGGGCCTGGATGATCGGAGCCAACATTGTGCTTGACGGCCGGGATCAACGGCCACCCATGCGACGCCTCACCGGCTCCTTACATCTCAACCTGCGTGCCCAGCTCTATCACCCGATTCAACGGCAACTTGAAGTACTTCAGGTTGCTGTTGGCGTTCTTGAGCAAAAAGGCGAACAGGCTTTCTCGCCACCGGGCCATGCCGATGCGCTTGGTCGGGATCACTGTTTCGCGGCTCAGGAAATAGGTGGTGCGCATCGGACTGAAATCCAGTTCAGCCAAATGACAGTGACTCAACGCCAACGGGACATCAGGCTCCTCGATAAAGCCAAAGTGCAAGTTCACCCGGAAAAATCCTTCGCCGTACGCTTCAACCTCGAACCGTCGATCAGTACTCACACGAGGGCTGTCTTCAGACACGACGGTGAGTAGCACCACTTGCTCATGCAAGACCTGGTTGTGCAGCAGGTTATGCAACAGGGCATGCGGAACGGCGTCGGCCCTCGCCGTCAGAAAGACCGCCGTACCTTGTACGCGATGAGGCGGCTGCGCCCGGATGCTGCTGATGAACAACGGTAGCGGTAATGCGGTTTCGTCCAATCGCTCAACAATGATCTTGCGACCCCGCTTCCAGGTGGTCATCAAAATGAACAAAGCAATGCCGGCAATCACCGGGAATGCACCACCCTGAAAAATCTTTGGTGCATTGGCCGCGAAGTACAGGCTGTCCACCAGCAGAAAACCGAGCAAAATCGGGATGGCCAGCCAGCGCGGAGTTTTCCAGAGCAGCAGGACGACCGCCGAAGACAGGATCGTGGTGATCAACATCGTGCCCGTCACCGCAACCCCATAAGCCGCGGCCAATGCACTGGACGACTCGAAACCCAGTACCAGCAACACAACACCGACCATCAGCGCCCAGTTAACGGTACCGATGTAAATCTGTCCCTGCTCCTGACTGGAGGTGTGCTGGATAAACATGCGAGGGACATACCCCAGCTGGATAGCCTGGCTAGTCAGGGAGAAAGCACCGGAGATTACCGCTTGAGACGCGATGACCGTCGCCAGTGTGGAGAGCGCGACCATCGGCAGCAGCGCCCAGCCCGGCGCGAGCAAATAAAATGGATTGCGCACCGCCTCAGGGTTTTCCAGGATCAAGGCACCCTGGCCGAAATAATTGAGTACCAATCCTGGCAACACCAAGATGAACCACGCCCGGGCAATGGGCTTGCGACCAAAGTGCCCCATATCGGCATACAGTGCTTCAGCACCGGTCAGCGCGAGTACCACGGCCCCCAGGATGGCCACGCCGATTCCCGGATGTGCGATAAAAAAATACGCGCCCCAGTAAGGGTTCAGCGCTTGCAGCACTTCCGGTCGCTGGACAATCCCATAGACACCCAGCGCACCCAACACGACAAACCACAGCACCATCACCGGGCCGAACAGGATGCCGATGCGGGCCGTGCCGTGTTTCTGTATCAGGAACAGCGCCACCAGCACGATCACGGATAAAGGCACCACCCAGTGTTCGATTCCGTCAAACGCCAGCTGCAGCCCTTCAACCGCGGAGAGCACCGAAATAGCCGGGGTGATCATGCTGTCGCCGTAAAAAAGTGCCGCACCGAAGAGGCCAAGCAGAACGAGTATTTTACTCATGCGCGGATAAGGGGCGGCCGCGCGGCGGGCCAACGCGGTCAACGCCATGATGCCGCCTTCGCCCTGGTTGTTGGCACGCAGGATGAACAGCACGTACTTGATCGAGACGACCCAAATCAGTGACCAGAAAATCAACGACAGAATACCCAGCACGCCGTCGTGGTTGGCCTGAACGCCGTAATGCCCGGAAAACACTTCTTTGAGCGTGTAGAGGGGGCTGGTGCCGATGTCCCCGTAAACCACGCCGACCGCCGCGACGAGCAAGCCCAGTCCCGAGGTTTTGGATGGCAGGTTTTCATGTGCGCCGATTGCTGTCTGGCTCAAGGTTCGCGTCTCTCGAATGGCGGGCAGGACGTACATGCCGTCGTTGGGCACAACGACTTGCCTGGGCCACTGGGCCACGAGGCGCATGGACGGTCTAGAAAACGCGGCCAGTATCTTTGAGGGCGAAAACAGCAGTCGTAAAGAAAGCGTAAAAAATCGACGAGACGAAGACTGTCCCTTCGAATCAGCGGATCGGTGCTTGAGCTAGATGGATCCGCTTTCCGGGGAGATGACTGTGTCGGGAGTGGCCTCAGCAGCCAGCTTCAAGCGGTCAGCCTTGCTGATGTATTTAGACTTGTTGACCGGTGCCAGTTTGGCACTCGCCTTTTTGGCGTGCGCCTGTAACAACTGTTTTATTTTTTTACGACGGTTCATATTTTTTGCTCGGTTTGTCAGTGTTCGAATGATATCAGCTTAAAACTTCGGGCCTGTGCCCCCTACCCCGACACGCGGCCAAAAACACGCCGGTGGTGAAGTTTAATCGTGTTTGAGGGTTTTTGATTCGGATTATCCCGCCACTGCGGGCAGCATCCGCCCCCGCATCAAAATCTGTATGAAAACTTCCACCACTGAGAACAGAACCAATGAGCATGTCGAATAGATGGATTGTGGGTATTGCTGCGAGCTGCGTATTTCAGGTCGGCTGTGTCTCGCAGGTCGCGCAGCCGGAGCAATACTCGGGCTTCCTGCCTAATTATCAGGGGCTGGAAGAGCAGACCACGTCGAGTGAACAGAAGGTCATGCGCTGGGTAGCGCCAGGGTTTGATCCGAAAGCCTACTCCACAGTCGTGTTCAAGCAAGTAGAGCTGTACCCATCGCCGAAACCGACCCAGCGCGTCAACCTGCAGACCCTGGAAGACGTTCAGGCCATGGCCAGCGACAGCATCCGAAATGCGTTCGCCCCCTCTTACACCGTCGTATCGGACACACAGCAAGTGCCGGCCGATTCGCGGACCCTGATCTTGCAAGCAGCGATCACCCACGTCAGCGCCAACAACGAAGGCATGCATTGGTATGAGGTTGTGCCGATCGCTGCCATTGTCGCGACGACACAAGCGGTCACCGGCCACCGTGATCAGACAGCCGAGATGTTTATCGAAGCCGACTTGATCGACGCAAAAACCGGTATGCCGGTTGCCAAGATGGTGCGCAAGGTATTCGGCGAGACCCTGGAAAACGAAAGCCAGCCAGTTGTCGCCAATGACTTCAAAGTTGCACTCAAAGGCATGACCAGCGACATGCAGGCTCTGCTTAACAAGCAGTAACAACCCCGCGATACCCCATTGCAAACGCTCAATTGCCTGCCATCCATGACCTTGGGTTGCACTGCGCATTTGACGGGCATGGGGTTTCAGTCGCCAGTCTCCCTAAGCAAACCGTTAGACGGCTTAACGATGTTTAACGAGAGTCCGACTTGATGAAAAAATTAACGTTTACCCTATCGACCTTGGTATTGCTCGCCAGCTCCAGTGCGTTGGCGGTGACGGTGGTGCCACTAAAAGGCCAAACCTCCCAGACCATCCAGCAAGACACCGGCGCTTGCCAATCACAAGCCAATGCTCAATTCCCCATAGAAACCACGGTGCCATCCGGTGGCCGGGTAAAAGGCGCCACCACCGCTGCGGTCGCCGGAGCTGCTGCGGCGGAGGTCCGGGGTCAGCAACATGACAATGTCTACGACCAGATTGACGACGACATTCAGCAAGACTATCGCCAGAACAATGCGCGCAGCGCTGCGGCGGCAGGTGTTGTGGTCGGGGGATCGAGGCAACGCCAGGAACGCCGACAAAACGCTGGCACCACCGAACAAAACATCACCGCCAACAACTCCGTGTACACCAGTTGCCTGCAACAGCATGGCTACAACGTCTTGCCTTGATCCCGGGGTGGAGACGGACTCTTCGTTGCGATTGGCCATAAACAAGGCATAAAAAAACCCCACGTCCACCATGGAAGGACGTGGGGCAAAGGATTTGAAACGAGAGATGAGGATTGCTTATGCCACGACAGCGTCCACAATCCCCGACATCCATTTAAAACTGCATTGATCCGGACGCAAAGTTAATACGGATCAATAATGATTAGTACCGGCCAGGCGCACCGACTATTGATTGCTAATGAACATTGCAATCACTGTTCAGCATTAAATTGACGATTGAATACCCCTGCGCAAATACGAATCAGTTGAGCAAAGACGCCCGCCTGACTTGAGATTGCTGCCCCGCCCAAACCCCGCCTCGCACTTTTCGGATAGCGCAAATTACTCACAGCCAGCATCATTATTGGCTTCGATTGAAACCCGTGGATTTGCTCTTGCTTGATTCCAGTGAAATTTTTGATGGGCTATTTCAGCCTTGTATCGTGACGCTCTGCGCACCGGCTGCGCTTGCACGTGGATAGCTGTTCCTCTCTCCACAAGAGCGGATTGCGTCAAATCCAGCCTATCAAAACCATCTGTATACTCAGCCAGAACCAACTGAACGGAGGACTCCCATGCGTTACGCCTTCAAGTTGAAAAATGGTGCCAAGGCCCTTTTCGACCCGGACACCGCCCTGCTTTCCATCACCACTCCCCATGGAGATGTTCAAAACTCCACGTTGGGTAGAGCTGAGTCGCGTCTGCTGGACCTGCTGTTGATGGAACCTGGTCAGACCAAAAACCGTGAAGAGATCATCGACTACACCTGGAATGATCGCGTTGTCGCCTCTGGCAGTCTCAATCAGGCTGTTTTCTCCCTTAGAAATATTTTGAACGATAATCGGGATCACGAAATCCTGATGACGGTTCCTCGAAGAGGCTATTGCTTCAACCGTCAGTACGTCATCGAAGATCAAACAGATTTACCGGCGCCAATAGAAGTGGTCGGGCAACCTGATGCACCCGTCATTGAAGAGCCTGCACCCGCTGAAACTGTTGTACCGCTGATACCGCCAGAGAAAACCACAACATCCGGTTTTATCAACAAAGCCCAATCAATCGGTTATGTCCTGACGTTGGGGGTATGCGCCTTCGCGGGCTTCCACTCTGGCTTCGACACACCGAAGATAGAAATTTCCAGCATTGAACAGAACAACTTAGTCATCCATGCCGTCGGGCACAGCGTCGCCGAAGCTGAATCACTGAGGGATGATTCGGCGAAACAGGTTCAACAGGTTTCGCCAAACCTGAAAGGCCAGGTATGGCTGAATCGCTATAAATCTACCTATTCTGTTTCGTGCGTTCGCCCAGACATGAGCACAGCGAACTTACAACTCAATAGCGACCAAAAAGACCTTGCCTTGATGATTCGCCAATGTTTGGAAGCAACAATATGAAGCCAACGATACCTTCCTGGACTCACTGGATAGTTCTTGGGCTCATCAACGCTGCCTGTATTTTTTCCCTGTTCTATTCGCCCTCTTACTACATGGAAAATACCAGCTATCAAACCATTACCCGGCAATGGCTCGAAGATACCAATCAGCTCAACACTGAAGAGTATCTGACCATCGGACACGGCCGACTGACCCAAACCACTCTGGAAAGCCTGAACGGAAAAATTCGCAACGCTACTATTTCAGCGGATGTTGTTCGCGAAAGTAACCATCACGTTCAAATAAAGATCAGCAGCGTCAAGCTGAGTCAGGACAACGAATTGTTCGCCATTGAGAAGACACCCGACCTCTTCTTCAGGCGCCAATACGTACTCCAGGAAGGCGCCGTTCTTAACTACGAATTGATCCCTACCGCCAACAAAAGCGCCGTTTGTTTTTACGTGCATGAGTTGGGTCGGTTGCGCTGCATGAATCACTAAGCGTTTGCTGGCAAAAGGACCTGCCAGGCCTTGCCGTCCCTGTGCATTCAAGAAAAAAATAAGAATTATTAACTTGAATCGGACATTCCCCGCATCTAAAGTCCCTCCTTTTTTCTGGAGCCGTATGCGCTGTCACTCAGCGCGCACCACGGCTCCATGCTCCTGCAATCAATCTGAATGACACCCGGCAGTGCTGTCGGCAACCTCGAAAATATGAGTTTTTGATTTTAATAAGCAAGATGGCAGCGAGAGTATCCACTGACCAGGCCGTGGCAATGATGCGGCTGACATTATGCTTTTTCAGAAAATTCATTAACAAGGAAGCACGTCAATGCTGATGAAAAACCTCGCCACCGCATCGTTTGGTGTAATGCTTTCTCTGAAGGCCATGGCCACTGACAAAGAACTTTACAACGCCGACATGACACGCATTGAAAGCAACAAAAATTCGCTGAGCGAAGAACAGGCCGATTACAAGATTTGTTCAGACTACCGTGTGGACGAGTATTTTGCCTTTGACGCATCGGCCATTGGCTCGGCCAGTCAACAGACGGCTATCTTTGGTTCGAACATTGCACCGGAAAAACTACAAAGCCTGTTGGATTTACCTTTGAACGATACGTATGTTTTTTCAGCCGCGTTAGCACTTGCGCCGGATTCAGTGAAGTCGATGTCTGAAACACTCACAACCTCATCGATCTGACCGCCAGGACCGAGGCCAAGTCAGGTGCCTCTACTTAGAACTATCCATTTAGCTGAAGAGCGTTCATTCCATGTGCCGCACAATCCCTGATGAAGTCTTTCATGTAACGTCTACGCCGACGGACACTCCCCATCGCACGATTGGGCGGTGGGAAATGAGCCTTACCCCGTCAGAGTATGAAGCCAGCATTCGACAACATAAGGTCATTGATGGTCCCCGACTTCAATGCAGTCGACTGGAATTCGATTCTGCGGTCACTCTGGTCAGCTCGGTACCTCATGGTTTTGTCAGCGTAGCCATTTCTCAATCTTCCGTGGGTCGCCCCACTGTCAATGATCACAAGTTGCGACCTAACGAAATCATCGTGTTGTACAGCGGCGAGCCCGTGCATTACGTTTGCGAGCCCAACGAAACACTTTTCACACTGACCACGACAATGGAACATTATGTCCAGTGCCTTGAAGGTCACTCGACCATCGACGTGCTTGCCGGTCGAAACGAGCATCGCTTTCAGGTTGCAAACTTCAAATTGATGCAATCGGCCATTGAGGCCATCAATGCTCACTTTATCGATGCCAATAACACCCCTTTACAACAGCGCAGCGGTTCAGAGATCTCAGCCATTGAAGATGCGTTGCTGACGTCCCTGCTAACAGCATTGAGACCGGCCGGTCGTTCCGCGCTTCGTACTCCGACACGCAGAAAAGTCGCGATCGAAGCCATCGAGTACATTCATCAGAATTCAAAAAAGGCGCTTTGCATGAAAGCGCTGGTCAGACAGCTTGAAACCACCACGCGCACCTTGCATCACGGCTTTGTCGAAACGTTCGGGATTTCACCGATCGCTTACGTGCGAAACCTGAGACTCGCCAATGTTCGCCGGGATTTGATCTGCAACACATGGCCAACCGTTACCGAAACGGCGATGTATTGGAATTTTCACCATCTCAGCCGATTCTCCAAGGCGTATCAGGATGCTTATGGGGAGATCCCCTCAGAAACGGCCCGACGTAATGCCGCCAGGCTGTCAACGTCCAACCGCTGAGCAAACAAAGGGGCGAGTGAACGCTATTCCGAGTCTAAAAATAACAATCAATAATTTTCATCCGCCAACCTGAATTGCCAGCATTGCTTATTTCTAATTCAAGGAGATAGGCATGCGATATCGGCTCAACTCACTTCCGCTCAAACAGAAAGTCATCTTCTGCCTCGCCGCCTATTTGTGTGGTGTCGCGTTAGCCTGGTTAATCGACGGCTTCTAACGCGCACCCTCACTTCGGGCCAGATCTCTTTTTGGAGTTTTCATGATCGCCGCGTATAAAGCCTTGCTAAAAAGACACTCGTTAGCTTTATGCGCAACCGCTGCCGTGGGTACGGCCGCATGGTTTTTTGCCGGGGGGCTTGCAGAGAACCTGATAGAAAAGCGCTTGAAAAACATCCATGAAGATTTCAGTTCCGCTCAAGTCGAACCCAACAGCCAGATCAGTAAAGCGTTGGAAGCCCTCAGCGGCATTGATCGTTCCAGCCAGGATTGCTCCAGCGAGCAGTATTCCCAAATAGCGAATTCGGTAAAAAACTTTCGTTTCATTTATCAGGCGGCGGTCCAGCTCGATAACGGCAAGATCTGCTCTTCCTACGGCCAGGAGATCGCTTCGGTAGCCGTGGGACACGAAAAGAATCGGCGCCCCGTCAACGGGCGAGTCTATGAAATGAGTTCCGCCCCGCAAGCCTCCGCGGATACGGACTTCATCATCATTTCGCAGCAATCAGCTTACGTGTGGGTCAACAAGGAAATACTCCTGGATAACCTGAACATCCCGCAGGATGTGCAACTGGAGCTCCAAGGCCCAGACGGCGTGTGGCCCATGACCTCAACGAGCCGCCCCAACCTGAACATGCAACAACCCTTGCCCCTTGAAGAGCTCGTCACCACGGCAGACTACGTCTATGTCGCTTTTCCGGGCAGTCACAACGCACTGATCTCGGTCATTTCACTGCCGGTGAGTGATCTCACAGGTCTCAAGTGGAAGCTATTCATTGCCCTGGCTTTCATGGCGGCAGCCCTGCTGTACATCACCTGGCGAATCCAGCGGTATTGCACCTCGACCGTCGTTCAACTGCGCAAGGCCATCAGGGCGAACAAGCTGGATGTTCATTACCAGCCCATCGTCAATTTGAGGACGGGCAATCTGGTCGGTGCCGAATCGCTTTCTCGCTGGAACACCAACGGCGTCGCCATTGCGGCAGACGTGTTCATCGAGGCGGCAGAGCGTTCCGAGTTGATCTGCGAGCTGACGCGCTCGGTCATACGCCAGGTCGCCGAGGACTACAGCACCTATCTTTGGGCGTGCAAGGATTTCTACATCACCATCAATCTTTCCGCCCAAGACATTCTCGACCCAACCTTTCCGGAGTTCGTGGCCAGCATCATGGCGACGTACAACATGCCGGCGTCCATCATCGTTTTTGAAGTCACCGAAAGAGCGTTGCTGGACCAGAAAACCGCAGCGGTCCAATTGCACAAACTTCGAGCGTACGGGCACCTTATTGCGCTCGATGACTTCGGTACCGGCTACTCCAGTCTCTCGCTCATTGAATCCGTCCCCGTCGACATCCTGAAAATCGATCGCTCATTCATCGAGCACGACAAGATCGCGGCCCCGGATGCCCTGTGGCGCCATATTGCCAATATTGCCAGGGCGCTGAAGCTCAAGGTCGTCGCCGAAGGCGTAGAGACTCAACTTCAACTCCCGCACCTGGCGTCAGAAGGTGTGGTGTTGGCCCAAGGCTGGCTGTTTTCCAAGGCGCTCCCTGCCCAGGCATTGGCCAGACGCTATTTTCAATGCCCGATGATCCTCAATCCTCACGCGGATTGAGGCGGCTCAAAAATACCAATCAATGACTTCTATCAGGCGTTGTGTTCGCTCAAATTCCCGGCAAACACCTCACAATCGACAACCTGTAGAAGGACTACACCTCCCATGCTATTTCGAAACCTCGGCTTCGCTACCCTGCTTTCGTTGCTGTCTTTTCAGGCACTCGCTGACGATAAAGGTTTGTATCTTGGCGCCGGTGTCACCAGCATTGAAACCGACAAATCCCATTTGAGCGATGAAGACAACAGCTACAAGGTGTTTGCAGGTTATCGTTTGAACGGCTACCTGGCCTTCGAAGGTGCCTACGTTGATCTGGGCCAGTTCGAGGACAAGGACCTCGATTTCGACGGTAAATCTGTACAGGCCGCCGCCCACCTCGGCTTTCCGCTGGGTGATCGTGTGCGACTGTTCGGTATCGTTGGCGCCCATGCCTGGGACGCCGATGGCAATGCCTCCGATGATGACACTGGCGTTGACCTGACCTACGGTGCCGGCGTTGAGTTTGATGTGTTTCGCAACATCGGTATTCGCGCTGAATACGAAGTGCTGGAAGTCGGCGACATCGACCTGAACCAGACAACTGCTTCGGCCTACGTGTTGTTCTGATGTTTGTTTGAGCAGAGCGGCCCTGAGGGTCGCTCTGCTCAAATCACGCTCAAACCTGCTTCAACGCCCCTTCGAACGCTGGTGTCAGCCCTGACAACTCCAGCTTGCGCACAAAATCCCCCAGACGCTGTTGCTTGTAGGCGTCCACGTCCATGTCACGGTAGTCGTAGAATCCCTGTCCATCGCGCAAGCCATTGCGGCCGTTTTGCATATTGTCGGCGATGACCTGCGGCGATTCGAAACGTGGTGACAGCGCACCACTGAGGTAGCGCGAGGCGTAGTACAAAATGTCGCCGCCGCCCCAGTCGATAAACTCCAGCAGCCCCAGCACCGAGAAACGCAGCCCGAAGCCGACACGCACCGCGGTGTCGATGTCTTCTGCGCTGGCCACACCCTCCTCCACCATCCGTGCAGCCTCGTTCATCACCAGCGCCTGAATGCGCGGCACGATGTAACCAGCCACTGGATTGCACACCACCGCCACCTTGCCGATTCGCTTGAGTAATTGCAGCAGTCGCTCGACCACGTGCGGGCAGGTCGCGTCGCTGCGGCTGACTTCCACCAGCGGCATCAGGTACGCGGGGTTGAGCCAGTGCGCATTCACAAAGCGCTGCGGTTCACTGACCATTTCGCTCAGTTCGGTAACGAGAAACGTCGACGTGGTCGAGGCGATGATGGTCGACGCCGGAACATGCTCGCTGACCCAGGCGAAGGTCTCCTGCTTGACCCCGATGATTTCCGGCACTGCTTCGAACACCAGGTCGCACTGAGGCAGTGTCGCCGCGGCCTGGGATTTTGATTGCACCGTCAGCCGGGCTAGCGCGATGTCCGCCTGATCCCCCTCGAGCACACCCAGGCGTACCAGCATCTGCAGTTCGCTGCGGATGTTGTTCCGCACGCGCTCGAAGTAGCCGCGCCGCTCATCCTCGGCGCGATCCTTGATGTCGATCAGATTGACCGGCAGACCGGCATGGATGAACGCCAACGCGATACCCTCGCCCATCCGGCCAGCACCGACCACGCTGACATGCGGCAGCACGGCGTTCATCAGTTGTAGCCCTTGGTCAGCAACTCGGTCATCTGTGCCCGGCTCAGCGTCGCAAGTCCGAGGTTTTCCAGGGTGCGGCCTTCGGCATAGAGATCACGACAGGCGACGACCGAGGCGATGCTCAACAAGCCCTGCGCAACCGGCGTCGGTACACCGGCCCAACGACCGACGGACACCAGGAAGGACAACCCCAGGCGGGTGTCTTCAAGCATGTAGCGATGCTTCTGCAGGTCGATGTCTTCGCGCCAGTCGCCACTGTCGGTCAACTTGCCGTGAGCGCCGCGACCGTACATCCACTCGTCGCCTTCGGTGGTGTTGTAGTGGTCGGCCAGCGGAAAGTGTGGCGCGCCGTAGGTCAGTGATTCACGCACGGCCATGCGCTCGGCATCCAGCTGATTGGTCACGCGGCGGATCGACGGCTGGGTGCCCTCGTTGTGAATGTCCCAGGCCTCGAAATGCTCGAGGGGACCGGCGTTCATCATGATCAGCGGCGGGTGAATGATGGGACCTGCGTTCATCAGCGCACCGCTCAGGGCATCTTCGATTGGCTCAACGCTCGGGTAGGCTTCACGCAGCACCGCGAAAGCATGCTCGGACAGGTTGCTCGGGAATACGCCGGTCGGCAGGCGAGTGGCGTAACCGCTGATCACCAGATCGCTGGCACCGTGCTTGCGCACCAGGTACGGCAGCGTACCGGTCTCGGCAAAGGCCACCTTACTGTGGTTGCCCGCATCGACCATGGCCTTGGCGAACACGTAGCTGCCGAAAGTGCCTGGCGGCAGGAACACCACCTGACCGTCGTGCAGGTGCGGCGCGACGTGTTTGGCCAGGTCCTCATGGGAAGTCGACGGCAACGGGATGATCACCAGTTGCGCATCCGCCAGGGCTTCGGCCAGGTCGTCGGTGAACGACAGTTTGTCGCCGGGCTGGCCGACGGACAATTTGCGAGTGCCCTTGTAGTCCTTGATGGTCAGGCTGCCGATGGCCAGCAGCGCCTTGAGCGCGGCGGAGTCTCGACGCCACAGGCGGGTCTGGTGTCCCTTTTCAGCCATTTCGACAGCAGCGGCGTAACAGCCGTGACCACCACCCAGCACGGTAATATTCATGCAGATACTCCTTTTTGTTAGAGACTCGATCCTATCGAGCCGCACCGTCGTGCACTTATCCGATTGCGCAGCCGAATGACGGATTGCGCAGAAGTCTCAATGCTTCTGCCGACGCAGGGTGTCCGACGGCAGGCAACCATAGCGTTGCCGATACGCGCTGGAAAAATGCCCGAAGCTGTTGATGCCGTGACGCAACAGGATATCGGTGACGGTTTCGCCGGCCCTGCCCTGCTTGAGCGATTCGTGGATCACCGCCAGCCGACGGTCGCGGATGTACTCGACCGGTGCCTGCTGAAGGAATTGGTTGAAACCGTTCTGCAAGGTGCGAACCGAGACGCCGCACAATTCACTCAAGGTCGCCAGGCTGATCGGTTCGTCGAGGTGTTCCTCGATGTAGTCGCGGGCCTTTTTGACGTGGTGCGGCAGCGGCGCACGCGAATCGATCAACAGATCCGCCGAATAGTTGTGCGGCAACTGAGTGAGCAGCAACTGCATCAGGTATTCGGACAGGCCGCTGGCCAGACGCGAACCGTCGACGCCGCTGCCGTAGAGCCGGCAGATGTAGTCGAGGGTGTGATAGAGGCTGACGACGCCGGCGCCGAGATGGTCGACGCTGATATCAAAGATCACCGACTGCCGCAGGCTGCGACCGAGCAGGCGTTGCAGTTGTGTCTCCAGGGCATCCCGGTCGACGCGCAGGATCAGGTTGCGGCACTCGCCATCGGTGACGATGCGGCTTTGCGCAAACGGCGAGGAAACGCTCAGGTAGCCCGACTGCATCGCTGCGCTGCGCCGCCCGTGGGCCACCTCGCAATGCCCCTGCAAGGTGATGCGAAACAGGTACTGATCGGCGATGTCGCCGATGGTGATTTCCACCGGCGCGCCATAGCGCAAGTCGAGCAACGCCGAATCACCGAAAAATACGCCGTTGAGTTGCGTGTACATGGGCTCGTCCCGCAGCACGTTGAAACTGTGCGGGCACAGGTATTGGCTGACCTTGTCCTTGATCTCGCGGTAATCGGCCGAGCTGAGCAGGCTGTGCCGTTCCAACAGGTGTACGTCATTCAACATCAAGGATTCTCCTGATCTGGAGCGTGTCGGCCCCGCTCCCTTTCACAGGAGCGAGGCCGAGGTACCGATCATGGACTATGACCAATCAAGCCCCGGTCGGATACTCCCGGGCATAACTTTCGCGGAAACGACCGCAACCACGCCACAGCAGCAGAGCAGTCAATGCCGATGCACCGGCGATCACCAGCGACATCGACGAGCCGACTGCCGCGGGCGATCCGAAGTAACGGTCGGTCAACAGCGCCACCAGCGTGGTCCCCAGCCCCAAGCCCAGCAGGTTACTGATCAGCAGGAACATGGCGGAAACCTGCGCACGCACCTGGTTCGGCGCGAGGATCTGCATCGCCGCCGTGGACGCCGGCATCGGGAACGAAGCGAAGAACATCGCCGGCACCAACAGCGTCACCGACAACCACAGTTGATCGACTTGGGGGAACAATACAGCCGGCACCACCATGCCGAGGGCACCGATCACGCCGGTACGCATGGCTGCGTCCTGGTGGCCTTTCTTGGCCAGATAATCGGTGAGCCATCCACCGAACAGCACACCGGTGGTGTTGGCCAGCAACAGCACGGTGCCGAGCATGTACCCCGCTTCCATCGGCGACAGGCCGAACTTGCGGATATACAGCGCCGGGCTCCAGCTCATCATGCAGAACAGGACCATGGCGTAGAACGAAAAGCCCAGGTAATGGCAGGTGAAGGTGGCACGGTGGCGACCGAGAAAACGGAAACCATCGCTCAGCGCGACCTTCTTCGCCCGACCCTGCGCATCAACCTGCAGACCCTTGCGCGCCGGATCACGCACGGTGAGCCAGATCAACAGGCCGACCAAAATACCGGGCAGGCCGACAATGAAGAATGCCAGTTGCCAGGCCTTCATCGCACCGAGGAAGGCGACCTCGATGGTGCTCATGTCCTTGAGCATCGAGATCACATAGCCACCGACCAGGAACGCCAGACCACCGCCGACGAATGAACCGATCGAGTAAATGCCTACGGCGCGACCGAGTTTCTCCTTGGGGAACATGTCGCTGAACATCGAGTAGGCCGAAGGCGACAGAGCCGCTTCACCAACGCCGACGCCAATGCGGGCGAGGAACATGTGCAGGAAGTTCTTGCTCAGACCGCAGGCGGCTGTCGCCAGGCTCCAGAACACCACGCCGGCGGCGATGATCTTCGGCCGGGAGAAGCGGTCGGCCAGATAGGCGATGGGCATGCCCATGACGGCGTAGAACAGCGAAAAGGCCAGCCCATGCAGCAAGCTGAACTGGGTGTCGCTGATCTGCAGGTCGGCTTTGATCGGTTCGATCATCAGCGCCAGGATCTGCCGATCCACAAATGAAAAGATGTACGCGATCATGCACAGGCCGACCACGTACCATTCATAAATGTAGGTTTTCTTCTTCTGCAGGACCGCGCTATCGACCTGAATATTCATCAGTATTTGCTCCTTTTGGAATCCGCTCATGCGCGTAGCGCGCCGGGTGACGGTGCACGGGACACCGACTGGGAAGTTGCACGGCAGATGTAAAGGACGATGGGTTCGAACATGATCAGGCCTCTTATTGTTATGGAGTAAATCCCCGGACGGACCGGGCTTACCAGAACTTCCAGGTGTAGGTCGTGGCGACACGGAATTCGTTGTAGTCGTAGCCGTACTTCTGTTTCACGTCGATGTTGCGCAGATCCAGCCCAAGGCCTTGCAGCGCACCGCTCTGCACCACGTAGCTGAGCCCCAGGAAACGTTCGCTTTCCTCGTTGTCGCTGAGGTTGCCGCCACGGTCCCAGTTGGTGCCCTTGATGTAGCGGGTGTAGAACTTCAGCCCCGGCATGCCCATCCCGGCAAAGTCATAGCTGTAGCGCGCGCCCCAGGACTTTTCTTCCGGGCGGACAAAGCCCAGGGATGACCAGTGCACCAGGTAAGGTTGCGGGATATAGCCGTTCATGGTCGGGAACACGCTGTCACCGAGCATGCGCTGGTAACTGAGGCCAAACATGTGGGCGCTTTTGAGCAAGGTGAACAAGGCACCGTAGGAACGGTTGTCGATCTCACCGTTTAAAGCGTCGCCATCTTCATTGTTATTGAAGTAGCGCAAGTCGGTTTTCAGTTTGTAGCCATTGCCCAAGTCAGCCATGTGCATCAGGCCGAAATAGTGCTGCTGATAAATATCGTGCAGCACGCCATAAAAGTAACTGGCTTGCAGGTTTTTGGAGATATCGTAAGTGGCACCGCCAAAGTCCAGGCCATCGCTGTCGCGATCATCGGTGGAACCAAACTTGTAGAACTTCTCGTGATTGGAAGATTCGCGGGTCACGGCAGACCAGAAACGGCCGCCGGTCATCGTCAACCCATCGACTTCCTTGGACTCAACCACGGCCCCTTGATAGATGGTGTCCAACTGCCGACTGGGGTCATCGGACGCCACCGGCAATTGTGGGCGAAGGTCGCCGACCTTCAGCTCGGTCTTGCTGTAGCGCGTCTTGAAGGTAGCGCCGGCCCGGCTGTATTCATCGGCTGCTTGCTGGTCGTGGACGCTGTACGGCAGCGAACCGTCGTTGCCCGACGAATCCAGGCGCACGGCGGACTGCGCATCCACATCGAGGCCGAAGGCCAGGGCCGTGTCGGTGTAACCGGAAGTGAACTGCGCATCAAAACCCTGAGACCAACTATGCACTTCAGGCACCGGCGCATTGTTATTGGTGTAGTTGCGATGCAAATAGAAGTTACGCGTATCCACTTTGAAGTGGCTGTCATCAATAACATCGGCATGCGCCGCCAAGGGAGAACAGATAACCCCCAACATGCTGGCGATACCGAGCCCACGGCAAGATTGCTTTACCTGATACATCTAACATCTCCACATCTGTATGTGCTTGGGCACTGTTTTTATAGGAGCAGAATTAAACTGATGACAAAACACGCCTGCAGCCGAACATCGAGTCCTCTTCTACCGAAAGGCGGATGACATGAGGGATATAAAAAGCGATGTTTTCGAACATGGTCAGGCCTATTGTTGTTATTGGGGTAAACGCTTGGCGGGCTCATTGGAACAGTCCGCTACGGCGACACGCCTCTTGTCTACCCAAGGTAAGTCAGAAGACGTCGCGCCGGTATCAAGATGAACAGCATCCGTTGGGGGGAAATCTCCCATCCTGCTAAAGGTTTCCCGTACAAAGGGCGTTGGCTAACCTGAATTGCATAAGCCTTGCTGGAGCAAGGTCTTGTTATTGGATGGACCCTAAGCTAGCGATTGCAAGGCCCGACAACCTCCCCGATTGCGCAGGCGACTCTCCAATTGCGCAACCTGATGCAGGCAGTCCACAGAAAAAACCACATGAATACAGACACCGGTTAGTGCATCTGCATGGTTGGAATGGGTGTATTTGAACCTTGTTTTTTACCGGCGCGTTTATATGAAAAACAGCCCAATAAATAGTCGGATTTTTTTTGCAGTAACAACGCACCCTTACTTACAAGTACAGGAGCGCTGCCATGAGTCACATCGACCTCTACCCTATCGAATACAAACTTCATGACCAGCCCAGAACATTCGTCATCCGGGCCGGTTGCGATGCCGGGATAGCGCCGATCCCCAAGCCCGGGCGTCCGCCATTGAAAATCTACTCCAGGCCTCTGGCGCAGAGATACGGCGTCACGGATGTCCGGTGGCGTGAGGCGGCCACATTGAATTGGGCAGATAACTCGCAATGACGATCGCTGGCACCTACGCTTCCACCCGGTTGCGCCCTCCTTCCTTGGCGCGATAGAGACACTCATCGGCCCGCTTCAGCAGGCTTTCCGGCGTCACGGCCTCGTCGCCCCGGCAAGCGACGCCGATGGAGATGGTCAACCGTCCAACGCCCGGGATCTCGGTGTCAGCGACATGTTCGCGAATCCGCTCCCCGATGGCCCTGGCGGTTTCCAGCGGGGTATCGGGCAGGACCAGGGTAAATTCCTCTCCCCCGGCGCGGCAGACCACATCCGCCGTGCGGGAGTTGTGCTTGAGGATGTCGGCGACCGTCTTCAGCGCAACGTCACCCGCGTCATGCCCGAAGGTGTCATTGACCCGTTTGAAGTGATCGATGTCCAGCGCCAGCACCGAGTAGCGCTGTCCGGTCTTCGTCAGCAGATCGAGCACGCTGGCCATGACACGACGATTGGCCAGGCCCGTCAGCGGATCGCTTTGCGCTTCGTGGCTGAGTTGGCCGAACTTCTGCTGAAGCAATTGCACGCCCGTCAGCATCGCCTGGCGAATGGCCGAGGCGTCGCGGTACCAGGCATTGATGCGTTGCAGTTCCCCGGCGGTTTCTGCGGCGGCCAGTTGATTGGCGGCGGCGGACAGCTGGCGCAAAGGCCGGGCAATCAGCGTCGTGCCGAGCAGAATCAGGCCCACGCCGACAATGCCGGCAGGCACCATCCCCAGGATCATGTTGCGCATGAGGGGGTCCAGGGGGGCGAGGCTACGTTCCGTGGGTTGCTGCACCACGACCGCCCAATTTGCATCCGCCACCGGCGCAAAACCGGACAGCATCGGTATGCCTTGATAGTTCGGGGCGGCCATGGTCCCCACTTCACCGCGCAAGGCGGCGTCCACCGTCGGGCTCGAGCCCAGGACTTCGCCGATTCTTTTCTGGTCAGGGTGATACAGCAGCCGCCGATTACCGTCCGCCACAAAGGCAAAGGTCCCCCCGTGATGAAAATGTCTGCTGATGACCGTGTGAAACACGCTTTGCTTGAGCAGGTAGACGGAGCCACCCACCACGCCAAGGAACTCCCCGGACCGGTTGAGTACCGGTTGCGAAATGAACACCACCAGATTCCCGGCCAGGGATACGTAAGCCGTGCTGACCACCGGACGGCGCTCCTTGAGTGCCTGGACGATACCTTCCGAAGACACCGTACTCCCGGTGATTTGCAACGTATCCGGATACGCCTGAAGCACCTTGCCGGCGGCATCCACAATGGCGATGGAATTGAAGTCAGTGTCCTGCGCCTGCAAGCGAAGCGCCTCCTCGTGCAGCTTCGAAGGATCGTGCCAGTGCTCGGCGAGCGTTTTGGCGCTGTAGTTCAAGCGGCTGTGCGCCTCCCCGAGGAACTCACCGATACTGGAGGCCACTTTCGCTGCGTAGGCCCCGTTGGCCTCCAGCGTCGAATTGATCAAGGCCTGGCGCTGCACCCGATACGCGACAAAGAGGCTGTTACACAGCGTCGCCAGTACCGACAGCAGAACGAATAACAGGATCAGCCCGCGCAGGTCGACGGGAAAGGGTTTACGCAACTTCATTCCGCCACCCTGCACCAAGGAAATGTGATCAAGACAAACACCGATATTTGCAAAGTTTCGGTCCTGAAAGTGTATGCGGAGGGAAACATCGAGGCGCCCTGTGACGCAGGTTGCAGGATAGGCAGAGACTGTCCTGTTGTCACATCACGCGTTTGAAACACATCGAGTAACAAACGCCGCCCTCTCGCCAGGGAAAATTAAGTTTCGGCTAAGGTTGGATCATTACTCTGCGGCTTTTCAGATAGCCGAGCATCTCGAAGATGGGCACCGTCGACACTCTTTCCAAGCCAACTTTCAGTATCGTCCTGGTCAACTATAAAACCCTTGATCTGACCCGGATCTGCCTCGACCTGCTGCATGCCCATGCCCGAAAACACAACATCCCGGTCTGGGTCGTCGATAACGACTCCGCAGACGACAGCGTCGCCTACCTGCGCTCACTGAACTGGATCAAGCTGATCGAACGCCAGTCACCTGGCAAAGAGCCGGGCCACATTGCCCATGGCAAGGCACTGGACATGGCGTTGGTAAACGTTGATACCGACTATGTGTTCCTGATGCACACCGACACATTCGTCTTCGATGCCGACGTGTTTGCAATGATGATGGACCATTGCAACAAGAACCCCAACGTTGCCGCGGTCGGTTGCACGGAGCAACTCGATCGGGGTCTGCCACGGACCGTGTGGCGCTTCACTTCGCGTTTTGTGAAGCATCACGCAAGACGCCTGAAGCAATCCCTGGGCCTGCGCTCAAGAGCGCCAAAACCCTACCGGGAAACCTACCTGAAGAGCTTTTGCACCTTGTGGAATTGCCGGCTCATGAAGCAACGAGGTTTGCATTTCCAGATCGACGATCGTGTGCCGGGTTATGAACTGCAGGATCGAGTGATCGGGCTTGGCCATGAGGTCGTGTTTCTTTCGCCCGGAAAAATATTCAAGTACCTGGACCACGTTCAGGCCGGCACTGTCGCGGCGGCGGGCGGATATGCCCAGGACCATCGACGAAGCAAAATGTATCAGGACATTCTCAAGCGCTTCCGTGCCGCCAACACCTCGATGTCCTGAGCAAACCTGCACAGCAATAAGCCCACTGACCGTTGCCGGTTCAGTGGGCTTTTTCACGTCAGGCCAGCGTTCACTGACTCAGGATGAACGTCGCCAGACTTTTCAGGTCGTCCGGGCTCAGTTGCGCGAAAGGCGGCATGGGCACATCTCCCCATTTGCCGCTGCCGCCGTGCTGGATGCTGGACATTACCCGGTCCAGCGCCTGCGGGTCTTTGGCATATTTCGCCGCCACGTCGTGATAGGCCGGGCCGACCACCTTGTGATCGATGGCATGGCAGGACAGGCAAGCGTTGTTCTGGAGCAAGGTCTTGGTGTCGACTTTTGCCACCGCCAGCGTCGCGGGTTGGGCCGCCGGGGGATTCGAGGCAGCCTGGACATCGGCATCGCTCGCCTTGGCACTGCCGTAGGTCACCGCCAGGTAGGCACCGATCACACTCACGTCCTGATCGCTGATCGGCGCGCCGTACACGTGCTGCATCTTGCCCGCTTCAGCGGTCCACTGCGCCAGGCTCAGGCCGGGCGGCTGGAAGTTGATGTAATCCGCCGAGTGGCAGACGGAACACTTCTGCTGCGCCAATGCGTAGCCAGGCAGGGGGCTGGGCTTGAACACTGCCGTTTCGGGCGGCAGCGTGATGGACAGCGGCGCGGCGCTAGCCAGGGTCGCCAGACAAAACGGAGCCGCGCACAGCAAGGTGGTGATGAATTTCATGGGTTTCATGCGGCTCTCCTCAGGCGACGGTCACGTGGCTGGTTTCCACGACGTGGCGACGGTAACCGCTAGGGTTCCAGTCAGCTTTCATCGGTTGGGTTTCGCCCGCACTGTTGCTTGCGCGCACCATCAACTGCGTCGCGCCCTTGCTGGTGAAGGTGATCGGCAGTGTCCACTCACGGAAGGAGAAACGCCCCAGATCCTCGCCCAGTCTGGCTTCGCTCCAGGTTTTCCCGCCGTCGATCGAGACCTCGACCTTGTTGACCCCCACGCCACCGTCGAACGCAATGCCCTTGAGCACCACGCTTTTCTTCAGCGGCAATACATCGCCGTGTTTAACGCTGGTGATGAAACTGCGTATCGCCAACTTGGCAATCGGCAGGGTTTTCGCCGCCGTGGTGCCGGGGGCAATGCAGAAACAATCGTTATCCGGAAGGCGGTAACCCTTGGCCATGAAGAAACCGTCGAAAGTGTGGTCGACGACTTCGATTTCACTCAGGTGTTTGATCCAGTACGTGCCGAAATAGCCAGGCACCACCAGGCGGATCGGGTAACCGTTGAGGAATGGCAGGTCGGTGCCGTTCATTGACCAGGCGATCATCGGCTCGCCGTCCATGGCATGGCCGATGTCCAGCGCCTTGATGAACTCCGGCGTGCTCGCCAGCACCGGTTTATCCAACCCACGGAAGGTCACTTGCGCGGCCTCGGCTTTGACCCCGGCCTTTTCCAGTACGGCCTTGAGCGGGACCCCCACCCAGCGCGCATTCCCCATGGAACCATTGCCCAACTGAGCGCCGAACACCCGTGGCATCGAGAAGCCACGGCTGTTACCCGAACATTGATTGACGGCGACCACTTCCACCGGTTCGGCAATCGCCTTGAGCTCGGCGAGGGACAACGACAGCGGCGTCTCGACCGTGCCCTTGACCGTCAAACGGTAAGTGTCCGGATCGATGCTGGTCGGGAAATTGGCCAGGTGATAACGCACGAAAAACGCGTCATTGGGGGTGATTGGCCCTTCGTTGAAGACCGGGAACGGCGTCTCCAGGTGCGGCGGACGGGTCGTCACCAGGGTCAACGGGCGCTTTTGCGGGTATTGCACCAACGGTCGTGGGCCCGCCGCAAAGGTCACTTCATCGGCAGACGCGCTGGCCACTGCGCTTTCATCGGCTGCCTTGGCAAGACTCGCCAAGGGCGAAGCCGCCAACGCCAGGGCAACACCATCACGTAGCACCCGCCGACGGCTCGGCTGGCTGTTGTCTATAAATCTGAACTTCATTCTGCGCTCTCTATGATTGTTCTATTGAGATGCAACTGACGGTTCCCCACCTGCACGCAAGGCTCGCTCCTACACAATGGTGCCCGCCCGGCGGAGGGGTATCAGGCTTACGGTTCGACGCCGGAAAACAAGTCAGTATCGCCACGCGCAAACTGTCCGCTTTTCATTGAGCGTCAGTGACTTGGCATTTGATGACAGGGAATGCCTGTCCAGGGTGGATGCCCATTCCATCGCCCACAAAAAAACCCACTGACCGTTACCGGTTCAGTGGGTTCTTTTTGACCGGGCTTCTAGTTACAGAGCCATATCATTCGCGGCGTTGGCTTTCGGCGCTTTTGGCGCTTTTGGCGCTTTAGCATCAAGATCGACAGTCACCGGGGTCGCCGCCGGAGCCATCATCGCCGGAGGCGTCGTCAGTTCCAGCACCTTGGCGGTGTAGGCCCATTCCTGCGCAACCTTTTCCGGGCTGGCGTTCAGCTGGGTGCCGTAGCTCGGCACGATCTGGTGCAGTTTTGCCTGCCACTCAGGGCTCGCGACCTTGTCTTTGAAGACTTTCTGCAGCACGGTCAGCATGATCGGTGCGGCAGTCGAAGCGCCCGGGGAGGCGCCCAGCAGGCCGGCGATGCTGCCGTCTTGCGCAGCGACGATCTCGGTGCCCAGTTTCAGCACGCCACCGGCGGCTTCATCACGCTTGATGATCTGCACGCGCTGGCCCGCTTGCCACAGGCGCCAGTCTTCAGCCTTGGCATTCGGGAAGTATTCTTTCAGGGCGTTGAGGCGGTCTTCATCCGACAGCATCAGCTGGCCTGCCAGGTACTCCACCAGCGGGTATTCCTTGATGCCGACCTTGGTCATTGGCCACACGTTGTGTGTGGTCGTGGTGGTCAGCAGGTCCAGGTACGAACCTTCTTTCAGGAACTTGGTGCTGAAGGTCGCGAATGGGCCAAACAGGATCACGCGCTTGCCGTCCAGCACGCGGGTGTCCAGGTGCGGAACCGACATCGGTGGTGCGCCAACAGAAGCTTTGCCGTAGGCCTTGGCCAGGTGTTGCTCGGCGATGGTCGGGTTTTCGGTCACAAGGAACGAGCCGCCAACCGGGAAGCCTGCATATTCCTTGGCTTCAGGAATGCCGGACTTCTGCAGCAGGTGCAAGGCACCGCCGCCGGCGCCGATGAACACGAACTTGGCGTCGGTTTCGGTTTTGCTGCCGTCTTTGAGGTTTTTGTACCTGACGCGCCAGCTGCCGTCTTCGTTCCGGGTGATGTCCTGCACTTCGCTGGACAGCTTCAAGTCGAATTTCGGTGTGGTTTGCAGGTGTGCAACGAACTGGCGGGTGATTTCGCCGAAGTTCACGTCAGTACCCAGCGGGCTCCAGGTGGCCGCGATTTTCTGGTTCGGGTCACGCCCTTCCATCATCAGCGGTACCCATTGCTTGATCACAGCCGGGTCTTCGGAGTACTGCATGCCGGCGAACAGCGGGCTCGCTTGCAGCGCGTCGTAGCGCTTTTTCAGGAACTTGATGTTGTCATCGCCCCACACGAAGCTCATGTGCGGTGTCGAGTTGATGAACGAACGCGGGTTCTTCAGCACGCCTTGCTGAACCTGCCAGGCCCAGAACTGACGGGAGATCTGGAACGCTTCGTTGATTTCAACGGCCTTCGGGATCGAGACCTTGCCGTTTTCATCTTCCGGCGTGTAGTTCAGCTCAGCCAGCGCGGAGTGACCGGTACCGGCGTTGTTCCAGCCGTTGGAGCTTTCCTGAGCGACGCCGTCAAGGCGCTCGATCATTTCCATCGACGTACCGGGTTCCAGCTCATTGAGCCACACACCCAGGGTCGCACTCATGATGCCGCCGCCAATCAGCAGCACGTCGACTTTCTTGGCCTCTTGCGCGTGCGCGCAAGCCACCCCCAGCGACAACGCCAGCCCCAGCAGGGTTGTGTTTACTTTCTTAAACATCTGTAGCACCTATGATAAAACGCCATCCGCCCTTCCATCCTCGCGCACGCAGACCCATGTTTCACGGCAGATCATGGGTTAGGCACAGCGGGATTACAGGGTGGGCACACAAGGCCGACGAACCGCATCGACCCCAATTTATATGTCCCTTCTGAACTGACTTTTTATCTTTATTGGCTTCAGCTGCTTGAGCGACAGTGATTCCGTCGGCACGCCTCAAGGACATGCAAACTGAATAGGTCAAACCAAGTTGGCGCGAAGAATATCACGTCAGGGCTTACCCGCGCGTCTGTTCCCGACTTGTAGGAGCCGGCTTGCCGGCGATGGCGGTCTTGGGCCTTGCATCGATCGTTCGGGCGCCATCGCTGGCAAGCCAGCTCCTATGGGTGAACGCCTGCGGGTAGCCGCGTAGGGGCGACTATACTCATCGGGTTTCCCTGGTGAAGCTTTGAGGAGTTGTCATGAGCGACAAAGACGATCTGCGCAAGTATTCCTCCCAGGTCATCGACGGCATCGAAGCCGCCCCCGCACGCGCCATGCTCCGCGCCGTGGGCTTCACCGATGAAGACTTCAAGAAGCCGCAGATCGGCATTGCCTCGACCTGGGCGATGGTCACGCCCTGCAACATGCACATCGACAAACTGGCGATCGAGGCGGAAAAAGGCGCGAACGCGGCGGGTGCAAAAGGGGTGATTTTCAACACCATCACCATTTCCGACGGTATCGCCAACGGCACCGAAGGCATGAAGTATTCGCTGGTGTCCCGCGAGGTGATTGCCGACTCCATCGAAGTGGTGGTCGGCTGCGAAGGCTTCGATGGGCTGGTCACCGTCGGCGGTTGCGACAAGAACATGCCGGGCTGCCTGATCGGCATGGCGCGGCTGAACCGTCCTTCGATCTTTGTGTACGGTGGCACCATTCGACCGGGTGCCGGCCACACCGACATCATTTCCGTGTTCGAAGCCGTGGGCCAACATGCGCGTGGCGACATCAGCGAAATCCAGGTCAAGCAGATCGAGGAAGTGGCGATCCCCGGCCCCGGTTCCTGCGGCGGCATGTACACCGCCAACACCATGGCGTCGGCCATCGAGGCGCTGGGCATGAGCCTGCCCGGCTCCAGTTCCCAGGACGCCATCGGCGGCGACAAGGCTTCGGACAGTTTTCGCGCCGGCCAACAGGTCATGGAACTGCTCAAGCTGGACCTCAAGCCACGCGACATCATGACCCGCAAAGCCTTCGAGAATGCCATCCGCGTGGTCATCGCCCTCGCCGGCTCGACCAACGCCGTGCTGCACCTGTTGGCCATGGCCAATGCGGTGGACGTCGAGTTGACGCTGGATGATTTCGTCGAGTTGGGCAAGGTTTCCCCGGTGGTCGCCGACCTGCGCCCCAGCGGGAAATACATGATGAGCGAACTGGTCGCCATCGGCGGCATTCAACCGTTGATGAAGCGCATGCTGGCCGCCGGGATGTTGCATGGCGATGTGTTGACCGTCACCGGCAAGACCCTCGCGCAAAACCTGGAAAACGTGGCCGACTACCCCGAAGGCCAGGACGTGATCCTGCCCTTCGACCGGCCGATCAAAAAGGATTCGCACCTGGTGGTGCTGCACGGCAACCTCTCGCCCACCGGCGCCGTGGCCAAGATCACCGGCAAGGAAGGCCTGCGCTTCGAAGGCACGGCTCGGGTGTACCACGGTGAAGAAGGCGCGCTGGCGGGCATTCTCAACGGTGAAGTGCAGCCCGGCGAAGTCATCGTGATTCGCTACGAAGGGCCCAAGGGCGGGCCCGGCATGCGCGAGATGCTGTCGCCGACCTCGGCGGTCATGGGCAAGGGCTTGGGCAAGGAAGTGGCGTTGATTACCGACGGGCGCTTTTCCGGCGGTTCACACGGGTTTGTGGTCGGGCACATCACCCCGGAGGCCTTTGAGGGCGGGCCGATTGCGCTGGTGGAGAATGGCGACAGGATCACCATCGATGCCGAAACCCGGCAGATCACGGTCGATGTGTCCGACGCTGAACTGGCCGAGCGCAAATCGCGCTGGGTTCGGCCGGAGTCGAAGTACAAACGCGGGGTGTTGGCCAAGTATGCGAAGACTGTTTCCAGTGCTTCAGAGGGGGCGGTGACGGACAAGTATCTTTAGGGGCTTGATCCAGCGTTGCTTGAGCTATTGCCATCGCGAGAGCAATCAGCGTTGCCAGTTGGCTTTTTTCCTTCACTCCATGCTAGGTTGTACGATGACTGACGAATTTGCACTCAGTCATTGCTAACCCCCTACAAAAACAAGGAAACGAAGATGAAAAAAACAACACTGCTGATCGGTTTTCTGTGCCTGTTCAGTGGCTACGTCGCCGCCTCCACACCGGCCGCAGACCAGGACGTGGCACAAGCGGTCGACCATCTGACCCAGGCCATGCTGCACAAGGACATTGCCGAACTGAACGCCCTGACCGCGCAAAACCTGACTTATGGGCACTCCAGCGGCAAGGTCCAGGACAAGAAGGCATTCATCGCCGACATCGAATCCGGCAAAAGCGCCTTCAAGACGCTGGAGATGCAGAACCAGACCATCACGCTCTCGGGTGACGTCGCGCTGGTTCGCCACCACTTCTCCGCACAAGCCATCAAAGGCACCGACGTGGTACCGACCGAAATCGAAAACTTCCAGATCTGGCAGAAGCAGGACGGCAAATGGCTGTTGGTGGGACGTCAGGCGTTCAAGTTCTGATGCCTGAGTAGATTCACCCCTGCCTAAAAGGCGACGCCAACCTGTGGCGAGGGGGTGGCGATGACCGACATGACCCTGGCCGGCGAATCGATGACCCTGTGGTGATGATGGCATTCGACCGCATGCCCCTGTAGGAGCAAGCTTGCTCGCGATGGCGGTGTGTCATTCAGCGGATTTGCCGGCTGTTAGTCCATCGCGAGTAAACTCGCTCCTACAGGCATCTGCCGGTTCAATCATCCTCATGCAACTTGATTCCCCGCTTATGCAATACATAGGGCACCAGTAGCACCAGCAACGTCAGCCCCAGGAAAAACGCCGAGATCGGTTGCGTCAGGAATATCGTCCAGTCGCCCTCGCTGATCGACAACGCGTTACGCAGTTGCTTCTCGGCCATTGGCCCGAGCAGCATGCCGACGATCACTGGCGCAACCGGGAAGTCGAAACGGCGCATCAGCACCCCACCCCAGCCAATCCCCAGCATCAGCAACAAATCGAAGGAAGAGTGGCGCATGCCGTACACGCCGATGGTGGCGAATACCAGAATCCCGGCATTGAGGTACGGCCGGGGGATTTGCAGCAACTTGACCCACAGCCCCACCAACGGCAGGTTCAGCACCAGCAGGATGAGGTTGCCGATGTACAGCGAGGCCACCAGGGTCCAGACCAGATCGGCAGACGTTTCGAACAGCATCGGCCCCGGTTGCAGGTTGTAGTTCTGGAACGCCGCCAACAGGATCGCCGCCGTGGCAGACGTCGGAATGCCCAGGGTCAGCAACGGCACCAACGATCCCGTCGCGCTGGCGTTGTTCGCCGCTTCCGGGCCGGCGACGCCTTCGATGGCGCCCTCGCCTTTGTTGGCGGAAAACTCCTTGGGATACTTGCTGAGTTTGCGTTCGGTGGAGTACGACAGAAACGTCGGAATCTCCGCGCCACCGGCCGGAATCGAACCGAACGGAAAACCGATCAGCGTGCCCCGCAGCCATGCCGGCACCGAGCGTTTCCAGTCAGCGCGGGTCATCCATAACGAGGTCAGGCGGTGCCGGCCTTCATTTGACTCCGTCTGATAAAGCAGGTTGTACAACGCCTCGCCGACGGCAAACAAACCCACCGCCACCAGCACCACTTCGATGCCGTCGACCAGTTCGGGAACCCCGAGGGTGTAGCGGGCAATGCCCGAGGTCGAGTCCAACCCGATCAGGCCGATGGTCAGCCCGATACCCAGCGAGGCGAAGCCGCGCAGCATGGAGGCGCCGAGCACCGCCGACACGGTGGTGAACGACAACACCAGAATCGCGAAATACTCCGTCGGGCCAAAGTTCAGCGCCAACTTGGCCACGACCGGTGCGAACAGCGTCAGTAAAATCGTCGCGATGGTGCCGGCCACAAACGAGCCAATTGCAGCCGTGGCCAACGCGGGGCCGGCGCGCCCGTTGCGGGCCATCAGGTTGCCTTCCAGCGCCGTGACCATGGACGACGATTCGCCGGGCGTGTTGAGCAGAATCGAAGTAGTCGAGCCCCCGAACTGCGCGCCGTAATAGATACCGGCAAACATGATCAAGGCGCCGGTGGGGTCAACCTTGGCGGTGATCGGCAGCAACAACGCCACCGTCAGTGCCGGGCCGATACCGGGTAACACGCCAATGGCCGTGCCGAGCAGACAGCCGATGAAGCCCCACATCAGATTGATCGGCGTCAGCGCCGCCGAAAACCCCATCGCCAGGCTTGCAAGAATGTCCACGGTGTAAGCCTCCGTTCAGATCCAGGCGTTGATCAGCGGCGGCAGGGACACGCCGAGCCCGGCGTTGAACAGCCAGTAGATCGGCAGCGTCAAGGCGATGCCGATGGCCAGGTCCCGCAACGGGTGACGGCTGCCAAAACCCCGTGCTGCACAGACAAACAGCAACCCGGCGGACAATACGAAGCCGATGAAATTGATCAGCACTGCCACGCCGACAAGTCCCGCCGTCACCCAGGCGGCACCGGTTTTCCCGCCCGGTACCGTCGCGGTTTCGGTGTTGTCCAACTCGCGGAATCCACCGGTCACCGCCTGATAACCCAGCAACACGCCGACCCCGCCGAGAAAACCCGCCACCGCATAGGGATAGACGTAGGCCGGGAGGATGACGAAGCCCATTTCCGGCGGAAAGCGAAACGCGCCCACTGCGAGCACGATGCTGATGGCGATCAGGCCGATGCCGATCGCCAACTGTGCTGGTACGACGCTGCGCATTCCGGCCATTTCAAAGCAGCCCGACCTTGACCAGCATGGCGCGCAACCGCACGTGCTCTTCTTCGACGAACTTGCCGAAGTCATCACCGATCAGCACGCTCGGCGTCCACGCGTTGGTCTGGAGGTTGTCCTGCCAGACTTTGGCCTTGCTGGCCGCCACCACCGCATCGGTGACTTCTTTACGCTGCTCGGGCGTGAGACCCGCCGCACCGTAGACACCGCGCCAGTTGCCGATGATCACGTCGTAACCGCTTTCCTTGAGCGTCGGTGCATCAATCCCGGGCACCCGTTCCGGCGCGCCGATGGCCAGCACGCGGAATTGTCCGGCCTTGATGTATTGGCCCAACTCGGCATAGCCGCCAGTGATCACTTTGAGTTGGCCGCCCAACGCCTGGGCAACCACTTCACCGCCCCCGCCGAACGCCACGTAGTTGACCTTGTTGACCGGGACCTCCAGTTTGCCCGCCAGCTCGGCGATGCCGATGTGGTCAATCGAGCCCTTGGAGCCACCGCCCCAGGTAATGCTCGTCGGTTTTTCCTTGAAGGCCTTGATCAAGTCGTCGAGGGTCTTGAATTCCGATTCCTTGCGCACCGCGATCACGTTGTACTCGGTGAACAACCGGGCAATCGGCGTCACGTCCTTCAAGGTGATGGGCGGTTTGTTCTGTTCGATGCCCGCAACCATGATCGCGCCCACCACCAGCAGCGCATTCGGGTCGCCCTTGGTGCTGTTGGCAAACTGCGCCAGGCCCAATGTCCCGCCGGCGCCGCCCTTGTTTTCGAAGGTCACGGATTTCGCGACGTTGGCTTCAACCAACGCCTTGCCCAACACCCGGGCGGTCTGGTCATAACCGCCGCCGACCGAGCCCGGGGCCATGAACTTGACCGTATCGAGCGCCAGGGCTGGCGTGATGAGTACGGCAGTGGTGACGCCGACGGCCACTAACTGACTGAATCGACGAAATAAAACGGACATGGGTTGTTCTCCCGAATGAATTGTTTTTATAGGTGCCGTTTGTCCATCGAGCGCAAGCCTCTGCGGCGCTTTTGAACATGGGCCTGCGGACAAGCGTAGGTCATGGCGCCAGTGACTGCCTGCTCTGCCCAGCACGGGTCACAGCCGGATACATTCTTTTGAGACGAGTGCGCACAATGCTGACTGACCATCTTGCGCTTCATCGCTCGAAGCTCCTTCAGCCAAAAAAACCTCGACCGTGCGTGTCTTGACCTAACCTCATAGGTTTAGTGGCCCACACCCATCGAGCTAGCCTATGTGCAATGCGTTGAAATCGCTGATGTTCGTCGTGTTCGTGGTTTTCGGGCTGAGCAGCCCAATGCTGTTGGCGACGCCCCTGCTCGACGCACCTGCCGACCGTTTGACCCCGCCCTCCATCAGCCTTTCCGACAGCGAACTGCTGACACTGCAAAACCAGCTCGACAATCTCAAGCAGCAGGTTTCCAAGGCCGCCAACTACACCCAGCTTGAAGGCTCGCAAAATGTGGTGCAGGCGTTGATTCAGGAATTGGATCGCCTGACGACAGCGCTGCTGCCCGAACAGGCGCAACTGCAAGCCCAACTCAATGTGCTGGGTCCGGTGGCGACCGACGAAGGTGGGCTGGTGACATCCGCCATGGCGTCCCAAAGAGCGGCGCTGAGCGAACAAAAGAATAAGGTCGATGGTCAGCTCAAAACCCTGGCGGCGCTGAAACTAAGTGCCAGCGAACTCATCACCCAGATTGCCGGGTTCCGCCGCAGTCTGCTGGAAACTGAGGTGACCCAACAGACCAGCAGCATTCTGAGTCCACGGTTCTGGTCACCCTTGTTTGATCTGCCGCAGGACGACCGCCAGCGGTTCATCGCCCTCATCCAGCAACTCAAGACCACGCACGAGGCGGCCTGGCAACCCGGCCAGCGCTTGATCACGGCCGGCCTGCTCCTGCTGGCGCTGGTCATATGGACCGTGGGGCGCAGACTCGCCGATCGGGCGCTGACCTGGTTGTGCATTCATCGCATGCCGGAAGGCCGATTGCGCCGCAGCTCTCTGGCCCTGGCTTCCGTCATAGCTACCCTGTTGACCGCGGGGTTAGCCCTGGAACTGGTGCATTTTGCCGGCACCCGCCAGTTGCCTTTCACCCCGCTGATTGCCGATCTGGCCGAATACCTGGAAAAACTGGCCTATACCTGTGTGCTGATCACCGGTTTGAGCCGTGCCCTGCTGTCGACGCAACATCCCACTTGGCGCCTGCCCGCCATTGCCGATTCCGTGGCACTGGAGATCGAGCCCTACCCCCAAATACTGGCCGCCCTGTTGCTGGTGATGGTGACGCTGGTGCAGATGGGCAATGTCACCGGCATGAGTTCCGAGATCGTGCTGTTTGGCCGGGGCATCGTGGCATTGGTGGTAACACTGGTGATCGGTTCCCTGCTGCTGCACGTCAGCAAGATCCGCCGAACGCTCGCAGCGGCCGGTGAGGCGCCGGAAGCTTTCACGACGTTCGCCGGGCTGATTTACGCCTTTGCTGGCATTTCCGTGGTGGTTTCCCTGTTCGCCCTGTTGATTGGCTACGTGACAATGGCCAGGTTCATCACCTACGAATTGGTGTGGATCTACATCATTTCAGCCGGTTTCTACATGCTCACCCAGGTGTTCACGGACACCTGCGAATACGTTTTTTCCCCCAAACAGCCCACGGGCAAAGCCATCAAACAACTTCTGGGCATCGGCAATCCACGCCTGGAGCAAATCTGCACCGTGCTGTCCGGCGTCGGCCGCGCCGCGTTGATGCTGATTGCGATCATTGCGCTGTTTGTCGGCGGTGTCGGTACGACACTCAGCCAACTGGTGACCAACACTTTTTCCATCCTCGGCGGTGAAGGGCTGCGCAAGCTCAACATCGTCCCGGACAACCTGCTGCATGCCTTTCTCGCCCTGGTCATCGGCATCTACCTGATTCGCTCGTTACGCCGCTGGCTCGACAACGAGTTCCTGCCGAAAACCGAAATGGACCCCGGCATGTGCGCGTCACTGAGCACGCTGTTCGCCAACCTCGGCTATGCCTCCGTGGTGCTGCTGACGCTGTCGTCGCTGGGGATCAAGTGGACCAACCTGGCGTGGATCGTCAGTGCCTTGTCGGTGGGCATCGGCTTCGGCCTGCAAGAGATCGTCAAGAACTTCATCTCCGGCCTGATCCTGTTGACCGAGCGCCCGGTCAAAGTCGGCGACCTGATCAGCATCAGCGGCGTCGAGGGCGACATCCGCCGAATCAACGTACGCGCCACGGAAATCCAGCTCGCCGACCGCTCGATCGTGATCGTGCCCAACTCGCAGCTGATTTCGCAGAACTTGCGCAACGTCACGCTGGGCGGCAGCGCCCAAGGTGTGGCGACACTGGAATTGATGTTCCCGCTGGGCATCGACCCGGAGCAAGTGCGCAGCCTGCTGCTGGACACCTACACCGAACACGAATCCATCCTGGAAAAACCGGCGGCGTTCGTGCGCTTCAGCCAGCTCAAGCCTGAAGGCATCACGTTGACCATCACCGGTTACGTCGCCAGCCCGCGCATGGTCGGTGCGATCAAGAGCGAGCTGCTGTTTGAAATTCTCAAGCGGCTGGGCGCCGCCGGGATCGAACTGGCGAAACCGCCAGCGGCGTGACGCACATCCGGTAGGAGCTGCCGAAGGCTGCGATCTTTTGACCTTGATGTTAAAAGATCGCCGCCTCGTTGCACTCGACAGCGCCTACAGGTTTATCAATGGGCGATACACACCGACTTCAGCTCGGTGTAAGCCTCGATCACCGCACGACCGAACTCGCGGCCCATGCCCGATTGCTTGACGCCGCCGAATGGCATGGCCGGGTCGAGCAGTACGTGGGCGTTGACCCAGACCGTACCGGCTTCGATGCGCGGCACCAGGTTCATGGCTTTGCCCAGGTCGTTGGTCCACAGGCTGGCGGCCAGACCGTAGCGGTTATCGTTGGCCAGGGCGATGACGGCATCTTCGTCGTCGAAAGGCATCACGCCCAGCACCGGACCGAACACTTCTTCGCGGGCCACGGCCATGCTGTGGTCGATGTCGGCCAGAATGGTCGGCTGCACAAAGAAGCCATCGCCTTCCAGCAATTCGCCACCGGTGACCACGCGCGCACCTTCCTGGCGGGCCAGTTCGATGTGCTTGAGCACGCTTTGTTGTTGCTTGCGCGACACCAACGGGTTGATCGCGGCTTCGCAGTTCATGCCGTCGCCGATCGGCATCGACGAAACAGCCGCCGCCAAGGCTTCAACGAATTGGTCGTGGATCGAGCGGTGCACGTAGAAACGCGAGGCCGCCGCGCACACCTGGCCGTTGTTCAGCAGACCGCCAAGGATCGCGCCTTGGACGGCTTTTTCGATGTCGGCATCGGCGAGCACGATCATCGGGTTCTTGCCGCCCAGTTCCAGGGAGAAGCGCGTCATGTTCGCCATGCACGCCACGCCAACGCTTTTGCCCACGGCGGTGGAACCGGTGAACGACACTTTGCTCACCAGCGGGTGCGCAGTCAGCACACCACCGACCGAAGCACCGCCACCGGTGACGACGTTGAACACGCCTGTCGGAATGCCGGCTTCCAGGGCCAGTTCGGCCAGGCGCATCGCGGTCAGCGGGGTTTCCATTGCGGGTTTGATGATCACGGTGCAACCGGTGGCCAGTGCCGGCATCAGTTTCCAGGCCGCAATCAGCAACGGGAAGTTCCACGGCACAATGCCGACCACCACACCCACTGGCTCACGCTTGGTGAACGCGGTGAACTTGGCACCCGGTGGCAGCGGGATCGACACGTCGAAGGTCTGGCCTTCGATCTTGGTCGCCCAACCGGACATGTAGCGCATGAATTCCACGGTGGCGTTCAGGTCCAGCGCACGGGCCATGTTGATCGACTTGCCCTGGCTCAGGGTTTCCAGCTGGGCCAGTTCTTCGGCGTGCTCTTCGACCAGACGGGTGAAGTTCAGCAGGATGCGCTCACGATCTGCCGGACGCAGGCTCGACCACACACCGGATTTGAACGCCTTGTGCGACGACTGCACGGCACGCTCGACAATCTCCAGCGGTGCGTCGAGGGTTTCGCACAGGGTTTTCCCGGTGGCCGGGTTGACCACGGCGATACGGTCGCCTTCGGCAAGTACCCACTGCCCGTCGATGAAGCAGCCATGCTCGCGTTCGAGGAATGCAGCAACCTGCGGCAGAATTTCAACGTTGCTCATGAATCACCTTTCGTTCAAATGTAGGAGCCGGCTTGCCGGCGAAAGCGTCTTGACGGACGGTGCAAGCCAGCGCCTACAGGGGGTGGTTGGTTGTCAGTCGGTAATCCGGCTGATCAGTGTTGTTCTTTGAGGAAGCACACGACCGCCTGGCGATCGTCGGCGGACGCCAGGCCCATGTACGGCATGTAAGTGCCGGGCACGAAGGCCTGGGGTTGGGTGATCAGTTGCGCAATGTTCTCGGCCTGCCAGCTGACGTCTTTGTCACGCATGGCCTGTGAGTAGCTGAAACCCTCCAGCGAACCCGACTTGCGCCCGTAAACACCCGACAGGTTCGGCCCCATCATGCCCATCGTGCCCTTGGCCACCGCGTGGCAGACGCCGCATTCATTAGCGAACACTTCAGCGCCACGGCGCGTGTCCGGCACACACTCGGCAGCAACGACCGCTTGGGCCAGAGTGAAGGACAGCAAACCAACCAAAGACAAACGCAACGAGGTGAACATAGGAAACGACCTTGAAAATCCACGCACCCGCCAGCAGACGAGCGCCAACACTAAAAATGCCGAGGCAACGGTGCTTCGGCAGGTTGGTAAGGATTGTCGGTGGTCGACGCCACGCAGGTTTTGCCCTGCGTGCCAGTTGTGTTGGCGGTTGTGCCAGATTGCGGCCGCCCTGCCGGACGGTGACCTTTAATGGACCTAGCGCAAGGCAGCGGTTGTCCTCAGTATTTTAGTTCCAGAATGTCGTAGTCCGCTTCTGGCTTTAAGCCATGTTCTGACAACACCTCATCAAGTTCATCCACCGGCATATTTTTATAGCGATTCAACTTGGCCAGTGCTCTTAGCAATGGAGGCGACCGATTTATCGACCTGCCACCCTTAGAAGTTTCTGAACTACCAGAATCAAAATCAAGTATTTCGTAGCCAGGCATATTTAACATTAGGAAGTCCCTTTGCAGGGTCGGGTAGAGCATCCAGGCCGCCCCCTCCCCGATCTGCAATTTCGCTTTGCGCTTTTGAGAGTGCGGCTATGCACAGTAATGAGCCATGTTCAAGCTCATCGTCAAAACAAGGAACACTTCGAAAATATTCGCATTTCATTATTGAGTACTCGCCGATTAGAGGAAGCACCACTCGAATCAAGTGACACGCCTACATCTAATAACTTCAGAAGAAGTATGCAAGAGAATATTTTTTTGCGCGTAGGCACTTTCACTCAACAACAAAAGACACCTCCCACAAGATTTCAGGAAAGACATTTCGCCCAACAACACAAACTTAAAACAGCATCAGCGATGGTTTTTTTCAAGACATTGAAAACAGGTGTCAAAGTTGACTACCCACTGAAACACAGCGAACGATGCTGACCGTCATCCATCTGTAGGACGAAGCAGGAAACGTCCGATTTTTCAGAGAATTTATTTTTTGTGCTCTTTCATCTTTTTTTGCCATTGCTTTGAAAAAGCCTGACCGGATAAGTCAGCTCGCATACCGCTTGCGATACTCACCCGGCGAAACGCCAAACCGCGCCTTGAACGCCGTGGAGAAATAGCTCGAATCGTTGAAGCCCCACTCATAGCCCAGCGCACACAGCTTGCCCTCGCCCCGGGCATGGCGCAGTTGTTCGGCACAGAGGTCGAGACGGCGGTTTTTCACGTATTGCGCGACCACCAGGCCGTGTCGGGAAAACAGCCGATACAAACCGCGCACGGAGACGCCAACCTGCGTCGCCAGCCATTCCGGGCACAGTGCTTCGTCACCGATATGCTCATCAATAAAGCGTAACGCCTTGCGGAAGGTGCGTGCCTGGGGAGAATCGTCCACGTTGCTCGCGCCCATTGCCGGACGCAGCAGGCTGATCACGGCGTCCAGCGTCGCTTCGCTTTCGGCATGGCTAAGGCGCTGTTCCGTTGAGCTGAGGATCAGGCGCTTGGCGAGCCCGGCCATCGGGGCCGAGGCCGGTATGCGCTGCGCCGGTTTCACCGTGGTAAAGCGCAACTGCTGCTCCACCCGCTCGCGCGGCAGGATCAATGACAGTTGGCGGGCGTTGTTGCGGTAGACGAAGTTGCTCGGACGGGTCGAATCGATCAGTGTGATATCCCCCGGCATCAGAGTGATGCAACTGCCCTGCTGCTCCATGACCGCTTCGCCGGCAAGTTGGAACGCTGCGTAATAATGCGCGCCCTCGCCCTGATCGATCTCGTGCTGAGTGCGGAATAATTGAGCCTGGGACACGTCGACGAAACTCATCTTCAGTTCACCGCTGCGGTACTCATCGATCGAACCCGCGAACTGCGGGCCCAACAGATTGGCACTGAAACACCCGCAAACCTGGTTGACCTTGTCGAGCCACTGATCAAAGCGCTCGACCTGTTGTGCATTGCTCATCACAGCCTCATCCATCGCATTATTCGCTGCGAGGCGCCCTGCACGTTTCGTTCCCGCCCTGCTCCGCCCGCAAACTTCAAGGCCTCCAGACAAAAGCGTGCGCGATAACCGCGCAACGCCCCAAACGGCGCACCAAAACCTGACGACATGGCAACGCGCCATGCAATCTGGCATGCACAACCAACTAATTGGCAAACAGGGAAAAGGCCAAATAAAAGTCGCGCCGTAGTATCCGGACAGACCGCAAACCTGCGCTCAAGAACAAGAACGGATGCCACACCATGCTCAAGTCCCCCTTGCTTCGTCTCTCGACGCTCGCGCTGATGATCAGTGCCGGCAATGCCGGCGCGTATGAACTCTATGCCGATGACGACAGCCACCTGAACGCTACCCTCGAAGCCGTGTTCGGCATTTTCCACAGCCAGGAAAACTACGCCCTGTCCGGTCGCCTCAGCGAAGGTTCATCGTCGTGGCGCGAGGGCTACATCAAATACGGCTTGAGCTTCGATCAAGGCCTGGGCGGTGTGGGTACCGCGTACGGCGCGGCGAACATGCTCAGTTCCGGCACCTGGGGCGACGGCGATGCCGCCGGCTTCACCGATGGCTCGGAACGCACCACCAAGTTCGAAGACGCTTACCTCGGCTGGCGCTCGGCGGATCTGTTCGGCGCATTGGGCAGTGACGGCATCGATGTGTCCTTCGGCCGCCAGAACATTGTGGTCGGCGACGGCTTCCTGATCGATGGCGACGCACTGAACCTGGGTAACGGCCTGGCCGACGGCGAATTCAACCGTGGCGGCGCCTACTACCTGGCGGCGCGCAAGGCGTTCGACGAAACGGCTATGCTGCGTATCGGCGGCAAGGAAGGCTGGCGCAGTGACCTGATGTGGCTCAAGTCCAACAACCGTGGCCAGGCCATGACCGAAATGTACGTCGGCACCCTGGAGCACGTGGCCGAGGCCGGCACCGTTGGCCTGACCTACGTCGACACCACCGATGTCGATGAACAATACGCCTCGCCAATCCAGCTCGAACGCGACGGCATGAAGACCTACAGCCTGCGTGCGGCGGGCAACGCCGGGGTGAAGGACCTGTTCTTGTCTGGTGAATACGCCAAGCAGGACAAACCTCACACCGCCACCGAAGACGCCTGGTACCTGGAAGCGGGCTGGACCTTCTCCGACGCAGTCTGGACACCGAGCGCCAGCTACCGCTACAGCCGTTTCTCGGAAGGCTATGACACCTTGTTCTACGGTTTCAGCCGTGGCTACGGCACCTGGTTCCAGGGTGAAGTGGCGGGTAACTATGCCGGACCGTTCAACAGCAACTCGCGCATCCAGAACGTCACGTTGAAAGTCGCACCGCTGGAAAACCTGAGCGTTGGCGCGATGTACTTCAACTTCGACACCATCGACCGCAACCTCGGCAACACCGATGGCCACGAAGTCGACCTGTACGCCGAATGGCACGTCAACGACCACCTGACCGTGATGCCGCTGGTGGGTATCTACCAAGCGGACAAGAGCGCTGAAAACGGTGGGACCCAACTGGGTAACAACGACCAGAACGTCTACGCCCAGGTGGTGTTCGCTACCGGTTTCTAATCTCGGCCGTGGGCAGTGGCCACGCCATTGCCCACGTGGAAAAAGGTATTTCCATGCACAAAACCTTCCTGACGATCCAGAGCAAGATCGCCCTGCTCGCCGGACTCTGCCTGCTGTTGGTCGTGGGCTTGCTGATGGGGTTGTCGCTGTATCAAACCCACAAAAGCAGCCAGCAAGTGGCCGAGGCCAGCAGCGACATGCTCGCCAGCGCTGCCAAGGAACACATGCAGGCCCTCGGCACGGTCCAGGCCATGCAAGTGCAGCGCACCTTCATGCAGACCCACGAATACGGCCAGGGCTTATCGCGCTATTTGCTGTACCTGCGACAACTGCAACACCAGGGCAGTCTGACCCGTCAACAATTGCGCCAGGAGCTGAGCACCCAGCTTCATCAGGCACTCATCGACAAGCCCGACCTGCTCGGGCTTTATGTCATTTTCGAACCCGATGGACTGGACGGCGCCGACGCCGGTTTCGTCAATCAAGCCGCGTTGGGCAGCAACGAAACCGGTCGCTTCGCCCTGTATTGGGTGCAAAGCAAACCCGGCGAACTGCAAGCGGTCATCGGCGACGAAGGCCTGCTCGCCAACACCGAGCCGGGGCCGAGCGGCGCACCGTACAACGCCTTCTACACCTGCGCCCGCGACACCCGCCAGGCCTGTGTGCTGGAGCCGTATTTCGATGAAGCCTCGGGCAGCCGCAAACTGGTGACCAGCGTGGCGTTCCCGCTGCTGGAAAACGGCAACGTCATCGCCGTGGTCGGGCTCGACATCAACCTCGCCGCCCTGCAACAGAACAGCGAAGCCAGCGCCCGCGACCTGTTTGATGGCAACGGTCAGATCAGCATCGTCAGCCCGCACGGGGTGATTTCCGCCGATAGCCAGGACGTCGCTCGCCTCGGTCAGCCGATGGACAATGCCGAGGTCATGGACAGCCTGCGCCAAGGGCAGGCCAAGGTGTTTGTCGATGCGCAGCACATTAAAGTCCTCGAACCGCTGGCGCCGATTGCCGGGGCCGCACCGTGGGGCGTTTTGGTGGGTGTGCCGCAGAGTGTGTTGCTGGCACCGGTCACCACCTTGCAAAAAGAACTCGACGCCCAGGGCGTGCAAAGCACCGCGCTGGAACTGCTGCTCGGTGGTGGCTCGGCCCTGCTCGGTCTGCTGTTGATCTGGTACACGGCGCTGCGCATTACCCGGCCGCTGCAGATGCTGACCAAGGTCATGGAAGATATTTCCCTCGGCGAAGGCGATTTGACCCGGCGCCTGCAAGTGCAATCGCGGGATGAAATCGGTCAGCTGGCCACAGCCTTCAATCGCTTTGTCGAACGCATTCACCACTCGATGCGCGAAGTCGCTTCAGCGGCTGTAGGCGTCAATGAAGGCGCCCGCCGTGTGTTGGTGGCGTCGAACTCGTCGCTGAGCAATTTCGACGATCAATCCACCCGTACCCACAGCGTGGCTGCGGCCATCAACCAATTGGGCGCCGCCGCCCAGGAGATTGCCCATAACGCGTCCGATGCTTCGCAGCAGGCGTCGTCCGCACGGCAACAAGCCGAGGATGGTCGTCAGGTCGTGCAGCGCACGATTGAGGTAATGAGCGAGCTGTCGGGCAAGATCAGTGCGTCGTGCGCCAACATCGAAGTGCTCAACGACAAGACCGTGAACATCGGGCAGATCCTTGAGGTGATCAAGGGCATCTCGCAGCAGACCAATTTGCTGGCGCTCAATGCCGCGATTGAAGCGGCGCGAGCCGGTGAAGCGGGCCGTGGGTTTGCCGTGGTCGCAGACGAAGTGCGCAGCCTGGCCGGCCGCACCCAGACCTCGGCGCTGGAGATCCAGCAGATGATCGAGGAGCTGCAAGTGGGCGCACGGGATTCAGTCACCACCATGACCGAAAGCCAGCAGCACAGCGAAGAAAGCGTCACCATCGCCAACCTCGCCGGCACCCGCCTGGGCAGCGTGACCCAACGCATCGGCCAGATCGACAACGTCAACCAGTCTGTCGCGACGGCCACCGAGGAACAGACCGCGGTGGTCGAGGCGTTGAATATCGATATCACCCAGATCAACACCCTGAACCAGCAAGGGGTGGAGAACCTGCAAGCGACATTGCGTGCTTGTACCGAGCTGGAGCAACAGGCTGGACGGTTGAATCAGTTGGTGGGGAGTTTTCGGATCTGAGATTAGCGTTGCCTGACCCGACGCCATCGCCAGCAAGCCAGCTCCTACGAGGATCTGCAGTGCACACAAAATCCATGTACGCCAAAAATCCCTTGTAGGAGCTGGCTTGCCAGCGATAGCGGTGTGTCATCCAACACCTCGGGTAACTGACCCGACGCCTTCGCCAGCAAGCCGGCTCCTACGAGGATCTGCAGCGCACACAAAATCTATGTACGCCAAAAATCCCTTGTAGGAGCTGGCTTGCCGGCGATAGCAGTGCGTCATTCAACACCTCGGGCGACTGACCCGACGCCTTCGCCAGCAAGCCGGCTCCTACGAGGATCTGCAGTGCACACAAAATCCATGTACGCCAAAAATCCCTTGTAGGAGCTGGCTTGCCAGCGAAAGCGGTGTGTCATCCAACACCTCGGGTAACTGACCCGACGCCTTCGCCAGCAAGCCGGCTCCTACGAGGATCTGCAGTGCACACAAAATCCGTGTACGCCAAAAATCCCTTGTAGGAGCTGGCTTGCCAGCGAAAGCGGTGTGTCATCCAACACCTCGGGTAACTGACCCGACGCCAGCCAGCAAGCCGGCTCCTACGAGGATCTGCAGCGCACACAAAATCCATGTACGCCAAAAATCCCTTGTAGGAGCTGGCTTGCCAGCGAAAGCGGTGTGTCATCCAACACCTCGGGTAACTGACCCGACGCCTTCGCCAGCAAGCCGGCTCCTACGAGGATCTGCAGTGCACACAAAATCCGTGTACGCCAAAAATCCCTTGTAGGAGCTGGCTTGCCAGCGAAAGCGGTGTGTCATCCAACACCTCGGGTAACTGACCCGACGCCTTCGCCAGCAAGCCGGCTCCTACGAGGATATGCAGTGCACACAAAATCCATGTACGCCAAAAATCCCTTGTAGGAGCTGGCTTGCCAGCGATAGCAGTGCGTCATTCAACACCTCGGGCGACTGACCCGACGCCATCGCCAGCAAGCCGGCTCCTACGAGGATATGCAGTGCACACAAAATCCATGTACGCCAAAAATCCCTTGTAGGAGCTGGCTTGCCGGCGATAGCAGTGCGTCATTCAACACCTCGGGCGACTGACCCGACGCCATCGCCAGCAAGCCGGCTCCTACGAGGATCTGCAGTGCACACAAAATCCATGTACGCCAAAAATCCCTTGTAGGAGCTGGCTTGCCGGCGATAGCAGTGTGTCATTCAACACTTCGGGTGGCTGACCCGACGCATTCGCCAGCAAGCCGGCTCCTACGAGGATCTGCAGTGCACACAAAATCCGTGTACGTCACCTAAAATCTGGCACCCACAACCAACCACATGGCATGCGCGCAAACATGCCGCTGCGCACCTCGGGCGTAGTATCGAAGCCGACCTCAGGGCCTACCTGCTTCTGGGTTGCCTTGCCAGATAACGCTCAAACCCCTCCATTTCTCACTAAAACAATAAATCGACCTTCGGGTCGCGGGAGACTTCTGTGCTTAAGAAAAGTGCGCTGGGCTGGCCAAAGATCGCCGGCCTCGGAATTGCGTTGGTGGTGGCCGGGCAGTTTTCCGGTTGGAACTTCGGGCTGATGGCCGGTGGCTGGCTGAATATGCTGATCGCCACGCTGTTGATGGCCCTGCTCTGCGGCGGGCTGGCGTTGTGCGTGGCGGAACTGTCCACCGCACTGCCCAGCGCTGGCGGCGTCTTCGTCTATGCGCAAAGAGCCTTCGGGCCGTTCGTGGGTTATCTGGTCGGCGTGGCGTGCGCGCTGGCCCTGACCATCGGCACTGGCGCGGCGGCAACTTTCATCTGCGCCTACACCGAGTCGATTTTCGGCCTCGGCGGCTGGCCGGTGAAGATCGCCCTGTTCGCGGTGATCATCGGCATCCACATGCGCGGCGTCGGCGAGGCCATGGGCCTGACCTTTATTGCCGGCGTGATTGCGGTCGTTGCACTGCTCACGTTTGGCGTAGCCATGGCGCCCCATGTCGAATTGACCCATTTGCTGACATTGCCCGCCAACGTCGCCACACCGGTCAGCCTCGGCGGCATCTTCGCTTGTGTGCCGTTCGCCATCTGGCTGTTCATCACCGTCGAACAAACCGGTTCGGCAGCCGAGGAAGCACACAACCCCGGCCGCACCATGCCACGCGGCATTCTGGCGGCCATCGGCACGTTGCTGGTGACCGCACTGGTGGTACTGGTCTGCGCACCGGGCGCGGGGGGTGTTGAACTGGTCGGTTCAGCGGGTGATCCGCTGTACGCCGCGATGTCCAGCAACAGTGCCTTCGGTGAAGGTTCGTGGCTGGCCAAGGTGATTGGCTGCGGCGCGGTGTTCGGCCTGATCGCGACCTTCTTCTCGCTGGTCTACGCCGCTTCCCGCCAGCTGTTTGCCATGGCCCGCGATGGCTTGTTCCCGCAATGGCTGGGCAAGACTGGCAAGCGCGGCACGCCCTACCCGGCGCTGTTGCTGATCGGCGTGATCGGCCTGCCGCTGTCAGAAGTCGACCCGGCCACTGTGATGCTCGCAGTCGTGCTGCTGCTCAACGTTTGCTACCTGTTCATCTTCGGCGCGTACCTGCACATCAAACGCAACCAACCGGCGCTGCCACGGCCATTCACCCTGGTCGGCGGCAAACTGGTTGCCTGGCTAGGCCTGGCTTTGACGCTGGTGGTGATCGCCGCCTGCTTCCAGCTCGACATGCTGATGCTGATCGCCCTCGCGGTGACCTTCACCCTGTGCATCTTCAACTACCTGCTGCGCAACCGTCGCACCACCTCCATCGAGGTTCCAGACCATGCCTGAAGACACTCTCCTGCAACGCCGCCATCGCGTGCTCGGCAGCGCTTCGCCACTGTTCTACGATAAACCTCTGCACCTGGTGCGCGGCGAAGGCGTCTGGCTGTTCGACGTCGACGGCCGCCGCTACCTCGACGTCTACAACAACGTGCCCTGCGTCGGTCACTGCAACCCCCACGTGACCGAGGCCATGCACCGCCAGGCCACCACGTTGAACATCCACACTCGCTACCTGGATGAGCAAGTGGTGCGCTATGCCGAGCGCTTGACCGCGACGTTCGCAGCGCCGCTGGACACCGCGATGTTCACTTGCACCGGCAGCGAAGCCAACGAACTGGCGCTGCGCCTGGCGCGGTTCGCCAGTGGCGGCACCGGGATCATCGTCAGCGACTACAACTACCACGGCAACTCGGCGTCGCTGGCCGAAGTCACCACTGCCCTGCCCTCGCCGGAACCGTTTGCCGCCCATGCTCGCGCGGTGCCGATTCCATGCCTGTACCACGCACCGGCCGGCACCACGGAAGCGCAACTGGCCGAGGAATATGCCGCGAATATCGCGGCGGCCATTGCGTCGATGCAGGCCCAGGGCATTCGCCCCGCCGCGTTGCTGATCGACACCCTGTTCGCCAACGAAGGCCTGCCACGGGTACCGACCAGTTTCGTCAACAAAGCCGCGGCGTTGATCCGCGCCGCTGGTGGTTTGTTCATTGCCGACGAAGTGCAGTCCGGTTTCGGTCGTACCGGCGATCACCTGTGGGGCCACCAGGCCCATGGCGTGGTGCCGGACATCGTCACCCTCGGCAAACCGATGGGTAACGGTTATCCGCTGGCCGGGTTGATCACCCACAAGGCGCTGGTCGAGTCGTTCGGCCGCCATGCCATGTACTTCAACACCTTTGGCGGCTCGCCGGTCGCGGCAGCGGTCGGCATGGCCGTGCTGGATGTGATTGAACAGCAGCAGCTGCTGCAAAACGCGCAAAACGTCGGCGCTTATGTGCAACAACGCCTGCAAGTGCTGGCGGGCAAGCACTCGATCATCGGCGACGTGCGGGGCAAGGGCCTGTTCTTCGCCATGGAACTGGTACGCGACCACGCCAGCAAGGAGCCGGCCGGGCTGGAGGCGCGCAAAGTCGTCAACGACATGCGCGAAAACGGCGTGCTGATCAGCAAGATCGGCGCCGGCGACAACATTCTCAAGCTGCGTCCGCCGCTGGTGTTCAGCCGCGACAACGCCGACCTGTTCGTTGAAACGCTGGACAACGCGCTCAGCGCGATTTGAGGCCCTGCCATGACTGAGTTCAACACCCTGCCCCACGACCAACAAGTCGCCCGCCTGCACGACCTGGCACGCCATGCCTTGCTGCAATGGGAAGGCGATTTCGCTGACCTGGAGCTGGTGAAATTCCGCGAAAACGCGGTGTTCTCCGCCCGCCGCCACGACGGCCAGCGCGTGGCCCTGCGTATTCATCGAAACGGTTATCACTGCGAGGCTGCATTGCGTTCCGAGCTGCAATGGATGGAGGCGCTGGGCTCGGCCGGCATTACCGTGCCGCAGATCATCCGCGCGCAGAATCAACGCCACCTGATCGAAGTCACCCACCAGGCCATCGGCGAAGCGCGGCACATCGACATGCTCGCCTGGCTACCGGGCGCGACGGCCGGCACTTCCGAGGCCGGGGTGCAGGCCGGTACCGAAATCGATTTCCTGTTCAACGAGGCCGGGGCGATTGCTGCGCGCATTCACCTGCATTCGGCGCAGTGGCAGCAGCCGGACGATTTTGTCCGGCACGCCTGGGATGAAGAAGGCTTGATCGGCGCCACCCCATTCTGGGGACGGTTCTGGGAACTGGAACAGCTCAGTGACGAGCAACGCGACTTGCTGCAACAGGCCCGGCGCACGGCGCGCAAGGACTTGCGCCAATACGGTCGGCACCTGGGCAACTTCGGCATGATTCACGCCGACCTGGTGCCGGAAAACCTGCTGATCGAAGGTCCGCAACTGCGCCTGATCGACTTCGACGATGCCGGATTTGGCTGGCACATGTTCGAACTGGCCACGGCATTGTACTTCTGCCTGGATGATCCGCGTTTTGAGCAGATGAAGGCCGCGTTGCTGGACGGTTACCACGCGGTCAAGCCGCTGACCGAGGCCGATCGCAAGACCCTGGCACTGTTCCTGATGCTGCGCGGCACCACGTATCTGGGCTGGATTCACACCCGCCAGGGCACGCCGACAGCGATTGAATTGGCACCGATGCTGATTGAGCGCGCGTGCGTGCTGGCGCGGGAGTATTTACAGATTTGATGTACCGCCATCGCGAGCAGGCTCACTCCTGCAGAACACAGCCGCCCCCCCTGTAGGAGTGAGCCTGCTCGCGATGGGGCCATCAAACCCACCTTCGGTCCAGCTCAAGACGCCCCCACCGCCAGCGGCTTGTTCAACTCCCCGATCTTCTCCAGCCGCGCCCGAACGATGTTGCGGCTGATGTTCAGCAACCGCCCGGTCTGCAACTGGTTGCCATGGCAGAACCGGTAGGCGGCGCGAAAAATGGTCTCCTCGATGTGTTCGTAAAGGTCTGGAATGTTCTGTTCAAACAGCGCATTGAGTGCCGCTTCCAGATCCACTGGCCCGGCAATCGCAGGGCTTGTCTGTACTGATTGCTCCTGCTCATGACGGATGCCCGAAGAGCGCATGTCCACCAGGTGCAGATCAGCCGGCGCGACGCGTTGATTGCGGCACACGAGCAAGGCATGGTGAATGGAATTTTCCAGTTCACGGATGTTGCCCGGCCAGCTGTGTTCCAGCAGCTTGCGCTCCGCTTCTTCACTCAATGTGGCGCGGTTATAGCCCAGTCGCTGGCAATGCTCTTCAAGGAAAAACTCGGCCAGTGGCAGGATATCGCCCGGTCGCTCGCGCAAGGGTGGCAGGCGGATCGTGGCGACGTGCAGTCGGTAGAACAGGTCCTCGCGAAAATGCCCGGCAACCACCGCATCCGCCAGGTTCACGTTGGTCGCGGCCACCAGTCGAACGTTGATTGGAATCGGCGTGCGCGAACCCAGGCGCACGACTTCACGCTCCTGTAGAACGCGCAATAATTTCACCTGCATGTTCAGCGGTAGATCACCGATTTCATCGAGAAACAACGTGCCGCCATTGGCCGCTTCGAACCACCCGGCCTTGGTCGTGGTAGCGCCGGTAAACGCACCTTTTTCATGGCCGAACAGTTCGCTCTCCACCAGGGTTTCGGCGAAGGCGCCGCAGTTGACGGCAACGAAAGGCTCTCGTCCCCTGCGACTCAAATGGTGGATGTGCCGCGCGACCAACTCCTTGCCGGTGCCGGTCTCGCCGATGATCAGCGTATTGGCTTCACTCGGGGCCAGGCGCTCGATACGACTGAGCAGTTCCTGTGAGCGCGGGTCCTTGAACACCAGAACGGTGGCCCGCACCGACTTGGTCAATTCACGGGCATTTGGATGAGTGATCAGCGACATGGTGCATTCCTGGCAGTAAAAGCGCGTGCTTAATATTGCATGAAGATTGTTAGACTAAATAATTATTAATTATTCTTTATATATTCCATTGGGAAATATAAAGCAAAACTGCTAGTGCCTTGTTGCTGGAGCAGCAATTTGCCCCCATTGCCTTGCTTGCAGATCAACACCCTGCGCACGGCCCCGCCACCGGCCGGCGCGCCACACGCCCCGCCCTGCAAGGCCTGCAGCGGTTTTTTCGCGCAGTGGCATGCAATCTGCTCTCTCCCCTCCCAACACAACACATTCTTTGCAGGAGCTGGCTTGCCGGCGATAGCGCTCAGACCGGCAACACACGGCTCAACGGCCCCATCGCCGGCAAGCCGGCTCCTACAGGAGCGTGTTTAGGGGAACGCGGATGTGATGACTTTGGAAATCGAATCGGGGACATTTCAATGAAAAAATTCTGGCGCAACAGCCTGGTCGCCTTGACCGGGATTCTGCTCACGGCCACTGCACTTGCCGAACAGGCACCCGCCTCGGTAAAGATCGCCATCGTCGCGTACACCCAGGGGGGTAAACCGGTGTTCGGTGGTATCGCCGGGCGCGTAATCGAAGATGGCTGGCTTGAGCAGCAACTGAATCAGCGCGGGGTCAAACTTGACTGGATCGCCCTGCCCCACGCTGGCGCCGGCCCGCAGATCAACGAAGGCTTCAGCAACAACAGCATCGACTTCGCGGTGCGCGGCGACTTGCCTTCGGTCATTGCCGGTGCTGGTGGCGTGCCGGGCAAGCTGATCGTCCCGGGTGGCAGCGGCAACAATATCTACCTGGTAGTACCGGCAGGTTCCACCGCCAAGAGCATTGAGGACCTCAAAGGCAAGCGCCTGGCTCTGCATCGCGGGCGCCCTTGGGAGTTCGCCTTCAGCAACTTCCTCGCCAGCAAAGGCTTGAAGCTCGAAGATTTCAAAATCGCCAACCTCAACCCGCAAGTCGGCGCGGCCGCCGTGTCCGCGGGCAAGGTCGACGCTGCGGTGCTGCTCAGCGAGGCCTATGCGCTGGAAGATAAAGGCGTAGGCAAGATCATCTGGTCAACCAAACAAGGCGCAAACGACTGGCGCCTGATCTCCGACCTGTGGGGCACCGACCTCTTTGTCGCGCAGCATCCGGACATCACGCAGCTGCTGGCCACCGCCTGGGTCAAGGCCGCCTGGTGGATTTCCCAGGAGCAGAATCAGGACGCCTACTACCAACTCTCCTCCCGCGCCGGCACCGCCGAAAGCGTGCTGCGCCGCGATGACCAAAACGATCCCGTGGCCTGGAAAGAGCGCTGGGCACCGAAAAGCGACCTGCAACTCAAGGCGCACTACCAGGCACTGACCGAGTACGCGCTGGCCAATCACCTGATCCGCGACAACTACGACATCACCCCATCGTTGGCCACCGGCTTCACCCGCCAGGCGCTGATCGACCTGAAGCTCACCGACTACTGGCCGGCCCTGCGTGGCCAGGTCAGCAACAATCCATGAATAGGGAAATCCTGATGAAACTGCCACAAAAATTCGTCTTCGGTTTGAGTGTCCTGGCGCTGTCCATCACGGCCATGGCGGCCGGCACACACGCACCAAAACCCGATTCGCAACAAGGTGACGGCCGTGTCTCGGCGTTCTATACCTGGCAAGAAATCATCCCGGCTACGCCTGGCAAACTGCTGCGTAGCGAGCCGTTGGAAAAGACCCTTAGCCTGCCCAACGCCGCCAGTGCGCAACGAATTCTCTACACCTCCACCGACGGCATCGACAACAAGACCCCGATCGTGGTCTCCGGCACCTTGTTCCTGCCCAAGGGCAAGGCACCTGCCGGCGGTTGGCCGGTCGCCAGCTGGGGCCATGGCACGGTCGGCATTGCGGACGTTTGCGCGCCGTCGTGGCAGGGCCGCTCCTATCGTGACGTGCAGTACCTCAGCCGCTGGCTGGACGAAGGTTATGCCATTGTCGCCACCGATTATCAGGGCCTTGGCGTACCCGGTGGGCACCCGTTGCTGAACAATCGCATGGCGGCCTACGGCATTCTCGATGCGGCCAAAGCCGTGGTCGCCGGTGTTCCGGGGCTGGCCAACAAAGTGTTGATCGTCGGGCAGTCCCAAGGGGGCGCAGGCGCCTTCGCCTCCGCCGCCTACGCACCGACTTATGCGCCGGACCTCGGTGTCAAAGGCAGCATCGGCACCGGCGTGATCTACACCGTGGGTGCGAAAAACGTCGGTGAACAGGACGTCAACAAGGTCGACGCGTCCCTCGCCTACGGTTTCTACACCTTGCTGGCGGCGCAGCAGTACGACCCGAGCATCAACCCCAAGGATTTCTACACCGACAAGGCGCTGCCACTGTTCGAGCAAGCCCGCACCAGCTGCCTGGCGGCCCTGGTCAGCGATGTGGTCGGCGTCGGCCTGACACCGGCCAATGCCAAAAAAGACTACCAGGGCGACCAGCTCGCGGCGTGGCAGAAGCAAGTGTCCTACCCGACGCTGAAGTTGGCCCAGCCGATCTTCATCGGCACCGGCGCCGAAGACAAAACCCCGGCGGCCTCAACCCAGGTCGCGCTGATGCAGGACGCCTGCAAGACCGGCTCAGTGGTTGAGGGCCATCTCTACAAAGGGCTGGGTCATAGCGAAACGGTCAACGCCTCCCTCAAGGATTCGGTGCCGTTCGCCCACAAGGTCATCAACGGTCAGCCCATCACCCCCATCTGCAACCCCAGCGTGCAGTGAGACGGAGCCCTCGACATGAGCATTGAATTTTTCACTCGCCTGCCTCTGCATGGCGAAACCCAGTTCCTGCCCGGCGACCCGCGCAACCGTGGTGACTGGCATCGTGGCGGGCCGAGCACCGGCGCGGTCTCGGGCTTCAGCGTCGGCGATCACTTCACCTACATCGACTACCTCGGGCAAATCGCCAAGGCTGCGGAAATCAATGGCTTCGGCGGTGCCCTGATGGTCAATGCGCCCACCGGCGAAGAACCCTGGACCGTCTGCTCGCTGCTGGCCCGGGAAACCCGCACGCTGAAATTCGTCACCGCATTCCAGCCCTATCACTACACGCCGTGGGTGGCGGTGCAGCAGGCCGCGACCTATCAGCGCGCCACCGGCAACCGCCTGATCTGGAACATCATCAACGGCGGCTCGGATGCGATTCAGCGCCAGGTCGGTGACTTCAGCGATCACGATGAGCGTTATGAGCGGGCCATCGAGTTCATGGACGTGGTCAAGGGTTATTGGCACAACGAGAACTTCCACTACGAGGGCAAATTCTATAAAGCCGAAGGGGGTGGCTTGCGCGGGCCGCTGAAGAAGGCCGAGCTGCCACTGATCTGCACCGCGGGCTCATCGATCCCGGCTCGGGAGTTCGCGGCCAAACACGCCGACTTTTATCTGATGCGCGCCGAGCATCCGGATGAAATTGCCGCGTTGATTGCCGACATTCGTGAGCGTGCCCTGAAGTACGGGCGCACCGATATTCGCTTCGGCTTGTCGATCGATGTCATTACCCGGGAAACCGAGGAACTGGCTCGCACCGAAGCCAAGCGGTTCTTCGACGAAGGCATCGCCAGGGGCGCGGTCAAGGCAGTGGCAGCCCATGCCGGGCTGCGCACCGCACGCAAGCTCAGCTATGAAAACCAGTTCGCGCAAAAGACCGAAACCCAGGCCTTCGACGACTTCTTCATCCACCCCAACGTCTGGACCGGTTTTGGCTACATCGGCATCCCGCCGGGCTGTGCCCTGGTCGGCAGCTACGAGAATGTCGTGGCGCGGATCCGCGAGTACAACGCCATCGGCATCGATCTGTTCTTCCTGGCCGGCTACCCGCACCTGGAAGAAGCCTATCGCTTGGGTGAACACGTCCTGCCGCACTTTCGCAGCGACCGTGTAGAGCTCAGTCGCCCTGCCGAAGCGCCGCTGGAGTTGCGCTCCGCCAACGGTCCGACCGGAGCCTGATGCCATGAGCGACGATCACTCATTGTTCAGCCGCCGGGATTTTCTCGGCCACAGCGCGCTGCTTGGCGGTGGCTTGCTGCTCGGTGGCGGCCTACTCGCAGGCTGCGGTCCGAGCAGCGAAAAGCCAACCGCCAGCGCCACTGCCGACAATCAGCCGCGGTATGGCGGACGTCTGCGCCTGGGCATTCTCGACGGCAACCAGAGCGGCAACCTCGACGCGCACAAACCCATTGGCAGCGGTATCGTTCGTGGCTTTGCTCTCTACAGCAAGTTGTGGGAATGGGACGAGCAAATGCAACCGCGTCTGGCCCTGGCCGAATTCGCCGAGCCGAATGCCGATGCCAGCAGCTGGACATTGCGCCTGCGTCCGGACCTGGAATTTCACCATGGCAAAACCATCGACGCCGATGACCTGATGTTCTCCATTCGCCGCCTCACCGATCCACAACTGGCCTCGCCCTACGCCGCGCTGCTGCACTGGGTGGACCGCGACAACCTGGTCAAACTCGATTCGCGCACCGTGCGCCTGAACTTTCGTGAGGGCCGCAGCTACATGCCGCTGGCGGAAACCTGGGTCAACTTTGGCGGGATCGTGCCGGTGGACTATCACCCAGTGACCAACCCGGTGGGCGCAGGCCCGTACAAATTGAAAAGTTTCACCCCCGGCCAGCGTTCACTGTTCACGCGGTTCGAGAACTACTACAAGGACGGTAAACCTTACGCCGATGAGCTGGAAATCATCGACTTCAAGGACCAGGTTTCGCGCTTGGCGGCCCTGCGTTCCGGGCAGATCGACATGGCCAACGTAATGCCCACCGAACAGCTGGAAGTGCTGCAGCGCGACCCACGGTTGAAGGTGCTCAAATCAGTCACCGGTAACTGGTTGTCGTTCGACATGAATCTCGACAAACCGCCGTTTAACGATCCACGGGTACGGGAGGCATTTCGTCTGCTGGCCGACAGGGAGGAACTGGTGCGCCGGGCGCTAAACGGTCAGGGCCGAGTGGCCAACGACCTTTATGCGCCGAGCGATCCGACCTTCAACCGCACGCTTGGGCCGCGCCCTCACAACCCGCAACGTGCGGCGCAACTGCTCAAGGAAGCCGGGCATGAAAACCTTGAACTGGAACTGGTGACAACACCCGGTCCGGGGCTGACCTCAGCGTTGGTGCTGGCCGAACAGGCCAAGCGCATTGGTGTCACGCTCAAGGTCAAGCAGGTCGACCTGGCCACATACCAGGGACCGCTGCGCAACGACTGGACGCTGAGTACCGGCGGCAGCATCGGCGCGCCGTTTCTGGCCAGCGCGATTCACACCGACGCGCCGTTTGCCGTGTCGAACAAAACCCATTTCAACGATCCGCAGTTCAGCGAGCTGTTTCTGGCGGCCATGGCCCAACCCGACCTGGAGAAACGCAGGGCATTGGTCCACCAGGTGCAGCAGATCCAGTACGAACGCGGCGGCATGTTGATCTGGGGTTATGCCGACCTGCTCGACAGCGTGGCCAACCGCGTGGGCGGTGCGGCGGCAGAAGAGTCGCTATTCAGCACCTGGCGCTTTGAAAAGCTCTGGCTGAAAGACACGGCATAACCCACACGGGCGCTGACACCCCACGGTCGACCCTACACCACCGACCTGTAGGAGCCGGCTTGCCGGCGATGGCGTCATCACGGCCGCCATCGTCGGAACGCCGCCCGCAACAAGCCGGCTCCTACAGGTCGGTGGTGGCCGTTATGACGTTTGCGCCATTCAATGAATTTATCTATCGAGGCACATTTTCATGCCCTCTATCGGCTTCGTTCGTCCCGCTTCTGGCCATGCTCTGGCATTGGTCATCGTTTCTACCCTGTCGACCGCGACCTTCGCCGCCTACACTCAACTGCAAACCGTCACTGTTCAAGCCAGCGCCGCCGATTCCGACGATGACGCCCTGCCCACCCGGCCCGAGTCTTCGATCTACGGAGGCATCGAAACCAAAGTGCTCGATACTCCGCGCTCGATCACTCAGGTCAATGCCGAACAACTGGCCAACGACCCGATCCGCAGCGCCGACGACCTGGTCAAGTACGCGCCAGGCATCACCCGTGGCGGCGGCCAGAACGCCGGGATCGCACCGCAATTTCGCGCCCAGGGTTCTGAAGTTTTCCAGGACGGCCAGCGCGCTTACGGCGTGCGGCACCCGGCCAACTTCAACGCCTATGAAGGCGCCGACATCGTCGCCGGTCCGTCCTCGGTGACCTATGGCTCGGTGTCCGGTAGTGGTGGCTACGTCAATTACCTGAGCAAGAAACCGAATTTCAATGAGTTTAAAACCAGGCTCAGCGGTGATCTTGGCGCCTGGGTGCCGGACGGTGAATCCCGTGACTCCAGTAAATTCAGCGTCGATAACACCGGCCCACTCAGCGACAACCTGGCCTACCGGATCAGCATCACCAAGCAGCGCCAGGAGGATTTCTACGACAACGTCGACAACAACTTCGACGCGTTCTACGGCGCCCTCGCCTGGCGCAATGACAACGTGCGGGTCGACTGGAATGCCAGTTACGACGACTACTACGACTACAACATCGCCCACGGCTGGAACCGCGCCAACCAGGAACTGGTGGACAGCGGAAAATACTATGCAGGACGGGCCACACCGATCATCCAGAACGGCAACACTTTGTGGTCGCCGGTACTCGCCTCCGGGGCGGCTGATGCGCCGACCCTGGGCTGGGTCAAGCGCCAACGGAACGCTCAGGGCCAATACAGCGTGGTCGATGGAAGTTTCCAGTCCGCCTCTCCTAACACACAAACCAAGCCGGGCAGCCTGCGCGGCTGGGTTTATGACCCGTCGCTGGCCGGCAATGGCCTGACCTCCCTGTCCTCCCAAACCGGTCAGCGCGATGAGGATGAAAACACTTCGCGGCGCTTCACCACGCAACTGAGGGCAGAAGCCGATCTGACGCCGACCATCACCCTGGCCAACAACACGTTTTACCAGCGCTCGCGGGACATGACCGACGCCGTCGGCTCTTTCCAGGTGCAGTCCAAGGACAATATTTTCGATAACCGCTTTGAGTTTCGCTCACGCAACGAAACGCAGCTGGGCGGTCTGACCTTGCGTGATGACAGCAATACCGGGCTGATCTACCGTCGTGAGTTCAACCAGTCGATCGCCGCCAACAACAGTTTCGGCTCGACCATCAACGCCTATGACCTGACTCAGGACCCATCGGGCAAGAATCCGGGGGATCTGCTGGGGCTGACCGGTTCCAATCCGGCCGGTGGCAACGCTGCCTGGATCGGCCAGCCCGGTGTACCACAATTCTCCAACTACTATGGCTGGCTGAATCTGCCGGCAATGTACCCGGCCGGTCACGGGCTGTACGCCGAATCCGTCGCGCCTTACACCGCTGAAAGCACCTGGACCACGCAGACGTTGTTCACCCAGCACAACCTGAAATTGGGTGAGCGTGTCGGCCTGAACATCGGCGCCAGCCGCAGCTGGATCGACGCTGAAATCGAAAACCCTTTCGTACTCGCCGGCGGCAACCCGCGCAAGGACAGTGACAACTACCGACTGTTTGCCTTTCAGGTCAGTCCGTACGTAAAGCCCACCGAAAACAGCACGCTGTACTACACCTTTGATCGCTCGTTGGCGGTCAATACCGGGTTCTTCTCCAACGGCCTGGGCTGGGGCAGCGGCGCCGGAGCCAACCTGCTCAACCCGTTGGCGTTCGAAAGCCTCAGCGTGTTGCACGAAGTGGGATTGAAGGTCGAAGCCGTGCCCAACGAGCTGTTCATGACCCTCGCTGCGTTCAAGCAGGAGCGGGATCAGTCACCCGACAGCAACAACAACATTGCGCGACTGGTGATCAAGGGCGTGGAGTCGACCATTCGTTACCAACCTGACGACCACCTGCGCACGGCGTTGAACCTTTCGAAACTCACCGCCTACAACGAATTTGCTTCCCAGTCCGGTTTTGCCTCGGCGGGGTTCATTCCAGACAACGGCACAGTGTTCGGCGACAACAACAGCCTCAACCAGCGACCGTCCGGGCGCTTCGACGCGGTACAGATTCCTGAATACACCGCCAGTGGTTATGTCGACTATCGCTTCGAGTCAGGCTTTGGTGCCGAGCTGTCCGGCTGGTGGACCAGCAGCTGGTACCTGAACCTGAGCAAGACCGTGAAAATCCCCGACGAGTACAACCTCGATCTTGCGGTGTACTACCGCCAGCCGCAGTGGAGCACCACGTTGCGCGTACTCAACCTGACGGATGAATTGAACTTCGTCAGCGGTCTGGCCGGGTCCACCAATACCTTCCTGCAACCCATGCCTGGCCGCACTGTGCTGGCCCAGGTCGATTACCAATTCTAAGCCCGCGGCCATTCCGCTTGCCGCCATCAGGAGTGTTCCAATGTCCATTGAATTTGTAGGCATGATTTTCCCCCGCCAGTGGTCCGAGACCCGAGGTGTACGCAGCCCGGATTTCGATCTGGAGTTTATTCGCCACCATGCCCGAGCCCATGAGCATGCCGGCTTCGACCGGGTGCTGATTGCCAGCGGTCCGGGCAGCGCTGACAGTTTGCAGATCGCCGCGTACGCCGCCGCTCACACCGAGCGCCTGGGTTTCATGATCGCCCATCGTCCGGCTCTGTCCGCCCCAACCGTCGCCGCCAGAGCCTTTGCGACGCTCGATCACACCACCGGCGGTGGCCGGATTCGCCTGCACGCCATTACCGGCATCACGGCCGAGCCCCAGGAAGGCGACTTCCTGCTGGACAAGACCGAGCGCTACAAACGTACCGATGAGTACCTGGAAATCGTTCGACGCACCTGGACCGCCGAGGAGCCGTTCGACTTCGAGGGGCAGTATTTCAACATCAAGGGCGCGTTCTCACCGGTCAAGCCTTTGCAAAAGCCGCACATTCCGATTTCTTTTGGTGGCTCGTCGGACATCGCCTACCAGATCGCCGTCAAGCACGCGGACCTGTACGCATTGTGGGGTGAGCCGTTGAGTGGCGTTGCCGAGCAAATCGGCAAGCTGCGCGCCGCCGCCAGCGCAGCGGGCGTGGAGGCGCCGAAGGTCAGTTTGTCGGTGCGTTTGATCCTTGGTGCCACCGAGGAATTGGCGTGGCAGCGCGCCGAGCAGATTCTTCAACAGATCAAGGCCAACCCGCAATTTGCGGCCGGTAGCCCTTGGCAAAAACGCATCAAGGGCACTGGCTCCGAACGCCTTCTCGCCGCCGCAGCCCTGGGTGATCGCCATGACCGTGCGCTCTGGATGCCCACCGCCACCGCCGTCGGCGCCTACGGCGACACCACCGCCCTGGTCGGCACCCCGGAAACCGTGGCCCAGGCCTTGCTCGATTACGTCGACCTGGGTGTGACGACCTTCCTCAACCGTGGCTACGATCCGTTCTACGACACCGTTGATTACGGCCGCTGGATCATCCCGGCCGTACGCGAAGAAGCACGCCGCCGCCATACGCGCGTGGCATAACGACGCCATCGCCAGCAAGCCGGCTCCTACAGAACCGTGTTCACAACGATCCCTTGTAGGAGCTGGCTTGCCAGCGATGACGGCGGCACATCCACCATCGCATCGCCAGCAAGCCGGTGCCTACAGAACCGTGTTCACAAGATCCCTTGTAGGAGCTGGCTTGCCAGCGATGACGGCGGCACATTCTCCATCGCATCGCCAGCAAGCCGGCTCCTACAGAGTCGTGTTCACAACCATCCCTTGTAGGAGCTGGCTTGCCAGCGATGACGGCGGCACACCCACCATCGCAATCGCCAGCAAGCCGGCTCCTACAGGACCTTGTTCACAACCATCCCTTGTAGGAGCTGGCAAGCCGGCTCTTACAGCCATTTCGCGTCCCATAACGGGTAATCATGTACTCGCCTGACAAGGCCTGCTCGTATGGGGTTGGCAATGACGTAACGTGCCACCGCCAGCAAATCTTCTTCACGTCGAATTGCCCGGTCGTGAAAGCCTTTTTGCCATAGGCGGCCACTGCGTCCCAGGTGGGCATTGATGGCTCGTGCACTGCGAGATTTAGTAGCCAGCATCAACGCCGGCAGCGTGCTGTTCTTCAGTTCCACCAACCAATGGAAATGGTCGGGCATGACCACCTACGCCAGTGAGTCGGCCCATTCTTCTGCCTGGGTTTGGCGAAATTGATCCACCACCAGACGCCCCGTACGCCAATTGGCAAATACGGGATCACGGTGATAGGTGACGGCGGTGAGCAGGTAGATTTGCCCGGATTGGGAATAGCGCCCGGCGCGCAGGCGATTGGCGTGGGGAAGATCAGGCATTCCATTGCCCTCCTGTGTTTGAGACAAAAACAACAGGCTAGTAGGCAGGCGAAAGATCGTCTTCAAGCTCTGGTTCTGGATGTTTCTGGGCGGCTGCTATCGCCAGCAAGCCGGCTCCTACAAGGGTGTGTCGCATTATATTTCAGCATTGTAGGAGCCGGCTTGCTGGCGATTGGCGTCACCGCAATGTCGGCGAGTTTTCCAGCAATGTGCGCGTATAGGCCGCTTGCGGTTGGTCCAGTACCGCATCCACCCGCCCTTGCTCCACCACACGACCCAATTTCAACACCAACACCCGGTCGGCAATGGCGCGAACCACACCCAAGTCATGGGTGACGAACAGCAGCGTCAGTCCTTCTTCTTGCAGTTGCCGCAACAGCGCCAGGATCGACGCCTGCACCGAGACGTCCAATGCCGAGGTGATTTCATCGCAGATCAGTAGCCTTGGTTCGCAAATCAGCGCCCGGGCAATCGCCACGCGCTGGCGCTCGCCACCGGACAGGCTGTGGGGATACTGCGACGCCATCGATCCCGGCAGAGAAACCCGCTTGAGCACGGCATCCACGCGCACCCGGGCCGCGTCACCCTTGATGCCGAAAAAGTGCTCCAGCGGCGCACTCAGGGTCTGGAAAACCGTTTGACGAGGATTCAGCGCCCGATACGGATTCTGAAAGATGTACTGGATCTGATGACGCTGTCCGCCGTCACGCTTGCGCGCCGACAGGCTCAACGACTCGCCCGCATACCGCAACTCGCCCTCGGCGTTTTCGCCCAGCCCGGCAACGGCACGCGCCAGACTGGTCTTGCCCGAGCCGGACTCACCGACCAACGCCAGGCACTCACCCGCCGCCACGCGCAGAGAAACGTCAAACAACACCTGACGGTCGTAGGCCACGTTCAGGTCCTTGATTTCCAGCAGCGGCGTGCGCGCCTGTGCTTCGGCGACGGGCAACACCGGGCTTTGAGCAATCGGCGTCAAGGGCTGAAGATGCGGGGACAGGCAGGCCACCCGCTGCTGTGACGACAGGTCCTGCAATAGTGGCTCACCCGTCGAGCACCCGGCCAGGCGACGTGCGCACCTGGGTGCGAAGGCACAACCTGGCGGCCGTTGCCCCGGTGCCGGTGCATGCCCGGCAATCGCCAGCAATTCACGGCGCTGCGCCACATCCGGTATCGCCGCCAACAACCCTCGGGTATAGGGATGAGCCGGGCGGTTGAACAATGCTTCGCGGCTGGCGACTTCGACCAGACGCCCGGCGTACATCACCATCACCCGGTCTACCAGGTCCTTGATCACCGCCAGGTCGTGGGACACATACACCGCCGCGACGCCCAGGCTTTTGCACAACCGGCGCAACGTGGCCAGGATGTGCGCCTGGGTCGTGACATCCAGCGCGGTGGTGGGCTCATCGAGGACGATCAGCGCCGGGCGCAAGACGAACGCCAGCGCCAGCATCACCCGCTGCTGCTGGCCACCGGACAGTTGATGGGGAAAACGCTGCAAAAACTCTGCATCTTCCGGCAAACCCACATCGCGCAAGGTCTCGACGATGCGCTGCCGTTGCGCGGCGCGATCGAGGCCGGTCTGATGCGCCTCCAGCGTTTCACGCAGCAAGCTGCCAATGCGCAGCGCCGGATTGAGCGCGGTCGCCGGGTCCTGGGCGACATAGCCTATCAGGCTGCCCCGGGCCCGGCGCAAGGCTTCGCCCTGCAGTGTCAGTAACGATTGACCGGACACTTCGACCTGCCCACCGACAATCCGCGCGCCGCGCCGGGCATGCGCCAACAACGCGGTGGCGAGCGTGGTCTTGCCCGAACCGGATTCGCCGACCAATCCCAGAATTTCTCCGGCCTGCAGACTGAAGGTCACGCCCGACAACACATCGATCTGCCCCGCCAACTCGACGCGCAGTTCCCGAACTTGCAACACTTGCGAGCTCGCCACAGAGGGGCGCGCCTCAATCCCGGCAATGGCATTCATGGTTGTTTGTCTCCGATCCGAGAGGTGCTGCGGCCGATGCCTTCAGCCAGAATATTGGTGCCATAGGCGAAGATGCCGATCAGGATGGCCGGGGCCAATACCGCCCACGGCTGTACCAGCAACCCCGCCTGATTTTCATTGATCATCAGCCCCCAATCGGCGGTCGGCGGGGCCACGCCGTAACCGAGAAAACTCAGGCCCGAGAGCATGCCCACGCCCCAGGTCAGCATGTTGCCGAAGTGCACCAGCAGCGGTGTGAGGATATTGGGCAGGATCTCCTTGAACAGAATCCGTCGCCTTGAGTACCCCATCATCTGTGCCGCCTCGACGAACTCCTGCCCCGCCACTGCCACCGCGCTGCCACGGGCCAGGCGAATCACTCCCGGTGTGAACGCGATGGACACGGTCAGCACGATCAGCCAAGGCGCACGCCCCAGCATCGAGACGATCAACAGCACCAGAATCAGGTCGGGAAAAGCCAGCGACACGTCCGCCAACCAGGTGATCAATTGGTCCAGGCGCCGCCGGGAAAATCCCGCCAACAGGCCCAGCGTACTACCGGTCAATAGTGCGATCGAGGCCGCAGCCACCGACATCCACAGCACCGACAGGCCGCCACTGAGCAAGCGTGACAACACGTCATGCCCGAGGAAGTCATAGCCCAACCATGCCGCCTCCACAGGTGCGCCGTACACCGAGCCGACCATTTCTGTCGGGCTGTGTGGAGCTAAAAAAGGGCCAAACAACGCCAGCACCACCACCGACAGAGTGATCAGTGCGCCCTTGCGGGTTTGCGGTTCCGCCAGCCACAGTTGCCAGCGCAAACGTCGGGAGTCAGTCATGCATCACCTCTCAAGGCGCCTTGGATGGGGAGCGACGCCACCAGGGCTGGATGCCCCGACGACTGCGCCGGATCATGGTTACTCGGCGGGCGGTCCGCAGTTTCGGGGTCAACAACACCGTCAGCAGATCCGCGAACAGGTTGATCAGCACCACGCCCAGAGTGATCACCAGCACAATGGCCTGGACCATCGGCAAATCGCGCATCTGAATCGCCGAGTTCAACGAGGTGCCAATACCCGGATAGCTGAAAATCACCTCGGCCAGCAGCGCCCCGCCGATCAGCGTACGCAAGGTCAGGGCTACGCCCTGGATCGCCGGAATCAATGCATTGGGCAACGTGTGCCGCCAGACGATTCGCCACTCGGGAATCCCCCGTAATCTGGCAGCGACGACATAGTCGGACTCCAGCGCTTCAATCATCGAAGCCCGTACCATGCGCGTCAGGTACGGCAATGCCGACAGACTCAGGGCCAGCACCGGCAACACCAGAAACTGCAATTGACGCAGCAGGGACTTGTCCGGATCGAGAATCGACACCGCCGGCAGCACGTCCATGTGCGGCATAGAAAACAGCAACACCAGGCCGATGGCCAAGAGGAAACCCGGCGTGGCCTTGAGGAAAATCAACAGCGACAGGCTCCAGCGATCCAGGCGACTGTCACGCCGCAAGGCCAGTGACACGCCGAGCAGTAACGCCGCTGGCACCACAACGGCAATCACGCCAGCCAACAGCGCCAACGTGTAGCCGAAGCGGCCGAACAGGATGCTGCCGACCGGCGCATTGGAGTCGAGCGACACGCCCAACTCGCCGCTCAGTGCGTGGCCGAGCCAGCGCAGGTATTGCTCGAGAATCGGTCGATCCAGGCCCAACTGCCTTTGCAGCGTGAGGATGCTTTCCAGCGGTGCGTCCGGGCCCAGGATCACCCGCGCCGGGTCCGAGGGCAGTGCCTGCGTGGCAATGAACACCACCAGGCTGATGACCCATGCGGTCAGCAGGCCATAGCCCAATCGTCCGATGAACCAGGACAACCAGGCTGGCGTGCGCGGGGTTTTGCAGGATGGCTCAGGCATGGTTCACCCACATCTCATCGAAACGCCATGAAGCAAACGTCGTCTGTTCAGGCGCCAACCCTCCGACCCGAACAGAGGCAGCATCCAGCACGTCATTGAAGCCCCAGATCAGTAAGCCGCCGCGCTCGTGCTGAATGCTTTGAGCCTCATGCACCAGCAGCTTGCGCCGCTCCAGATCGGGCTGCGCCAGAGCCTGTTGGTACAGCGAAGTGAAGCGCTCATCGTGGAAATTGCTGCGGTTGTAAATAGCCTGCGGCGCGTCGTTATGCAGCGCCGACGCCAGGAAACCCCGAGCCGGCGTCGAGCCCGGTGATAACAACCAGTTTTCCCGTTGCGGACCATTGAACACAGAGCCATCGACCTGGGTGACCTTTATCTCGACCCCAGCCTTTTTTGCTTGCTGGGCGAACACCAACGCCGCATTGACGCCGGGCCCCGGCGTGGTGGTCAGCTCCACCCGCAGATCGTCTTGCCCAGCCTGGCGCAGCAGGGAACGCGCCTGTTCCAGGTCGTACGGTCGCTGGGCAATGCTGTGGTTGTAAGTCGGGTCGTGGGGGGAATACAGGTCATTGGCGATCCGCCCGAAACCATTGAGCCCACGGTCGACCAGTTCGCGACGGTCGGCCAGCAGCCGAAATGCCTGACGCACACGCTGATCCTGAAACGGCGCCTTGGCCAGATTCAGGTTGAAACCGGTAAACGATGTGCTAGGCGAGGCGTATAACTTGAGACGTGAATCGGCCTTGAGCAGCGCGCTGTGTTCGGCCTGCACGCCGCTGGCGACATCGATTTGTCCGGCTCGCAAGGCCGCGGCGCGGGACACCTGATCCTTGAACTCGATGATTTCCAGCTCATCGGCATAGGGTTGACCGGGTTTGTAGTAGTTTTCGAAACGCTGGTAGAGCGAGCGCTGACCCGGAATGAAACTCTTGAGCTTATAAGGCCCGGCCCCCACCGGATTGCTGATCGGGTCGTAATCGGTGGGGACGATGCCACCAAAACTGATCAAGGTTTCATCCAGCGGATAGAAGCTTTGGCCCTCCTTGAAGCGAATTTCAATGGTGCGCTCGTCCAGTTTGCGCAACGCATTGCGGTCGATCGCCCCCACCAGGCCAGCAAACGGCGACGCCAGTTTCGGGTCGGTCAGGCGCAGGATCGAGAACAGCATATCGTCGGCACCAATGCTCTTGCCGTGGTGAAATTCCAACCCTGGCTTGATGCGAATGGTCCAGGCGCTGGCATCTGCGTTGGGCTCGGCAAATTCGGCCAAGGCCAGACGCGTGCTGACATCGGTGTTCCATTCCCAGAACTTGCTGTACAACGCCCAGCCGCGAATGATCCCGCCGCCCACCGGTTTGTGCGCATCGAGGTTGCCGGATTGGTCGCCATCAATGATGCCCACCCGCAAGCGCCCGCCGCGCACCGGAGTGCTGGACAACGCTGCTGCGCCACTGACGGCCGCGCCACTGTCGCAACCGCTGAGCAGGCTGCTGCCGAGTATCAGGCCACCGCCGACCGCCAGGCCGTTACCGAGAAACCTGCGACGGGAAAATCCTTCTCTCATGACTGACTCCTCAGGCCTGCTCGACTACGTTGGCGCGTTGCAGAACCGGCGTCTCAGCCCGCAGGCGCGGCACCTCGAAACCGTGATCCAGGTCGAGCAACGGGAACAACAGATCGGCCACGCGGTGCGCCTCATCGATCAACGGGAAGCCTGAGAGAATGAACGCCGACGTGCCTTGCGCTTCGTATTCACGAATGCGCTCGGCGACCTGCTCGGCGCTGCCTACCAGATAAGTGCCAGCGGCCGGACCGAGGATGTTGAAGCCGAACAGGCTCGGGCCGAGCCAGACGTTGGGGTAGATCTCCAGGTCCCGTGCCTTAGGCAGGCGACCCGCACGAATGGCTTCGACGTTGCGCTGGATTTGCGGGTCGTCGCTGTGGAAGCTTTCCAGGGTTTGGCCGGGGGGCAGTTGCCGTTCGATGGCCGTGCGTGCAGTTTGCAGCGACGTACGCTGCAAGAGTTTTTCGGCATGAGCCCAGGCTTCCTCTTCGGTCTCACGGACGATGATTTGCAGGCGCGTGCCGAAGGTCAGCTCACGGCCGATCTTCGCCGCCTCCGCCGCCACTTTGCGAAACTTCTCGCCAAGCTTTGGTGGGGTGTTGGCGAAACTCAGGTAGACGTCGAGCAACTGCACCGAATGGGCAATGCCAGGGCCCGAGGTGCCAGCGCCCCACAAAGGAATGCCGGGTTTCTGTTTCGGCGGATGCCACCCGCCCAGGGGATGACTGGCAGCCGCCGGCGAGCGAGGGGCGAGTTTGACGTATTGACCGTCATAGCCTGAGGTGTCGCCGGCGTAGAAGTTTTGAAAGGCGCGCCAGTATTCGAGGCTGAAGTCATAGCGCTCATCGTGCGGGTAATGCACGCCGAGGGTAGCCAGGCCGGCGTCGTTGCCGTTGACGACGTTGAACAACAGACGGCCGTTGGAAAATTGATCGAACGTCAGCGCCCACTTGGCCAACACCGCTGGCGACAACTCGCCGGGGTGCTGCGCCACCAAAAAACGCAGGCGCTGGGTGGCATCGATCAACGCGGCAGAAACAGCCAGGCTTTCGTTGGGACTGGAGCCTAGCAGCGACCCGTAATACCCCAAGCGATCGCTGGCCACAGCCAGTTGCTTCAAATGTTCGAAATCGGTTTTCCAACGCCCTTCCGGTTCCCACGGATAAGGTCCGTCGGGGGTGGTGAGGTACCAGAGAATTTTTACAGCCATGGGCGTGTTCCTTGTTTATGTGTCGACCGTTCGGCCGCCATCGCCAGCAAGCCGGCTCCTACAGTTCAATCGCGTAAACCCGATGCATCGCTACAAACCCGATCCCTGCAGGAGCCGGCAAGCCAGCCCCCCACAGTTCAATCGCGTAAACCCGATGCATCGTACAAACCCAATCCTTGTAGGAGCCGGCTTGCTGGCGATGGGGCCATCCAATTCCGGGTTCAAGTGCGGCGGTCGATCGCTGGCACCAGGCCCAGTTCGGTAGCGTGTTCGTACAGGCCGCTCATTTTCCATTGCTGGGTCAGAACGCCCGGACCATAGGGACGGGAACCGCCCACGGCATCGGCGAGCAATTGCAGTTGCGCGCCCTCTTCCAGCAACAGGATGAATTCGGCGGTGGCGCGCAAGCCTTGCTTGCCCCACACGGTGGAGCCGCCGTTGGCTTCAAGAATCGCCAGGTTGAAGGGGTTCTCGGCAATCTTGTCGAGGATGAAATCGACTTCCGGCTGACGACGGTCGATGTACACCGGCAGCTCCCGGGCGAGCTGGTAACGCTGCACCGGCACGTAGTGAAATGGCAGGGTGCGATGGGTCTGCGCCCACGCGCCGAGGTACGGCGAATGCACATGGGACACCGTGGTGATGTCAGCATGCTGCTGGAACAGTTTGGTGTAGCGACCAAAACCGCCCTTGCCTTTGCCGTAGATCACCTTGCCTTCAAAATCGGTGACCGTCGCTTGCAGCGGTTTGCGGTAATTCCATGGACCGCCGTAGTTGACCGACACCAGCAGCTCCTGGCCCGGTACACGTTCGATGAAACCGACGGTGCCATTGGCAGTGATGGTGTTGGTTTCACGGAATACGGTGAAGGCTTCCTCAGCCTCGATCAGCACCTTGTCGATAAAGTTCTTCAGTTCTTCGCTGATCAATTGTTCGTTGATAAGTACGGTCATGGCAGATCTCCAGATTCAGGCGCGGCGCTTGGCCAACAGTTCATGGGCGGCTTGCAATGGACGCGGATCAACCCAGTCGGCGATGGAAAAATCGCGTTCCAGGAAGCCGTGCAGATAAAGAAAGTCTTTCTGGGTATCGAGAAACTCCAGTCGCTGCGAGGACAGATCCGGTGCCAGCGTGGTGTGGAAATCGCCACGATAGGCCTCGGCGACTCCGGCGCTGCCGGCGCGGGTTTCCTCCTCGAGAATCGCGTTCAGTGCCTCGCGGTTATTGGCAGCCCAGTCAGCGGCGTTGAGGGTTTGCGCGAGAAAACGCACCACCAGGTCGAAATGGTTGTCGAGCAGGCTTTGGTGGACGGTGATCGGGCGCGGCGTGCCGTTGTTGATGCGATAGCGCGGCTCGGCGATCAGATCCAGGTCGATACCCACCACCAGCCCGAGACGCCGCGCGGCGTCGGCGGCGGAAGCGCCTTTGACGTAGACCGCATCCACCTCACCGCGAACCAGGTAATCGAGGCCCGACCACAGACGCTGCAACCCTTCCTGCGGATTGGCCGCACGCTCCTGGTCCTGCAGGGCGACTTCCACCAGATCGACATCATCGAACCCCAGCCCGGCCAGGCTCAGCGCGCCTTTGTAGCCGTGCAGGCTCATGGCCCGAGCGATGCTCCCAGGACGGGTTTCACCCCAGGCGGGAAGCGCCAGTCGCTTGCCTTTGAGGTCCTGCGGACGGCGGATGCCGGAGTCCGGGCGAACCAGGATGGTTTGCCATTCTTCGATCCAGGTCAGGCCGATCAAGCGACTTGGCGCACCGGCCGCCCGTGCCGCCCGTGCCGCCAATGCCGGTACGTTTCCGCCTTCGCGAAACAACCCCGGCAGTTCGTGATCGTAGTGGTGATGACCCAGTTGACGGGCCTCCTGCAAGGTCGAAACCGGCAGGCCATCGGCGGCGAATTCGTCGCTGAGCCAACCGAGTTTGTAGGCGATTCCGGAGGCCGTCGGCACCGGGCAACGGGTGAACCAGATCTGGTCCAGATCGGTCTGGGTATCGGGTCGGGGTTGTTTGGCAGCAAGCGTCATGGGCAGCTCCATCGGGTTGGGCAAGTCAGTCGCGGTGACTGTTGCCAGAGCTATTGCAGTGCCCGTGCCAAAAGCTGAAACCCCCGTTTTAAAAGGCCTTCAGGCCTTCGCACGCCAATGCCGACCTCTCAATTGCTGGCCTGCCAGCAGCGTTGCGCAGCGACTGTTGCTTCTCGTGCAATCGGCGCAATCGCGCTGCTTCTCCAGCAGCACACGACACCCCTTCGCCACTCCTGCCCCTCCGCCTGGCTCGCTTTCAAGCCCTTGGCGCAGAACTTGCTCAAGCCCCTATCAACATCCGAAAAACCTGTAGGAGCTGGCTTGCCAGCGATTGGCCTTCGAACCTTGCGCCGCATTCAAGGACGCCATCGCCGGCAAGCCGGCTCCTACAAAGGGAATTTGAAAACACCGAAAAACCTGTAGGAGCTGGCTTGCCAGCGATTGGCCTTTGAACCTTGCGCCGTATGCAAGGACGCCATCGCCGGCAAGCCGGCTCCTACAAGGGGAATTTGAAACACCGCAAAACCTGTAGGAGCTGGCTTGCCAGCGATTGGCCTTCGGACCTTGCACCGTATGCAAGGACGCCATCGCCAGCAAGCCGGCTCCTACAAGGGGAATTTGAAAACACCGACAACCCTGTAGGAGCTGGCTTGCCAGCGATTGGCCTTCGAACCTTGCGCCGCACTCAAGGACGCCATCGCCAGCAAGCCGGCTCCTACAAGGGTTTCACATGGGCAGCAGATCAATTATCAGAGGTACACCAATGAGCAATGTTGAACATCATCCCGCCGGCCAACTGACCCAGGAACAGGCCCCTATTCGCCTGCTGCAAAGCGAGGCACAAGCCATCGCCGTGGCCAGAGAAATCGCCCTGGAGATTGCCGAAATCGCCGCCGATGCCAGTCAGAACGGCCAACTGCCCAAGCGTCAGGCACAACTGTTGTCCGAGAGCGGCCTGACCGCCATTGGCGTTCCCAAGATTTTTGGCGGACTCGGTGCTTCGGTGGAAACCATCGTCGAAACCGTGCGCCTCATTTCAGTCGCCGACGGCGGAGTCGGCCAGTTGCTGCAAATCCACAACGTCATGCTGCGGGGGATTTTCACCGGGTATTCCGATGAGATCCGCGACCGGCTGATCCGCGATGTATTGGCCGGCAAACGTTTTGGCAATGCCTTGGCCGAAGTGGGCGGAAAGAACAAGTTCGCGCTCAAGACCCGAGTCGAACGTCGTGCCGACGGCAAGCTGATCCTCAATGGGAGCAAGTTCTACTCCACCGGTTCCTATCTGGCCGAATGGATCTCCCTGACGGCCGCCAGCGACGATGGCGGTGCCGGAGTGCTGCTCAACCGCAATACTCCGGGCCTGACACTGGTTGATGACTGGGAAGCCTTCGGCCAGAAAAACTCGGTCAGCGGCACGGTGATCTTCGACAACATCGAACTTGACGAAGGCTTCGTCTCGCAGCGCAAGGGCCCGATGAAGCGCACCGGCCTGACCTTCCCACAGATTCTCCACGCCGCCATCGACACCGGCATTGCCGAGGGCGCGCTGTCGGCGGCGGTGGAATATCTCAATCACAACGCCCGCCCATGGGTGGAAAGCGGCGTCGATCAGGCCAATCAAGAACCGCACATCATCAAGCAGATCGGCGAGTACGCCGTGGCCTTGCGGGGCGCGCAATCCTTGCTCAGGGACGCGGCACGGGTGTTTGACCAGCACGAACTGGACCCGGACAACAAGGAATTGCAGGACGAACTGATTCTCTCGGTGGCCACTGCCCGCGCCCATTCTGATTCGGCCTCGCTGAAGATCTCCAGCGACATTTTCTCCCTGCTCGGCGCCAGCTCATCACTGACCAAATGGAACCTCGATCGCTTCTGGCGCAACGCCCGGGTCCACACCACCCACGACCCGATCCGCTGGCGCCTGCATCACGTCGGCAACTACTACCTCAATGGTGTCGATCCGGGCGAGTACACCGCAATCCTCAATGCCAAGGAAAAACAGGGCGCCACCAGCCCCGGGCGATGATTTGACCACACCATCGCCAGCAAGCCGGCGCCTACAAGGGAAATTTGAAAACACCGCAAAACCTGTAGGAGCTGGCTTGCCAGCGATGAGGCCTTCGAAGTTTGCGCCGCAATCAAAGACGCCATCGCCAGCAAGCCGGCTCCTACAGGTGCGTGCGGTGCGGCACTTATCACAGAGCAATTACATGATCGAAAAACACCCTCTATTGCGCAGCCTGGCGATTTACCGGGAGATGCCCTGGCGCTTCGCACTGGTAGCGGCGCTGTTCATTGCAGCGAACCTCGGATTGGTCTGGCAGCAATGGCTGATCGGGCACGCGGTGAACGATGTCAGCGCCGGTCGCGCGGTGATCCGGCATGCCGATGGCAGCCTGGATGCCAGCCTCGGCTGGTACTGGCTGTGGCTGATGCTCGCCGTGGCGCTCGGCCGTGGCGTTTTGCAATACGCCGCCAGCGTGTTGTCGCTGGTCCTCAGCCAGGAACTGCTGACGCGTCTGCGCGAACGCATCCTGCAACAGGTACAAACGCTGCACCTGGGTTATCACTGGCAACACGGTATGGGCGAGATGATTACGCGCACCACCCGCGATGCCGACAAGGTTCGCGATGCGCTCATCAGCTTCTGGCGGCAGGTCGTGGAAACGCCACTGGTGGTGCTGGCAGCTGTCGGCCTGCTGGGTTGGTACAACCCGCTACTGGGTCTGGTTCCGTTGCTGCTGACCGTGTTCGGCCTATGGATTTTCGTGCGCCAGACCGAACGACTGGTCAGTCTCGATCGAGCCGTTGGCGAAGCCTATGACCGGGTCAATCAAGACCTCAGCGAGGGCATCAGCGGCGTGCGCGTGATCAAGTCGTTTGGCCTGGAACACAGCCGCAGTCAGCGCTTCGCCGCACAAGTGGCGGTGTTCGCCGACCACGCCCGTCAAGCCCTTGCCTATTCCAGCTCGCGTATCCCCCTGCCCCAGGCAGTCGTTGCATTGGGCCACGTGTGGATTCTGATTTACGGCGCTCATCTGGTGGCAACCGGCCAACTAGGAATCGGTGAATTGGTCACCTCCCTGTTGATCGCCACCACCCTGGTGTTTCGCATCGAAGGTATCGGCCGCGTCATGCAGACATTCGCCGATGCCCGTTCCAGCGCCGAGCGCATCTGGCAACTGTTGGACGAGCCGGCCGCGATTCGAAGCGGTGACAACAGCCTGCCCGATTCGCCGCTGGGGTTGAAACTGGAGCACGTCAGCGTCAGCGCTCCGGGTGGTGGGCTTGAGATTCTGCGTCACTGCTCGCTGACGTTGCAGCCCGGAGAGATCGTCGCTCTGGTGGGTGCGACCGGCACCGGTAAAAGCCTTTTGGCCAGCCTGTTGCCGCGTTTGAGCGATATCAGTTCCGGTCGCTTACTGATCGGTTCGGACAGTGCGGGCTGGCAGGACATTCGTCAGTTGAACCTGGACGAATTGAGACGCCGGGTGCATGTGGTGCCGCAAGAAAGCTTTTTATTTTCCGACACGCTCGCGGCCAACCTGCGCCTGACAGCGCCACACGCCAGCGACCAACAGTTGCGTCACGGCTTGAGCCTGGCGGCTGCTGAAGACGTACTTGAACGTCTGCCCCAAGGTTTGGCCACGCCGCTCGGTGATCGTGGCGTGACGCTTTCTGGAGGTCAGCGCCAGCGCTTGAGCCTGGCCCGAGCGCTGCTCGGCGAGCCGGACATCCTGTGCCTGGATGATGCCACCAGTGCGCTGGATGCAATCAGCGAACGCCAGGTACTGAACAACATTCGCCAGCTGCGCCGTGATCAAGGACGGGCCACCACCTTGTTGGTGATCTCCAGCAAGCTCTCGACCATCCTCTTGGCGGACCGCGTGCTGATGCTCCAGGACGGCCGGATCGCCGCCAGCGGCACCCATGCTGAACTCTTGAAAACCCATCCGGATTACCGCGACCTGCTAGGGATCGATCATGGCTAACCCAATCGCCGGCAAAGCCTTGAGCGATATCGAAATTGAAGAAATGCTGGCCAAAAAAGCCCTCGACCGCAGCATGTTCAGTCGGCTGCTACCGCTGCTGAAACCGATTCGCCGACAGATTGTCGGCGTCATCGGCATCGAGCTGCTGCTGGTATTCACGGTGTTCCTGCGCCCCTGGTTTGTCCGTGAATTGCTCGACCGCGGGCTGATTCAACACAACGATCACTGGTTGCTCGATGAGCGACTCGTACTCTGGCTTGGCCTGGGATTGGCGGCCAGTTGGCTCGGGCGCTTTCTGCTCGCGGGGGTTTCGCAGTTCGTGGCCGGTAGTGCGGCGATCCGGGTTTTGAATGACCTGCGGGTTCGGGTGTTTGCGCATGTCCAGAGCCTGAGCGTCAGCTATTTCGACCGAACCAAGGCCGGACGGATCATTTCCCGTGTCGACCGGGATGTCGATGCCCTAGAACCGTTGCTGATCCAGGGACCACCCGAGTTGCTGGGCGCTTTGCTGCGTTGCGCACTGGCGTCAGTGATGCTGTGGCGAATCGATCCACGGTTCTTTCTGAGCCTCGCCGCCACGGTGCCTTTGCTGGTGCTGGCGACCTGGAGTTTCAAACGCATCTCCCAGCGCAACTGGGCCAAGGTCGCGGAGAACCGCAGCCGCTTCACCGCGCATCTGGTGGAGAGTGTGAGCGGAGCGCGCATGTTGCAGCAGTGTGCCCAGCAAGCCCCGAACCTGCGGCGCTATCGCGGTCTGCTGGATGACTTCAATCAGGCGCTGATCCGCGGCAGCCTGCGGTCCGGCTGGTTCGCACCCTTTACCGCCCTTCTCAGCTCAGCCGGCATGGCAGTACTGTTGCTGGTGGGCGCTTACGGTCTGGCGCAGGCGGATGTGACCGTGGGCCAGATCGCGGAGAGTCTGTTTTATGTCTTCCTGTTCCTCGGGCCATTGCAGGAGCTGTCGGACCTGTTCGAACGCTATGCCACGGGTTCGGCTTCGGCACAGCGAATCTTCCTGTTGCTCGACACGCGTGCGGAAATCAACGACAACGCTACACCGCAGCGCGTGGGCAAAGCTCGAGGTGAAGTGAGTTTTGAACGAGTGCGGTTCAGTTACGATGCCAGCAGTGCGTCGCCGGTGATCAACGATCTTGACCTGCACATTCCTGCCGGTGAGGTGCTGGCGATTGTCGGCCCCTCGGGTCATGGCAAGAGCACGCTGGTGCAGTTGCTCACGCGCTTCTATGAAGTGCAGTCGGGCGCGGTCAGGCTGGATGGCATTGATGTTCGCAACCTGACCCAACATGAACTGCGGCGTAACGTCGGCGTGGTCCTGCAAGACAATGTGTTGTTCAGCGGCAGCATCCTCGACAACCTGCGTCTGGCATCGCCCCATGCCGATGACGCGAGTCTGATTGCCGCAGCCCGGGAACTGGGCGCGGACGAAGTGCTGGAGCGTTTGCCACACCAATACCAGACCGAAGTCGGGCCACTGGGTGGGCACTTGAGTCATGGGCAACGGCAATTGGTCTGCCTGGTGCGCGCCTACCTTGCAGACCCGGCGGTGCTCGTTCTGGACGAAGCGACCTCTGCCGTCGACATCCATACCGAGCGTCGGATCCAGCGAGCGTTTCGCCGACTCTGCGAAGGTCGCACCGCCATCATCATCGCCCATCGCCTGGCCACCATCCGCGATGCCGACCGGATCGCGGTGATTCGTCAGGGCCGCCTGGTTGAACAAGGTCCTCACAGCCAATTGATCGATCAGGGCGGTGCTTATGCGGCGCTGTACCAGACGTACCTTCGCAGTGCCGAAGCCGGTTCGTCCATTGATGAGATCGTCGCCACAGCGTCAGCGTGATTAAGGTCGCCATCGCCAGCAAGCCGGCTCCTACAAAATCGGGTTCACAGCGCGGACTTGTAGGAGCTGGCTTGCCGGCGATGGCGCCCTCAAGATCACACAAAATCCAGCGGCCTCATCGCCAGCAAGCCGGCTCCTACGGGATCGGGTTCACAACGCGGACTTGTAGGAGCTGGCTTGCCAGCGATAGCGCCCTCAAGATCGCATGAATTCCAGCGGCCTCATCGCCAGCAAGCCGGCGCTTACAGATGCACGGGCGATAAACATTGCTTGTTGCACCCTGAACACCCATTGCTGACGGGATGCTGCTACAGCAGCACCGTCGCCTGCCTTCCCTCCCAGATGCCCCGCAAAACGTCCGGCCCTGCTGGCCAGAACCCCGCTTTTCGACCATGGCATGTCCGTTGCAATCACCCCCACAAGACGTCCTCGCACCTGCGCGAGGCAACGGGTAATTGAATCAGGAGCATCCCATGAGCACTGAATTTTTCTGGCGCCTGCCGCTGGGCACCGATGGTCCGCAACTGACCACCGACAAACACAACCGCGGCAACCCGCACTATCGCCCCGGCAACATCGCACCCGGGCGCCTGCCAAACGGTGAACCGGATGACTTCACCTACATCGATTACATCGCCCAAGTCGCCAAGGCCGCCGAACTGGCCGGTTTCGAAGGCGCCTTGTTGCCTACCGGCCCCGAGCCATGGATCGCCGCAGCCGCCCTCGCCCGGGAAACCCGACGCATCAAATTCCTGATCGCGTTCCAGGCCACCTGGACCTTGCCGGCCTATGCCGCGCAACAAGCGGCTATCTTGCAGAACCTCAGTCGCGGTCGCCTGGAGTGGAACATCATCACCGGTGGCAACCCCGCCAGTCAGCGGGCCAATGGCGATTTCCTCGAGCATGACCTGCGCTACAAACGTACCGGCGAATTCCTCGACATCATCCAGGGGCTTTGGCAGAACGAGCGTTTCTCCTACGACGGCGATATCTATCAGCTGGAGAACGGCGCCCTGCCCCACGGTCTGCAAAATGAGCGCAAACCCGGGGTGTATTTTTCCGGTTTCTCCGACGCAGCCCTCGACGTGGCCGCCAAACATGCCGACGTCTACCTGAACTGGGCCGAGCCCATCGACAAGCTCAAGCCGCACATCGAACGCGTGCGTGAACTGGCAGATAAACAGGGTCGCAGCGTGCGCTTCGGCCTGCGGGTAGACCTGTTCGCCCGGGAAACCGAAGAGTTGGCGTGGAAAGATTTGCGTCGCCAGTTCGACAGGCTCGAAGGCAAGAGCAGCGCGGTGGCCAAGGGTTTCACCAGTGGATCCGATTCGGTCGGTGGCGCACGCCAGACCGCCTACCACCAGAACATCGACCGCTTCGACGACCTGATCATCGGCCCGAACCTGTGGGCCGGATTCGCCAAGGCCAAACCGGGTCCGACCGTGGGTCTGGTGGGCAGCCACGAGAACATCGCCGAACGCCTGGTGGAATACCGCGACGCCGGTTTCTCGACCTTTATCCTCGCCGGCAACCCCCACCTGGAAGAAGCCCTGCGTATCGGCCAGGAAGTCCTGCCGCTGGTGCACCAACGCCCTGCCGTGCAACCGACCAGCCAATTGAAAGCCAGCGCCTGAGCGCTGCGGGAGAAACACTGATGACTCAACCCCTCGACACGCTGTGGTACACCCGTTGCCCGGTCCCTACCGGGCTGGGCATTGCCGTGCAAAAAGGCTGGCTGCAAGACACCGTCGGCGCGCTGGGCACGCAAGTCCAGTCACTGCGCGAATCCAGCGACCAGGCCGTGCGTGAGTCGCATTTCGACCATACCCTGCGCAACTCGGTACGCCACGGTGGCAACATCCCGGCAATCTGGGCCCGTGCCCAAGGCCGTGAGACGCGGGTCATCGGCCTGTCGTGGGCCGACGAAGTGCAATTGATCCTGACCCGCCCCGACAGCGGCATCAACACCGTCAAGGACCTCAAGGGACGCCGTTTCGGCTTGCCTGACTGGGCCGGCGCGCAGATCGACTTCACCCGTGCCCAGGCCCTGCGCGGCCTGGAAAACGCCCTGAAACTCGAAGGCCTGCAGGTCGGCGATGTGCAACTGGTGAATTTCCAGTACGCCGGCACCTTCAGCGACCCGCAGGTGAGCACCGTCAACGGCACGCCGGTCAGCACCCAACGTGTCGAAGGTCGCAACCTTGAGTTGGTCGGCTTGTTGCGAGGTGAAGTCGACGCGATCTTCCTCAAGGGCGCCAGCGCCGCCCGGCACGCCCATGAATTCGGCCTGCACACGGTCATCGACACCGGCTCGCACCCCGAACCACTGATCCGTAGCAACAACGGCACCCCGCGCACCCTGGCGGTGGACCTGAACCTGCTGGACCAGCATTTCGATGTCGCCACCGGGATTCTCGATTCCGTGCGGCGCGCCGAACACTGGGCCCACAAAAATCCGCAGGACACCCGCCGCTACCTCGCCCACGAAACCAACAGCAGTGAGTATTGGGTCAGCGCCGCGTATGGCGACGACGCTCACCTGCGCCTGCGCACTGAACTGGATGAACAGGCGATCGACGCCTTGCAGGACTTCACCCACTTCCTGCATCGCTGGCGCTTCATCCCGAAAAGCTTCGACGTGCGCGACTGGATCGATCGTCGACCGCTGGATGCGTTGCTGCAAACACCCACCGCACTGGCCGGATAACCCGCCAGGTTTCATGGATTCGAACTGAAGGCCTTTATGAGCAAGCCACTCGATACGCTTTGGTACACCCATAGCCCTGTTCCCACGGGGCTTGGCATCGCCGTGCAGTCCGGTCGACTGGCGGAAGCCTTTCTGCCGTTCGGCACCAACATCCAATCCCTGCGCGAGTCCAGCGAGCGGGAAGTTCGCGAAGCCCATTACGACCATCACCTGAAAAACTCGGTGCGTCATGGCGGCAATATCCCGGCCATCTGGGCCTATGCCAGCGGCGTACAAACCCGGGTACTGGGGCTGTCCTGGAGTGACGAGGTGCAGTTGATCCTGACCACCGAGGAAAGCGGAATCAAGAGCATTCGCGACCTGAAAAACCGTCGTTTCGGCCTGCCGAAATGGGCCAACGTGCAGATTGACTTCACCCGTGCCCAAGCCCTGCGCGGCCTGGAAAACGCCCTTAAGCTCGAAGGCCTGACAGTGGCCGACGTCGAACTGGTGGACTACCCCTATGGCGGGACCTACAGCGACGATCAGAAGCAGCATGTCTATGGTTCGGAAGTCAGCCTGGAAGTCACCCGCGTCAGCAAGCGCAACAATGAGCTGATCGGTTTGCTGCGCGGTGACATCGACGCGATTTTTCTCAAGGGCGCGCATGCGGTGCACCTGGCCCATGAGTTCGGCTTGCAGGTGGTGGTCGATACCGGCTCCCATCCGGACCCGCTGATTCGCTCGAACAACGGCACGCCCCGAACCCTGACCGTGGACACCCATTTGCTGCACGAGCATTTCGACGCCAGCGTGAAAATCGTCGATACCGTGCTGCGCACCGAGCAATGGGCCTGGGCCAATCCGGATGAAACCCGACGCTTCCTGGCCCGTGAACTGAACACCAGTGAGTATTGGGTAGCCGCCGCATACGGTGAAGACGCCCATCGGCGCTTGCGCACCACGCTGGATTCGCGCTCCATCGAAGCGTTGCAGGATTTCACCGATTTCCTGCATCGCTGGGATTTCATCCCGCGACGATTCGATGTGCGCGACTGGATCGATTTCAGCGTGCTGGAAAATGTCATTGGCTCCACTTCCCGCCTGGCGGTTTGAGTGCCTCATCGCCTGTAATACCGCCATCGCCGGCAAGCCGGCTCCTACATGGTTTGCGCACGACCGGTAGGAGCCGGCTTGCTGGCGATGGCGTCCCCACGGCCAATGAATTGCTGGCCAGGCAACACTCTTTCCCGCGACGCCTGCTGCTCCAGCAACACCCACCAAACAACTTTCTGCTGAATACCTGACAGGCTCTTGAACTCGCCCGCTGCCTAACTAAAAAAACGCTGGAAAATCTCCACAAACACAACTTTCAATAACAACATAACCCTTTAAATACAGTCACTTAACAAAATAAAATCACTCGTAAAACCTCTTGGCACGATCTCTGCTCTACCCCTACTAGCGAAACTTTATTGGGGGAAATATAAATGCATAAACTAAATCCGATCACCAAAAGTATCTGGCTTGCATTGCTGCTCGCCGGGGGCGTCAGCGAGGGGTTGCTGGCGGCAGAATCCACTGAAGTGGACAGCCAGAAAACCGCAACCGAGCCTTCGCTCAAGACCGTGACCGTCACCGCCCAACACAAGGAAGAAACCCTGCAGGAAGTGCCGGTGGCCGTCTCCGCGGTACAAGGCACCAGCCTGGTGGCCGACGGCGTGCGCAACATGGGCGACATCACCACTTTCGTGCCCAACGCCTCGGCGAAAAACCCGGACGGCGATGGCCGGCCACGTTGGTACATCCGTGGTCTCGGCACCGGGGATACCGGCGCTGCAACGGTTTTCCCCGTGGGGATCTACGCCGATGACGTCTATCTGAACGCGCCCATTGCCGGCGGTGGGCCGCTGTTCGACCTGGAACGCATCGAAATCCTGCGAGGTCCGCAAGGCACGCTGTACGGCAAGAACACCACGGCCGGTGCGGTGAATGTCATCTCCAAAAAACCGACCTTCGACACGGACGGTTTCGGCACGATTGGATTTGGCACCAAGAACGAACGCATCGTCAGCGGCGCTCTGGGGGGAGCGCTGGTGGATGAGAAACTCGCGGCGCGGGTCTCGTTGTATTCCGAAGAGCGTGACGGCTTCCAGGAGAACCTGGTGGACGACAACACTTACGGCGACGTCAACAAGAAAGCCGTGCGCCTGCAGTTTCTGGCGCAGATAAATGATGATCTTGAGGCGCTGCTGAAGATCCACAGTCGCGAGTACAAAGGTGATGGCAGCAACGGCTCGCTAACCTTGGGCCGTTACTACAATGTGGGCTACGAAAGACCTAGCGGGCGCGATATCGCCATCAACGTGAATGAAGATTCCAAACTCAATCACGACGGCACTTCGCTGACCCTGAACTGGCAATTGGGCGATTACACCCTGACCTCGATCAGTGCCTATGACTACATTCGCGGGCAGTCCACCAGCGACGCCGACTACACACCTTATGAGGTCAACGGCGCGGCGAGTGCCGATAACAAATACGCGCAGTATTCCCAGGAACTGCGCCTGGCCTCGTCGCAGCAGGAAACCCTGCGCTGGTTGCTGGGTGCGCACTACTTCCACGAAGACCTCGACAGCTCCGCACAGCGCATTATCACACCCGGCCCGACGCCTAACGGCACCGGTTCGAATCAGACGCGCGGCGCCACTGCCTTTCGTGACTTGAGCTACGACCACACCACAGACAGTTATGCGTTGTTCGGCAACTTGACCTACGACTTCACCGATAACTTCTCCGTGACCGGCGGCCTGCGCTGGACCCAGGAAAAGAAAGACATCGATCTTGACCTGACCCAACTGACCCGCATCACTGCCAACGGCCCATTGGTGCCGCTGCCCGGTGTCGGTACCAACGGCAATCGTCAGGAGGACAAGACCTGGGAAGCCTGGACCTATGACCTGACGCCGGAATACCGGATCAACGACAACGTGCGGGTGTTCTTCCGGTATGCCCATGGCTTCCGTTCCGGTGGCTTCAATACCGGGCTGTCGACCAGCCTCGCGCAGTTGACCACGGTCGATCCGGAACAGCTCGATGCCTATGAGCTGGGCCTGAAATCCGAATGGTTCGATCATCGCCTGACGGCCAACGCCAACATCTTCTACTACGACTATTCGGACATCCAGGTGAACCTGTTGACGGTCAATAACGGGGTGCTGACCACCGCGTTGACCAACGGCGCCAAGGGCACGGTCAAGGGCGCAGAGCTTGAGCTCGAGGCGCAACCGACGGAATACCTGCACTTGCGTGCGGCGGTGTCCTTCCTCGACACCGAGTACACCGACTTCAAGAACACCAACCCCAACACAGGTGCAGTCACCGGCGACTACAGCGGCAACAGCTTCGTGCGCTCGCCGCGTAACGTGGTGGCGCTGGGTGGCGACTACACCTTCCCGCTGGAGATCGGTGGCAAGCTGGTGGCCGGCGGCGACGTGAGTTTCCGCGACAAGGAATACTTCCTCGCCGATCGCCAAAGCAGCGTCGACAAGACCCTGACTCAACCGCATTACACCCTGGCCAACACCCGCCTGACCTGGTTCAGCCCGGATGAGAAGCTCAGCGTCACCGGTTTCGTCAACAACGTCACCGACCGTCGCTATCAGGTCCATGGCCGTCCAAACGGCACCGTTGGTCAATACGTCATCACCTACGGCGACCCACGCACCGTTGGCCTGAGCGTGACCAGCCGCTTCTGATCCCTGTAGGAGCCGGCTTGCCAGCGATGAAGCCCCCAGCCTTGCATCGCCATGGAGGCCGCCATCGCCAGCAAGCCGGCTCCTACAGAAAACATGTCGATTTCCGGGCCGCCGGTATCCACGCAAAACCCATCGATTTCCGGGCCGCCGGTATCCATTCAAACAATCGATTTCCGGTCCTCCGGAACCACACAAAACCCTGTAGGAGCCGGCTTGCCGGCGATGAGGCCCACAGACCTTGCATCGCTCTGACGGCCGCCATCGCTGGCAAGCCAGCGCCTACAAGGGGTCTTCATACGTCTGGAAGGAATTTACCCATGTTCCATCACACCCCGCTGGCCGGCGCTATCGCGCTGGTCGTTGGCAGCTTTGCCATACCCGTCGTTGCTGCCGAAACCCAACCCGCCGCAAGCAGCGAACACCTGGACACCGTGGTCGTACTCGGCACGCGGCGCAGTGATGTCACCGCTCTGGAAAGCGCCGCACCGATTGATGTGCTCACCAGCAAACAACTTGAAGAAACCGGTGCCAGTGACCTGTCCGGCGCCCTCACCGCCCTGTCGCCTTCGTTCACCTACCCGCAATCGCCGCAAGGTGCATTTGCCGGCTCCATCGCCCAAGGCGCATCGCTGCGCGGCCTGGCTTCCGACCAGGTGTTGGTGCTGGTCAACGGCAAGCGCCGTCATACCAGCGCCAACGTCACTCGCCAAAGCCTGGTGAATGGGCGTGGTGCGGCTGCCGTCGATTTGAGCCTGATCCCCCTGAGTTCAATCCAGCGCGTGGAGATCCTGCGTGACGGCGCGGCGGCCCAGTACGGCTCCGACGCCATCGCCGGGGTGATCAACATCGTGCTCAAGGAGAAAGACGACGGCGGCAACCTCGGCTATCGCTTCGGCGGCTACGACAAGGGCGATGGCATCCAGCGCAAACTCAGTGGCTGGAAAGGCCTGGCCCTGCCCAACGACGGCTTCCTGACCCTGAGTTTCGACGCTGGCAGCCAGGACCCGGCCAGCGACACCAACCCGGACAACCGGATCTTTTATCCCGGTTCCACCAGCATCAACACACCCCGCGAGCAGAACAACCGCTACCGCACCTGGCGCTGGGGCTCGGGCAATGTGTCGGACCAATACAACTTCGCCGCCAACAGTGAAGTCGGCATTGGCGACGGCCTGACCGCCTACGGGTTCGCCACCTACTCGCATAAAAACACCGATGCCGAAGGCTTCTTCGACCCGCCCACGACGCTGCGCAACAACTACGGCAGCACCGCGTTGCAGCGCTACCCGGACGGCCGCCTGCCGGTCACCCGCTACTCGCTCGAAGACTATGCGTTGACCGGTGGCGTACGCTACGAAACCGAACAACTGGGCAAGTTCGACTTCGCCATCAACCATGGCGACAACACCCTGGATTCCACCGACCGCAACGCCATCAACCCCAGCTGGGGCGTCACCAGCCCGGAGAAAATCTACACCGGTGAACGTGAGGCCGATCAGACCAACGTGACCCTGGACTGGGTGCGGGACTTCCCCACCGACCTGTTGTTCAAACCCCTGACCCTCTCCGCCGGCCTGGCCTGGCGCGAGGAGAACTACGAGCTCAGCGCGGGCGAAGCCGCAGGTTGGCAGAACGGGCCGCTGTTCAACACCGTCGACCCGATCACCCGTCGCCGCATTCCGGGTTACTACTCGGGCATTACCCAGGTCGACGCCGCGTCACTGGACCGCAATGTACTGGGCGCCTACGTCGATATCGAAGGTCAGGTCACCGAGAAATTCCAGGCCGGCGTCGCGGTGCGTACCGAGCACTACTCGGACTTCGGCGACACCACCAACGGCAAACTGTCGCTGCGATATGACTTCACCCCGCAGATTGCCGCCAGGGCCACTGCCAGCACCGGCTATCGCGCGCCGTCACTGGTGCAGAGCGGCTTGTCCTCGTTCAGCGTGCAGGTGGTCGAGCAACCGCCCGGCAGTGGCAATTACGTCGAGGTGCAGCAACGCACGCTGCGCGCCGACAGCCCGGAAGCCGCGATGTTGGGCGGTACCTCGCTGAAGCCGGAAGAGTCCACCAGCTACTCGCTGGGCCTGGTCTGGCGCCCGCTGGCCAACGCGTCGGTGACGCTGGATGCCTACCGTATCGATATCGACAACCGCATCACCCTGTCCGACCAGTTGCCCGCATCGGTGGTCTCGCCGATTTTCGCCGGCACGCCTTACTCGAACATTCAGAGTGCCGCGTTCTACACCAACGTCGCCGACACCCGCACCGATGGTGTCGAACTGGCCGGCAACTATCAGCTGGACTTGCAGCAATTCGGACGCCTGAACCTCAACGCCGGCGTGAGCCAGAACAACACCAAAATCACCGCACTGCGTGATGTCGGCAACATCAAGGGCTCGCAGATTGTCGGGCGCACTACCCAGGGCCTGATCGAAGACGGCACACCAGACTCCAAATTGATCCTCAGTGCCAACTGGCTGTATGAGGGTTGGGGCATAACCGTGGCTCAGCGCCGGTATGGCGAATGGAAAAGCCTCAACGCCACCAATCCGAACCTGGACCAGACCTATAGCCCGCAATGGGTAACCGACCTGGACCTGTCCTACACCTTCAACAAAAACCTGAAGGTTTCGCTGGGCGCGATCAACCTGTTCGACACCCACCCGGACAAGGCTGACGGTACGCAGTTGTACGGCGTACCGAAGTACTCGATCACCAGCCCTGAGGGTGCCCAGGGCGCGTTCTACTACACCAGCGTCAGTTACGACTTCTGACGAAACTGCTGGCGAGGTGTTGCTGGGGCAGCAACGACTGCTGATGAAGCACCATTGCCATTGTAGGAGCCGGCTTGCTGGCGATGGCGGACCGCACGATTGGTGGTGTTTGCACCGCAGCTATCGCCAGCAAGCCGGCTCCTACAGGGGGTGTTATCGCCAGCAAGCCGGTTCCGGGAGGGGGGGGGTGCATGATTCGTCGCGACTGGCACAGCTCTTGCGATACCCCTTCGGTACTTCGCCGAAATAAGACCTGCCATGCGTACCCAACGTCTGTTGTCCTCACTGACCTGGCTCATCTCCCCTGCTGCCCTGCTGTTGCTGTGGGCAGTGGTGGCCGAGGCCGGAATTTTCCCGCGCAACCTGCTGGTCCCTCCTGCACAGGTATGGCAAACCTTCGAAGACCTGTCGGCCAGCGGTGAGTTGCTCGAACACCTGCTCAACAGCCTGTCGCGCCTTGGACTGGGATTCGCTATCGGCTCGTTGTCAGGCCTGGCTTTCGGGGTGCTGATGGCCCTCTCGAAAAACGTCGAGAACTACTGCTCGCCGTTGTTCCATACCCTGCGCCAGATTCCCAGCATCGCCTTGATCCCAATGTTCGTGCTGCTGTTCGGTATCGATGAAACCTTCAAGATCATCATCGTTGCCAAAACCGCCTTCTTCCCGGTGGCACTAGCTGCCAGCGAAGGCGTCAAAGCCATTCCGCGCAGCTACTTCGAGGTGGCTGACGTGTATCGACTGCGCTGGCCGACGTTCGTCCGCGAGATTGCCTTGCCTGCCGCCGCACCACCGATCATCACCGGATTCCGTATCAGCCTCACCCGTGCCTGGGTGGTGTTGGTGGCCACCGAGTTGCTCGCCGCCGACAGTGGCCTGGGGCAGATGATTGAAATGAGCCGGCAAATGCTACGCATCGATGTGGTGATGGTCGGTGTGGTCGTTACGGGTGTGATCGGCTTCGTACTCGACTTCAGTTTTCGTCAACTCGAACAGCGGATGTTCCGCTGGCAGACTCGCTAGGAGCCGCTGATGTCTCGACTACTTGCCAATTCCCGCGGCTTGCTGCTGCCCCTGTTGTTGATCGGCGCCTGGGAGTATCTGTCACGCCAGGGCGCCGCCGGGGCTTACGCCTTTGTCCCGTTGTCAGCCATTGGCTCGGCCTTGATCGAACTGCTGGCCAATGGCGAGTTGTTGGTCAATCTGTTGGCCAGCCTGGCTCGCACCAGCACCGGTCTGGCCCTGGGCATCTTCTTCGGCGTGTTGCTGGGGGTGCTGATGGCGCTGTCAGCAGTGGCCAATCGGTTGATCGGGCCATTGTTCCATTCAATCCGCCAGGTGCCGATGCTCGGCTGGATTCCGCTGATCGCCATGTGGTTCGGCAACGGCGAGTTCTCCAAGGTGTTGATCGTCAGTCTTGCCGCGTTCTACCCCATGGTCCTCAACACCTATCAGGGCTTCAGCCATGTCGAGGTGCGATACCGCGAAGTCGGTCAGGTGCTGGTGCTGACCCGCTGGCAGCGCTTGCGTCATGTGCTGTTGCCCGCAGCGCTGCCAAGCATTGCCACCGGTGTACTGCAAGCCCTTGCGTTTGCCTGGGTCACCGCCGTGGGCAGCGAATTGTTCCTGTCCTCCGGCGCTGGCCTGGGCAACCTGATGATGAACGCAGAAGCCGGTTCACGCATGGAAGTCATTGTCCTCAGCGTGTTGTGCATCGGGCTGTGCGGTTACCTGATGACCCTGCTATTCACCCTCCTGAGCCGCCAATTGCTGCGCTGGCGCAACATTCGTTGAAAGGCCACTCCATGAACGCTATTGCCCAACATGCCCCGCTACACAGCTCTTCCTTGCAGTCCGGTGCGCTGCAGATCCGCGGCCTGAGCAAGGCTTACCGGATCGAAGGCAAGCCTCTGCCGGTGCTTGAAAACATCAACCTCGACGTGCGTCCCGGCGAGTTCGTCAGCATCGTCGGCGCCAGCGGTTGCGGCAAATCCACCCTGCTGCGTCTGATCGTCGGGCTGGAAGCCGACTATGCAGGCGACATGCTGCTCGACGGCAAACGGGTCGTGGCCACCAGCCTGGAGCGTGGCATCGTGTTTCAGGATCACCGCTTGTTTCCGTGGATGACCCTGAGCCAGAACATCGCCCTGGCGTTGAAAAACCATCCGCTGTCGCCTGCGGAAAAAAACCGGCTGGTGGCGGAACACATTGCGCTGGTGAATCTGGAAGGCTTTGAAAACGCCTACCCGCACCAGCTCTCCGGCGGCATGGCGCAACGCGCAGCCATTGCCCGCGCGTTGATCAACAAACCGAAAGTATTGCTGCTCGACGAACCGCTCGGCGCGCTCGATGCGTTGACCCGGATACGCCTGCAACACGAGTTGCAACGCATCTGGGTGCAGCAACGCTGCACCGTGATCATGGTCACCCACGACATCGAAGAAGCGCTGTACCTGGGTGACCGGGTGATCGTCATGGACGCCCACCCGGGACGGATCAAGCACGAAATCAGGGTTGACCTGCCCCATCCGCGGGATCGCGCTTCAACTGTGCTGCAAGGCTACAAGGAACAACTGCTGGAAGAACTGGTGGGGCATTAAGCACCGGACCGGTCCGTTGCAGCATGGAAAATACTGAAGATGCACAGGAGTAAACACATGGGCAATGTCCAAAGCCCCGCCAGTCTGCCGCAGGTATTCCAGGGTCCGGCCCTGGGTGAACTGCTGAACCTTGGCCGGGTATTTCGCGAGCCCCTGGCACTGTCACGCCTGCAACGCGCCCCGAAACGCGTGTTGCGTCGTCGGGAAGCGGTCCTGTTGGGGGCGCTGGCGCTGGTGCTGCATGGCGCGGTGATTGTCTGGGTCAACCAGGCGCCGCCGCTGGTCCTGCCGGTGGTGCCACCGGAAATACCGCCGATGACCATTGAATTTTCGCAACCGGCACCGCCCGTGGTGCAACCGCCCCCCCCCCAGCCGGCACCGCAACCGGTGGTCGAGCCGCCACCGCCGGTGGAAGATGAACTGGCCGTCAAACCGCCACCGCCCAAGCCGATCCCCAAGCCCAAGCCGGTGGTCAAACCCGCGCCCAAGCCGGTTGCCAAACCCGTCACGCCGCAGCCTCCCGCGCCTGTTGCACCACCACCGGTGGCCGCAGCGCCCGCACCCGCGGCGCCGCGTGCACCACAGCCCGTCACCCCGGCGTCGGCCAACGCCGGTTACCTGCACAACCCGGCACCGGAATATCCATCGCAGGCAATGCGTCGCGGTTGGGAAGGCACGGTGGTGTTGCGTGTGCATGTGTTGGCCAGCGGCAAGCCCGGTGAAATCCAGCTGCAGAAAAGCAGTGGCCGCGACTCGCTCGACACCGCCGCACTGGCCGCCGTGAAGCGCTGGAGTTTTGTGCCGGCCAAACAAGGCGACGTCGCCCAGGACGGTTGGGTCAGCGTGCCCATCGACTTCAAGATCAAGTAGCCCAGGCAGCCGCGGGCCACCCCACAAAAGGAGCACCGCCACTCAAGCAACCGATATCAGAGAACACCGACCATGAACCTGCTCAGCTCGCCTTTTGAATCTATCGAACACGCCGTGATCTGGCTGTTGATCCTCTTCTCCATCGCCACTTGGGGCCTTGCGTTGCTCAAAGGGCTGCAGTTTGTGCGCCTGAAGGCCCAGGATCGAAAATTCCACAAGCAATTCTGGGCGGCATCAAGCCTCGAGTCGGCAGCCGAGTACGCCAACAACCTGCCCGGCGCCGCGGCCCGCGTGGCCTTGGCCGGCTACAACGCCATCCAGTTCAGCGACGGCCCAGGCGCCGATCTGAGCCAGTCGATCAATCATCAGGACCGCCTTGAGCGCGCCTTGCGCCAGCAGATCGTGCGCGAGCGGCGCTCACTGGAAACCGGGCTGGCCATTCTCGCCAGCATCGGCAGCACCTCGCCCTTTATCGGCCTGTTCGGCACCGTTTGGGGAATCATGTCGGCGTTGAAAGGCATCAGTGCCGCGGGCTCGGCCAGCCTCGAAACCGTGGCCGGCCCGATCGGCGCCGCGCTGGTCGCGACCGGCGTGGGGATCGCCGTCGCCGTACCGGCCGTGCTGGTCTACAACTACTTTTTGCGTCGCCTGAAGTTGGCGGCGGCGGACCTGGACGACTTCGCCCATGACTTCTATAGCCTGGCGCAGAAACACGCCTTTCGCGTGTTGCTAAGCCCTGTGGCGGGCAAGTCCGGTGCCAGCAATGCTGGTCAGAAAGTCAAGGAGGCATCCTGAGATGGCGTTTTCTACCCAGGACAATGACGAGGTGCTCAGCGAAATCAACGTCACGCCGCTGGTGGACGTGATGTTGGTGCTGTTGGTGGTGTTCATCGTCACCGCGCCACTGCTGACCAATGCGATACCGATCAACCTGCCGAAAACCGAGTCGGTGGCGCCGGTCGAGCAAAAGGACCCGTTGGTGGTGAGCATCGATGACAAAGGCAAGTTGTTCATCAACAAGGACGAAGTGCAGCCTGACCTGCTTGAGACCAGCCTCAAGGCCGCCAAGGCCAAAGACGCCGAGGTCCGCGTGCAGTTGCAGGCTGACAACGGGGTGAACTATGGCGAAGTCGCACGGGCGATGGCGTCCATCGAACGCGCGGGCATCACCAAGTTGTCGGTAATCACCGCAAAGTAACTGACCGCGGCCAAGGGCCTCATCGCCGGCAAGCCAGCTTCCACAGGATTCGGCGTGTACCCGTCCTCCGCCATCCACACATCCCTTGCAGGAGCCGGCTTGCCGGCGATGGCGGTTTCAAGCGCTGGAGGCTGCCGGGTTCAGCAATGTGCTCCGGCATGCTCAACGCGATGAAACAACCGGTTGAAATACACCAGGCTGTCACGCGGTTCGCGCACGCCCACTTTCGTCAATTCCACAAACATCACCGAATGCGAACCCACTTCCTTGCACTCGCTGATGCGCCCTTCGAGCTGCACCAGAGCATCACGCAGCACCGGCACATCGGCGGCGCCGTCGTCCCACAGGTCCCAGGCGAAGCGTTCGTCCATCGGCACTTTGGTCATGCCGGCGAAATGACGCGCCAGCTCTTCCTGCTCGCCACACAGCACGTTGATGCACAGGTGGCCGTTGGTGCGGAACACGTCGTGGGTGGCGCTGTTGCGGTTGACGCACACCAGCACGGTGGGCGGCGAGTCGGTCACCGAGCACACGGCGCTGGCGGTGATGCCGCAACGACCGCCAGGGCCGTTGGTGGTGATGATGTTCACCGCAGCAGGCAGCTGCGCCATGGCGTTGCGAAAGTCGATTTGCTGCTGGCTCAGGTCGGCCATGTCGATGCCCCTTCCTTCAGGAGGACCGCTGTCTTGCGGCCCGTAGGTGATGGAACAAGACTAAGGCTGCGGACGCGGCGCAACTATTCTGACGATCCCCATGGTGAGGTTGGGTTTCCGCTAGTCGACTAGGTGGTTTCTTTATCGCAAGGGCCGGCCACAGTGGGTATTCTGCAGACTGGCTACAGAAAGTTGAGCCAATGCGTGCCGCACGCTCGCGTGCGAAAACAATAATTAGAAAAACATACGTGGCAGCCCCGATGGAAACCCGTAAACCGATTGTTTATATCGTTGACGACGACAAAGACCTGCGCACTTCCCTGGCGTGGTTGCTGGAGTCTGTCAGTGTGCAGGCGCAATGCTTTGCCGGCGCCGAAGAGTTCCTCAGCCAATACGACCCCAAGCAGCCCGCCTGCCTGGTGCTCGACGTGCGCATGCCGGAAACCAGCGGCTTTCAGTTGCAGGAAATCCTCAACCAGCGCGGCAGCACCTTGCCGACCATTTTCGTGTCTGCCCATGGCGACATTCCGATGTCGGTCGCGGCGATGAAAAACGGCGCGCTGGATTTCGTCGAGAAGCCCTACAACCCGCAGCAGATGATCGACCGCATCCAGGCCGCGCTGAAGACCGCCGTGCACGCCCAGGCGGATCAGCAACAGCGTCAGAACCTGCAAGGCAAGCTGGCGCTATTGACCAGCCGTGAGCGTGAAGTGTTGATGCTGGTGATCGATGGCAAGGCGAGCAAGGTGATTGCCCGCGAGCTGAACATCAGCGTGAAGACCGTTGACGTGCACCGCACCAAGATCAAGGAAAAGATGGGCGTGAGCAGCATCGCCATGCTGGTGCGCGAAGTGCTGCATTTGCCGGTGGATGAACCGGCGCGGCATTGAGGGATTTGTGGCGGCCGTGAGGCCGCCATCGCTAGCAAGCTAGCTCCTACAGTGGTTTTGTGTTCGCTAGAGGTCCCTGTAGGAGCTGCGGTGTCAGATCTGACTGTAGCGCTTGCGATAAGCGCCCGGAGACACGCCGAAGCGCGATTTGAAGGCCGATGAGAAGTAGCTCGAATCCGAAAACCCCCACGCATAACACAACGCCGAAAGCTTCTGCTCGACATCGGCGCGGCGCAGGTTTTCGGCGCAGAAATCCAGGCGGCGGTGCTTGATGTATTGCGCCACCACCAACCCGCGCTTGGAGAACATCCGGTACAGGCCGCGCACCGATATCCCCACTTCACGGGCGATCAGCTCAGGGCACAGTTCTTCGTCGCTCAGGTGCGCATCGATGAAGGCGATGATCTTGCGAAATTGCCGCTCATGGGCGTCGGCACCGCAGTCACGGGAGCTGATGCCCGGCAGCAACAGGCTGGCGAGCGCATCGAGTACCGCTTCGCTTTCCTGCATGTCCAGGCCTTCCTGCTGGCGGGTGTCCAGCACCAGCTTGTTGGCCATGGCCGCCAAGGGAGTATTGGCCGCGATGCGCGTGGCGCAATTGACCGCATTGAAATGCGACCCACGCTCGACCACCTGGCGCGGCAAAATCAATGACAGCTGCCGGCAATCGTCGTTGTAGATCATGTCGCTCGGGCGGCTGGCGTCGATCAGGGCGATGTCGCCGCAGCCCAGTTGCGTGCGGTTGTCGCCCTGCTCCAGGTGCGAGCTGCCGCGCAACTGGAACACCGCGTAATAGTGGCCGTCGCTGCTAGTGCTGACGTCCTTGCTGGTGCGATACAAATGCACGTGCGCCATGTCGACCACACTCAGGTTGATCGCACCGCTGCGAAACTCCGCCAGTTCGCCATAGAAATCAGTATCCAGCGCCCGGGCATCGAAACGCCCACAGGCCTGGTTCACCTGGCTCAACCAACTTTCGAACGCCTCGTTGCGCACCGTCGATGCTGTAATCATGTCCGCAAAGCCTCACGTTTTTGTTGTTATTTTTCGACCGCTTCATCGAGCGGTTCGTCAAAACGGTTATTTCTGTAGCCATCTCCTCCCTCGACGGCCGCCGGGCGCCCATTCAACAGGCTCCGGCCCAAGCTCTCCAGTGAACTTTCGGTTTAAAGGTCCAGTACCAGACGAGCGGAAAGCGCCCGTGATACACACGCGCAAATCTGCTTGTTGGAGGCCTTTTCCTTGTTCGACAAACAGTTGTCGCGGTGCTCCGGCAAGCCGTCCAGCACCTCGACGATGCAGGTACCGCAGATACCCTCGCGGCACTCGGTGTCGATGTCGCAACCATGGGCCTGCAACACGTCGACCAGGCTGGTGTTGGCCGGTACTTGCAGCACCACGCCGGAACTGGCCAGTTCGACTTCGAACGTGCCGGCCGGGGCGCTGTTGGCGGCCGGGTCTGCGGCGAAGTGTTCAAGGTGAATGGCATCATCCGAGCGACTGCGGGACGCCACTTCCACCACTTTGTTCATGAACGGTGCCGGGCCGCAGGTGTAGACGTGGGCCGCCGCATTGGCGCGGTTCAGACATTCGCTCAATGCGCCGTCCAGATCGGCAGGTTCCACGCCGTAGTGAAACTCTACGTTATCCGCGAAGTTCGTCGCCAACAGTTCGGTAAACGCCGCGTACTGCGCCGAGCGGGCGAAATAGTGCAGGCGATACGGCTGGCCGCTTTCCGCCAGTTTGTAGGCCATGCTCAGCAGCGGCGTGACACCGATACCGGCGGCGAACAGCACGTGCTCGCTGGCCGCTTCGTCGAGACGGAACAGGTTGCGCGGCGCCCCCATTTCCAGCTCCATGCCCTCTTGCACTTGCTCGTGCAAGGCCAGCGAGCCACCACGCGACTGCGCTTCTTTCTTCACCGCCACCAGATAGGCGCGGCGATCCTGTGGCGGGCTGCACAGCGAATACTGGCGGGTCACCCCGGTCGGCCCGGTCAGGTCGACGTGGGCACCCGGTTCATAGGTGTCGAGCGGCTGGCCGTCACTGCGCACGAGGCGAAAGGAACGGATATCCAGCGCTTCGTCGACGATCCTTTCGATTTTCACCTTCATCATGGCATCACCTGAATACAAATTTTTCGTTTAACACAGCCCCCTGTAGGAGCTGGCTTGCCAGCGATGGCGGTCTTGATTACTGCATCGCCAATCCGGGTGCCATCGCCAGCAAGCCGGCTCCTACAGAGGGCCCATCTGCCACAAATCTCACTCATCCCGGGCCCTTGTAGGAGCTGGCTTGCCGGCGATGGCGGTCTTGATTACTGCATCGCCAATCCGGGCGCCATCGCCGGCAAGCCGGCTCCTACAGAGGGCCCATCTGCCACAAATCTCACTCATCCCGGGCCCTTGTAGGAGCTGGCTTGCCAGCGATGGCGGTCTTGATTACTGCATCGCCAATCCGGGCGCCATCGCCGGCAAGCCGGCTCCTACAGAGGGCCCATCTGCCACAAATCTCACTCATCCCGGGCCCTTGTAGGAGCTGGCTTGCCGGCGATGGCGGTCTTGATTACTGCATCGCCAATCCGGGTCGCCAGCAAGCCGGCTCCTACAGAGGGCCCATCTGCCACAAATCTCACTCATCCCGGGCCCTTGTAGGAGCTGGCTTGCCGGCGATGGCGGTCTTGATTACTGCATCGCCAATCCGGGCGCCATCGCCGGCAAGCCGGCTCCTACAGAGGGCCCATCTGCCACAAATCTCACTCATCCCGGGCCCTTGTAGGAGCTGGCTTGCCGGCGATGGCGGTCTTGATTACTGCATCGCCAATCCGGGCGCCATCGCCGGCAAGCCGGCTCCTACAGGGTTATTTGTCCGGCCATGAAATCCATGGCCAGCGATTAGCGCATGAACAGGCCGCCGTTGACGTCCAGGCACGCGCCGCTTACGGAGTTCGCGTTGTCGGCGATCAGCAGCAATACGCTGTCGGCGATGAACGTCGGGTCGCCGAGGGTGCCGGACGGGATCATTTTCAGGATCTGCTCCAGGCGCTCCGGGGCCACACTTTCGCGCACTATCGGCAAATCCAGCGGACCTGGGGAGATGCTGTTGACCGTCACCCCTTGCGGTGTCAGCTCGCGGGCGAAGACCTTGGTCAGCGTCGCTACGCCACCCTTGGCTGCCGCGTAATGCGCGCCGGTGGCGGTGCCGCCGTTCTGCCCGGCCAGCGACGCGATGTTGACGATGCGACCGAAGCCACGCTCGGCAAAGTGCGCGCCGAACACCTGGCAGGCGACAAAAGTGCCGCGCAGGTTGATCGCCATCGACTCGTCGAACTCTTCCGGCGTGATGTCCATCAGCGCCGCGACTTTCGACACACCGGCGTTGTTCACCAGAATGTCGGTGCCGCCCCACTGCTCAGTGAGCAGGTCGCGAGCACGCTGGAAGTCGGCTTTGCTGCGCACATCCAGCTCGATGGCGACAGCGGTAGCGCCGCTGCCATCCAGTTCGGCGGCCAGTTGCTGCACGCCATCCAGGCGCACATCCGCCAGGCCGACGCGATAACCCGCTGCGTGCAGACGACGGGCGATGCACTCGCCCAGTCCGCGCGAGGCACCCGTTACAAGGGCTACTCGACTCATGATGTTGTCCTCACAAAAGAAATCCGAGCGCGCTCAGGCTGTCTGTGGAGTTGATCAGCCGCACCACTTTGCGCTCCAGGGTCGGCACGCCATCGGTGAAACGAATGCGGTGGTTCAGGTCGGCCACGAACGGCGTGTGCACGCCGCGCTTGTAGGCGTACAGCAACTGCGCCGAGTTGACTTCGACGATGTCGCCCGCCGCTTCCACCAGGCGGAAACGCGAGATGGTGCGAATGGTCTTCGCCGCGTCGACGGCCGACGGCGAGTAGCCGGCGGTCAGGCGTTCGATGCGCAGATCACGCATGCGCGCATCGTCGTAGGCGTAGTTCAGGGTCGCTTCGAAATCTTCGGTGTCCGGATCGATCGGCACGATGTACTTGCCGCTTTCGCTCCACAAGGTCGCCCATTCGGCGTAGTTCTTGTGGTCGAGCAGTTCGGCTTCGCGCCAGATGAATTCGATGGCCTGGGCCAACTGGCCGGAAAAACCGTTCAGGGTGTCGTGATTGCTCATTGGCTCATCATCCTTTTCCACATGTCGTAGGCACCGCGCATGCCGCCTTCGTCGGTGGCGTGGCTGACCTTGTCGCCGTTTTCAGCGGTGATTTCGCGGTTCAGGCCGCGGTTGACCAGGATTGGTGCGTTGACGCCGGCATACGAGCCGCGCTGTACGCGGTCCCAGGCTTCGGCATCGTCAGGGCTGCCGAAACCGAACGGGCCCTGGAAGTGTTCGTGGATACGCATGCGTTCGCGGTTGGCGATTTCCGGGCCGCCGTCCATGCCGAGCGCCACGTGACGGATCTCGGTTTCGGTGACCGACACCGGGCGCAGTACGCGGAAGAACGACATCGACATCGCCACGTTCGGGAACAGGTTCAGGTTGAAACCGGCGCCGTGCAGCGAGCGCACGATGCGACGGACCTGATCGGCCGGCAGGGTTTTCGACAGCTCTTCAGTGACGTGTGCGAAACGCTCCTGCAACTGTTCGGTGCCGTCGTCGTGATCGAGATCGACGTGCTCAGGCACCATGACCATTACGCTGTGGCCGTTGCCCAGGGAGTGGGTCACGGCTTGTTCGTCGGTCATGAACGAGAGCATTTCCGAGGTTTCTTCATCCACCGACGACATGAACGACTTGTGCACGATCGGGAAGTGGTAACCGTCGGTGGTGTTTTCCAACTGGATCTTCCAGTTGCCCTTGAAGCTGAACTTGTGTTCGCCCTGGGTCTTGATCGGGTAACCGGCGCCCTGTTTCATGAACAGGTCCATCCAGTGTTTCGCGCCGCCGAGGAAGTCTTCCAGCGGTTCGATCTCGTCGTTGTAGCTGGCGAAGACCATGCCGGCGTAGCTTTCGACGCGCAGGCTGGTCAGCGGCAACTCGGATTTCTCCAGGATGCCTTCGTAGCCATCCGGATACGGCAACGCACGCAGCTTGCCGTCCAGGCCATAGGACCAGCTGTGGTACGGGCAGGTGAAACCGGTGGCGTTGCCCTTGTGCTTCTCGCACACGGTGGCGCCACGGTGACGGCAACGGTTTTCCAGCACGTTGATGTTGTTCTTCTTGTCGCGCACGACGATCACCGGGCGACGGCCGATCATGGCGGTCTTGAAGTCGCCGCTGTTGCGCACTTCGCTTTCGTGGGCAACCCACACCCAGGTGCGGTAGAAAATCTTGTCCAGCTCGACTTCGAACAGCGCCGGGTCGTTGTACAGCGAGACGTCGACGCGGTCATGCTGGACCAGGTCTTCGGGGCTTTTCGACGATGCGATCAGCTGATATTCATGAGTGCTCATGCGGTTCTCCTCATGGCTTCTTTTTATGATTTGGTTTTAGCAGCCGGTCGTTGACCGGCCATGCTGAGTTGCAGCTGCGCACCGAAGGCGCAGACCAGTTCGTCCTGACCTTTACGGCCAACGATTTGCAGGCCGACGTTCAATCCGCCGCAATCGAGTTCCACCGGCACCGTCAGCGCCGGGTGGCCGCTGAGGTTGAAAGGCCGAACCAGCGGGGTCATACCGGCTACGGCTTTGCTGCCGGCGCGGGCTTCGCTGAGAGTCGGCGGCAGGGTTGGCATCGTCGGCAGCAGCAACACCGCAAAGTCTTCCAGCGCCGCATCCACTTGTTGGGTGAACGCTGTGCGCACGGCTTCGGCCTGGGCCAGTTCTTCGCGGGTGGTACGGCCAGCCGCCAGCAAACGTGTTTCCACATCAGCGCCGATCAAGCCTTTGCCGGTCAGGTGACCGAAGGCCGCCCAGTTTTCAAAATTGATCACGGTCAGGCCGGCGGCGAACGCTGCTTCGAATTCGCTCAGGTGCAGGTTGCCGCGACGCCATCCGGCGCGGTCGGCAGCGGCACCCAGGCAAGCTTGCAGGTGCGGGTCGCAGCCCACGTCCAGAAAGGCGACTTTGGCACCGGCACCCGGCAGGCCCTGCATTTCAAAGCCCGGGCAAATCACCTGCATCGCGGCAATCAGGTCGTCCATGGATCTGGCGAACGGACCGACGCAATCGAGGCTCGATTCCAATGGATGGGCACCGACACGGCTGACACGGCCATAAGTTGGCTTCAGCCCGGCAATCCCACAGCACGCCGCCGGCACCCGCACCGATCCACCGGTGTCGGTGCCGATGGCGATGTCTGCCAAGCCTGCCGCGACCGCCGCAGCCGAACCGCTGGACGAGCCGCCAGGCACGCGATCCGGCGCTTGCGGGTTGATCGGCGTACCGGTGAAGTCGTTGATGCCGGTGACGCCGAACGCCAGTTCATGCAGGTTGGTCTTGCCGACGATCTGCCAGCCAGCGTCGAGAATCGCATCAACCACTTCGGCGTTTTTCGTCGCGGCCGGTGAATCGGCAAACGCACGGCTGCCCGAACGGGTCGGATACCCGGCGATGTCGATGGAATCCTTGATCGCTACGCGTTTGCCGTTGCCACCGAGGAGGAATTCGCTGATGAACGTACTCATGCATTCAGCTCCGTGTTGAACAGCCGTTGCGTACGGAAATGCGCGATCAGCCAGACGCCGTCGACACAACGAAAATCGATGTTCAGGCGGGTGCCGAACAACTCGTTGCGTCCATCGGCGTAAGTGGAAACCTGCTGCATGATCCATTGCCCTTGCGCAGCCTTGCCGTCGACCACAATCGATTCGCTGGTGAGGTAATGCAGGTTCAGCTTGAAGTGGTCGGACGGCGGCAGGTAACCGCCGACAAACGCCGCCACTGCTTCACGTCCTTGATGCTGACCGAAGGTCTGTGCGGTCTGGCTGCCGAGGCCTTCCCAGATCGCATCTTCGGTGAACAACTGCGCCAACTGGCTTTGATGAATCGCCGCCCGCGGCACGTCGCACAGGTCCATGTAGCACGCCATCAAGCGGCGCACGGCACTCTCCCCTTCAAGCGTCGCCAGACGCTGCAGCAAGGCCTCGTTCATGGCTTACACCTTGGCCGCATCAGGAATGGTCAGCGGGCGACCGATGCGCGCTTCGATTTTGGCGTAGCGCCACAGGCTGTACTGGCCGACCGGCGTGGTGCGGAACAGGTTGCAGGCGTCGATCACCGACTGGTGGCAGTCGACGTCGGCCATGATGTACACGGTCCACGGCGAGGTGGTGGACGGGCCGACCATCAGACGGTCGTCATCCATCGCGCCGAGCACGTTAATGCCGGGCATGGCGCCGAGATCGCCCATCATCTGGCTGAAGCCTTTCCACACGCTCAGGCCTTCGCCGGTCGGCAGGTCGAAAAAATTCTGGGTAATGCCGATGCAGAAGACGACGCGCAACGGTTCCTGGGTAGCTTGGGACATACTGTTGATCCTTGAAAAAGTGAAAAATGAATAGGGTTCAGATGTAGCCCGGGAACGGCTGGACGCCGAGGAACACCGAGCCGGCGCCGTCGTACAGGCCTTCGCTGAGGAACGCGTGCTGGGTCACCACCATCGAGTCGCGCAGGTAGCGTTGCAGCGGATGGCGCAGGTAAATGGCGGTGGTGCCCGCCAGGCTGTAGGCGCTTTGCACGACTTCGGCACCGGCCTGGGACACGTGAATCGCAGACAGACGCAACAGGCTGGTCTGCTCTGGCGTGACCGGGTTGCCGGCGACGATCGAGTTCCACACCTGTTCGGTGGCGTTGTAGAAGAAACCGCGTGCGGCGCTGAGCTTGGCTTCAGCCTTGGCGATCTCGATGCGCACGTAGGCGCGGTCGGACAATTTCGGCGCGCCGGTAATGCCGCTGCCGCCCGCCATACGGCTGATTTCGTCGAGGGCCGCACGGGCCAGACCGAGGTTGACCACAGCCAGCACTTGCGCGGCGTAGGCAATCGACGGGTAGCGGAACAGCGGTTCGTCGATGGTCGAGGCACCGCCACGGATGAAGGTCCAGCGCTCGTCAACGTGTTGATCGGTCACGCGCAAGTCATGGCTGCCGGTGCCTTTGAGGCCGACCACTTCCCAGTTCTCGACGATGTCGACCTGCGCCGGACGAAACACTGCGGTGCGTGGCTTGCCGCCGGCAGCACCGATGCCAACGCCCAACAGGTCTGCGCCTTTGCAGCCGCTGGCGAATTTCCAGGTGCCGTTGACCTGATAACCGCCTTCTACGGCCTCGGCCGGTTGCAAGGGGAACAGGCCGCCAGCGAATACGAGATCAGGGCTTTCGGCGTAGAGCTCAGCCAGGGTTTCACGTGGCAAGGCGGCGAGGTAAACACCGGCGCTGCCGAAGCTGGCCACCCAGCCCGCCGAGCCGTCGGCTTCGGAGATGCGTTCGATCATTTCCAGGAACAGCGCCGGTGCCAGGGCGTCGCCGCCGAAGCATTTCGGCGTGGCGGCGCGATAGATGCCAACCTGTTTGAAACGCTCGATCATGTCCCGGGGTACGTGGGAACCTTCGTCGAATTCATTGCGACGCTGGCGAACTTCTTCCAGTACCTGCGCAAAGGCTTGGCTGTCGACGACATTCTCGTCAACGCCAATCAGTGCGTCTTGTTGCGCAACCGCTGAACGCAGCATGGGGCATTCTCCATTTTGATTATTGTTAGTGGGCTGAACCGGTATCTTCTGTAGGAGCGAGCTCGCTCGCGAAAAAGTCTGAACAACGCGGTCATTCAGACAGGACGCGTTTTCGTTGACGTCCATCGCGAGCAAGCTCGCTCCTACAGGTAGCCGTTTCGTAGCCTTTGCATTGCGGTCCAGTGTAAAAACCGAGTCCGGCCGCAACTATTGGTGCGTGCAGCCCCCCGGCTAAAGAAAACCCCTAGTTCGACGCCGGTTACCTCTGAGCGCATCCCCATGCGCGAGCGGGTATAAAAAGCCATACTTCTGACTTCACCGGTCGGACCCCTCTGCCGCCAAGGGCTGTGCGATGTATTTGCCAAAACCGAACGACTTTTATGCGCTGATCGAAGCCATGCCGCTGTGCATCATTCTTCACGATGCGCACACCAAGGAAATTCTCTGGGCCAACGCTGCCGCCCTGGCGGCGCTGGGCTTCACCCTGGAAGAACTGACGCCGCTCAAAGCCCCGGACATGACTCGCAACGCGCCCAAGTACCGCCGTTCAGTGGGTTTGCGCTGGCTGGAGGGCGCCGCGCGCACGGGCCAACGGGCCATCGAGTGGTGCTATCGGTCCAAGCAAGGCGTGGAGATTCTGTCCGAGGCGGTGGCGACGCTGGTGCACCTGGACGGTCGCGATGTACTGATGGTGCAGTTCCGCGACATTTCCAAGGAAGACAAGGTCAAGCGCGACCTCAAACGGTTCGAAAGCCGACTCACGGCCTTCATGCAAGACCTGGCCGAAGGCGTGGCCGTACTCGGGCCAGAGGGCGATATCCGTTTTATCAGCGACTCCGGCGCGCTCCTGCTCAACAGTGAAGTGCGTGAGTTGATGGGTAAAAACTTCCTGGCCTGGTGCGACGATGCTTCGCGCCGGCGCTTGCTGCAACAGCTTGCCAACGAGACACCGGAGCACGCGCCGTTCAGCGTCCACTATAAAGTGCAGCGACTTGACGGCCAGTGGCGCTGGCATCACGCAACGTGCCGCTACATCGAGATCGAAGACGATCTGGTCGGTCACCTGCTGTTGTTCCGCGATGTCACTGAACAGGTGCAGGCAGAAGAAGCACGGCGGGTCAGCGAGCAGAAGATCGAATATCTGGCGCGCTACAACGCCATGGGCGAAATGGCCGTGGCCATCGCCCATGAACTGAGTCAGCCGTTGGCGGCGACCCGTAACTTTATTGAAGGGGCCGTGATTCGCCTGAGCAAATCAGCCGATGCCGACCAAGGCGTGGCCTGGGGTTTGCAGAATGCGGTGCGGCAAATCGAGCACGCCTCTGTGATTATCAAGAGCGTGCGTGATTACGTGGTCAAGCTTGAGCAATCGGAGGAACTGGTCGACCTCAACGAGCTGCTGCGTGAAACCCGCTACTTCATCAGCCTGCGCGCCGATCCGAGCCTGGTGCGCGTGGAGATCGTGCCCTCGCCCGTGCCGCTGCGGGTGAGCTGCGAGAAGGTGCTGATCGGTCAGGTAATCCTTAATCTGGCCTTCAATGCCATCGAAGAAATGGCCGACCTGCCGACCGAGCGGCGCTTGTTGCGCATTCAGGCCAGTGCCGACAACGGCGTGGCGCTGGTGCGGATTGAAGACAGCGGCCGAGGCATTCAGGCCGCGGCGCAAGAGAAACTGTTCGACGGCTTCTTTTCGTCCAAGGTCAGCGGCAACGGGATCGGGCTGGCGCTGTGCAAGAACATCATCGGCCGCCACCGCGGTGATATCTGGGCGCAAAACCAGGAGCCGTGTGGCGCGGTGTTCAGCTTTTCCCTTCCCCTCGTCTGACACCCCCCTTTTTGACATACACATTCCCTGTGGCGAGGGAGCTTGCTCCCGCTGGGTCGCGAAGCGGCCCCTGAATTTCCCCAATCACACCTTGCTGGCAGGTTTTGCGGCTGCTGCGCAGCCGAGCGGGAGCAAGCTCCCTCGCCACAAATGCTCCTTTGCCCCCCGCCTTATCAGCTTGTGCAGCCACTTTCATGACACTGGCACAGACACACAAACACTTGGCAGGCAGCGCAATTCACCCGGTCGCCGCTCAAGGCAGAATCAAACGGTAAAAATCTGCCAAAGCATCCGCGATCCGCGTTACCAACAATTCAGGAAGTTCCCCTTATGCGAACAAACAGGATCTCCGTACAGTCAGCGCTAGGCCTGAGCCTGCTTGTACTCGGTTTGAACAGTGCCCGTGCGGATCTGCCCGCCGGTACGATTGGCCAGACCGTTCTGGCGTTCCCGCCCGAAGCTCACCGCGCATTCGTTGTCGACGTCGAGTTCGACAGCTTCGTGGCTGGCCGCGTGACCGTTGTCGATCCGGACCAGAAACGCATTCTCGGCATGGTGCCGACCGGTTTCGCCGCACCATCGGCCCTGAGCCATGACAAGAAAACCCTCTTCGCCGCCGATATCTGGTATTCGCGCGGTACTCGCGGTACTCGCACCGACGTGCTGACCGCCTGGGATACTTCGACCCTGTCGCCGGCCTGGGAAGTGCTGATCCCGAACAAGCGTGCCGAGTCGCTGACCCAACGTTACGCGCTGAAGACAAGCGGCGACGACAAGTTCGTCTACGTCTACAACTTCACCCCGTCGACGTCGGTAACCGTGGTCGACACCCAGGCCAAGGCCGTTACCACGGAAATCGCCATCCCCGGTTGCGTGCTCAACTACCCGATCGGCAACCGCCGCTTCGCCTCGCTGTGCGGCGATGGCAGCCTGCAGGTGGTGACCCTCAACGATCAGGGCCAGGAAACCGCGCGCAGCCGCACGCCGTTCTTTGATCCGAACGCCGAAAAACTGGTCGAGCGCGCCGTCAATGTCGGCGACACCTACTACTTCACCACCACGACCGGCACCGTGCGCCCGGTGGATTTCGCCGGTGATGCACCGAAAATCCTGCCGTCCTGGTCGCTGATCACTGACGAAGAAAAGAAAGCCGATTGGGCCCCGGGTGGCTGGCAGCTGATGGCCGTGTCGCCGAAGCTGAACCGCTTGTACGTGCTGATGCACGACGCCCACGAAGCCATGAAGTGGGAAGACCCGAGCCCGCTGATCTGGGCGTTTGATCTCAAGACTCACCAGAAAGTCGCGACCCTCGAAGCACCGGTTCCGGTGTGGAGCATGCAGGCAACTGGCGACGACAAACCGCTGTTGCTCGGTACCGACGTCGAAGGCGGCTTGCAGATCTTCGACCTGAAGACCAACAAGCTCACGGGCAGCATGCCGAAAGTCGCCAAAACCGCGACTCAGGTCATGAGCTACTAAGAGGTTCGGCCATGCACATAGATCCGATCTTCATCATTGCCAGCGCCGTCGCCATTGCGGTGTTGCTGGCCAGTGCCGCGACCCACAAGGTGCGCGCACCGGCCCGCTTCAGGAAGCAATTGGCGGACTACCAACTGTTGCCCGAAGTGCTGGTACGCCCGAGCGCGCGGTTGATTCCATGGATGGAACTGGCCATCGCGTTTGCCCTGCTGGTGCCGGTCAGTCGTGGCTACGCCGCAGTAAGCGCCGCCAGCCTGCTGGCGCTGTACGCCGCGGCCATCGGCATCAACCTGTGGCGCGGTCGCGCGGACATCGACTGCGGTTGCGCCGGGCCTGATCAGGCGCAACCACTGCGCCAGGTCCTGCTGCTGCGCAACAGTGCACTGGTAGCGCTGGCTCTGGTTGCCAGCCTGGCGCCGGTCGCCCGCGACCTCAACATATTCGATGGCTTCGTGACCCTGGCTGCGGCCGCGGTGGCACTGCTCATCTACGCCGCGGCCGATGGCCTGCTGGCGAACTCCCCTCTTCTGCTCAAATTGATTGGTAGGTAACTCAAATGGAAGGCTTGATAGTTTCCAACGTTCTGCTCTGGGTGCTGCTGGTGGCCGTGGCGTTTGTCGTCATGGGCCTGGTTCGTCAGATTGGCGTGCTCCACGGCCGCCTGGCCCCGGCCGGTGCGCTGATGGTCGACAAAGGTGTGGCCGTCAACGAAGCCGCGCCGCAAGTCACCGCTTCCGACCGTCATGGCCGCCCGGTGAACTTCGGCTATGCCGGTGAAAAATCGCAACTGCTGTTCTTCCTCTCGCCGACCTGCCCGATCTGCAAGTCGCTGCTGCCGGCAATCAAATCCATCGCCAAGGAACAGGCCGGTACGCTCGACGTGGTATTCGTCAGCGACGGCGACATGGATGCCCAGCAAGCGCTGATCCGCGAGCACAAACTCGAAGACGCCACCTACGTAGTCGGCCCGGAAGTGGGCATGACCTACCAGATCGGCAAGCTGCCGTACGCCGCGCTGATCGACAAGTCCGGCACCCTGCGCGCCAAAGGCCTGGTCAACTCTCGCGAGCACCTGGACAGCCTGTTCGAAGTCGAGCATTTGAAGCACGCCACGCTGCAGCAGTACCTCAATGCGCAACCGCACGCCCACGATCACGACCACGGCCATAGCCACTGATAAGGCAGGGAGACCTTTATGAAACTGCTGGATCTGTTGTTTGAGCGTTCGTCCCGCCGTGTCGCCGACACCACTTCGCGCCGCAAACTGCTGGCGCGCATGGGTTCGCTGATGGTCGCCGGTGCCGCCCTGCCCCTGCTGCTGCCGCTGGACCGCACCAGCAAAGCCCTTGCCGCAGAGCCGGCACAGGCGGGTGATCCGGGTGATCCGAACAGCTGCGACTACTGGCGCTACTGCTCCATCGACGGCTTTCTGTGCAGCTGCTGCGGCGGATCGGTGACGTCCTGCCCTCCGGGCACAGAAGCCTCGCAAGTGACCTGGATCGGCACCTGCCGCAACCCGGCCGACGGCAAGGACTACATCATTTCGTACAACGACTGCTGCGGTAAGCAAAGCTGCGCCCAGTGCGCCTGCACCCGTAACGACAGTGAAGAACCGGCCTATCGCCCGTTCAACAACAACGATGTGAACTGGTGCCTGGCCGCCAAATCGCACATCTATCACTGCACTGTTTCGGTCATCCGCGGCGTCGCCGTTTAAACGCGCACTTTCCGCCGGTTGCTCACGCAATCGGCGGTTTTTTTATCGGTCAATAACAGTCAACTGTGGCGAGGGAGCTTGCTCCCGCTGGAGTGCGCAGCGCTCCCAAAACTGCGCTTGCCTTAACTCTGGCAAATGGTTTTGGGGCTGCTTCGCAACCCAGCGGGAGCAAGCTCCCTCGCCACAGGGTGCAATTTCTTTCGAGCTGACTTTTTTCTTTATCGGCCACAACAACAAGAGAGGCCCTTCATGCGCACGTTGCTACTCCTCGGTCTCGTCTGCACGCTGACCGCCCCGCTCGCTTTCGCCCGTGCCATTCCCAACCCGGCGCAGGGCCATGCGCCGGGTAACGAAGAAGTCCAGAAGCCGATCGCCCAGGCCGGTTACAGCAATACCGTGAATTACCAGTTGCAATGCGCCGGTTGCCATCTGGACGATGGCAGCGGCTCTGCCGCCAACGACACGCCGCGGATGAAGGGCTTTGTCGGCAACTTCCTAAAAGTCCCCGGCGGCCGCGAATTCCTCGTGCGTGTTCCCGGCATGTCGCAATCGGCGCTGAACAACGCGCAACTTGCCGACCTGCTCAACTGGCTGATGCGCGAAGACGGCATGGCCGGCAGCAGCCGACCTGCGGACTACCAGCCTTACACCGCTGAAGAAGTCACGACATTGCGCGCCAAGACCATGCTCAACCTACCCGGAACCCGTGGCGATTTAATCAAAGCCATGCGTGCCCAGGGCATCGACATCAATGACGGTATGAATTACTGACCATCGCGAGCAAGCTCGCGCCCACAGGATCAGGGGCCTCAATCACGCAATCACTGTCGCATAGACCGATCGATCAACATTTCCCCCGGACAGAATCACCCCCACCTTTTTGCCCTGCATCGTTTCACGCTCCTGGATCAGCGCAGCCAAGGCCGCCGCGCCCGCCCCTTCGGCGAGGTTGTGGGTGTCGGTGTAATACACGCACATGGCCTCGGCGATCTGCGCGTCAGTGACCGAGACGATCCGCGCCGCGCCAGCGGCATAAACGGCAAACGCTTCGGGGATGGGTTTGCGCACGGCCAGACCGTCAGCAAAGGTATTGGCCGAAGCGGTTTCGCGGAGGCTACCCGCCTCGAACGATAGCTTTGCGGCCGCCGCCTCGCTGGACACCACACCCACCACCTTTGTGCTCAAGCCCAACGCGTCGCGGGCGGCGATCACGCCACAAATCCCCGAGCCACAGCCAATCGGCACGTAGACCGTGTCCAGGTCCGGCGCGGCCTTGAACAGCTCCAGCGCATAAGTCGCCACGCCTTTGACCAGTTCGGTGTGAAATGGCGGAACCAGGTAGAGGTCATGCACTTGCGCCAGGCGTGCAGCCTCTTCACGGGCCTCATCGAAATCACGGCCATACTCGACCACCTCGCCGCCAAAGCCGCGCATGGCCTTGTTCTTTTCGACCGAGTTACCTTCCGGCACCACGATCAACGCTCTCAATCCCAGGGCGCTCGCCGCCAGTGCCAGACTCTGACCGTGATTGCCGCGAGTGGCGGTGACGATGCCTTTCACGTCTGGGTGCTCGCGCTTGAGCCAGTGCATGAAGGTAATGCCGCCGCGCACCTTGAAAGCACCCGTCGGTGTGTGGTTTTCGTGCTTGACCCACACCGTGCAACCCAACCGCTGGGCCAACAAGGGCCAAGCGTACTGGGCGGTGGCAGGCATCACCTCGTAAACGTGGCGAGAAGCTTGTTCGATATCGTCGCGGGTCAGTCTGTGCATGAGAAGGTTCCCTGAAGTTTTGCCCAGTCTAGACTCGTCTGCCGCGTGGCGGCTTTCAAAAAACTGACCTGACTTTTGTGCTTCCACTTCACTACTATGCGGTTATGAGCCATCGAAACCATCCGCCACCACCGCTGCCCTCTGAACCGGTCCGCCGCATCGAGGCCGGGCCATGGGCGATTGAATTGCTGCCTGCCTCAGCCTACGCGACCCGTTATGTGGCCGCCCAATCGGCGATCGGCTTTGCCTTCGACAGCCAACGCGGCCTGCACGCTATCGGCAGTGACCGAGTGCTTCCCTTCGAGGCCATGCCCAATGGCCTGGCGTTCGTTCCTGTTGGGTGTGATGTTTTGTCCGAGTCGCCCAAGGGCGGTGAATACCTGCGGGTGATACGCACCGACGGCATTGCACTGGTGGGTGATCGCGCCTTCAACAATCGCCTCGATCCGCAAGCAACAACCCTCGCGCTGCAGATGCGCAGCGCGCTGTTGCGGGCCTCGGTTGAAGACGATTGGGAGGCGTGGGCGCTTGCTTTGTCTGAACGGGTAAACGCTAGCGACGCGTTGGCGACGCCACCCCATGGCTCGATAACCGGTAGCCGGATGCGCACGCTTGATGAGTTCATCGACGCCGGCCTCGACAGTCCGCTGGGTGTACCGGCCATGGCGCAGTTGCTTGGATTGTCCGAAGGCTACTTCATCCGGGCCTTCAAGCACGCAACAGGCAAAAGCCCCCACAGCTACCTGATCGACCGTCGCCTCGCCAAGGCCCGTGCCTTGATGCGCGATTCGACCGCCAGCCTGTCGGCAATCGCCCACACCTGCGGTTTCAACTCACAGGCACACATGGCGACCACCTTCAAGCAACGCCTTGGCGTCAGTCCGGCGCAGTTGCGAGCTCACTCGAAGGGTTTTTAGCGCCAGGGTAACGGTAGATTGTTGCTAGGCGCGTGACGTGGCAATGCAATCGAAATCAACGCTGCAAACAGCACGAATGCACTCGATATCCATAAACACGCTTGCAGTCCATACACCTGATAAACCCAACCGGAAAGCACCGTGCCGATCAATCGCCCCATCGCGTTCGACATGTAATAGAAACCCACGTCCAGCGACACCCCGTCTTCCTTGGCATAGGACACGATCAAGTAACTGTGCAACGACGAATTCACCGCGAACAGCACGCCGAAAACCATCAATCCGCCGAGCAGCACAGCCTGTTGCGAAAGGCCGGTGTTCAGCCCAAGAGCGATTGCCGCAGGCAGACCCGCCAGGGCAAGAGCCCAAAGAAATGCCGCACGACCATCGGGTACATGCCCACGTTTCTTACCCGTGATGTTGGGTGCGAACGACTGCACGATGCCGTAGCCAATCACCCAGGCTGCAAGGAAGCCGCCAACCTTCCAGAAGTCCCAGCCGAAGACACTGCTCAGGTACACCGGCAACGCCACCACAAACCAGACATCGCGGGCGCCGAACAGAAACATGCGCGCCGCCGAGAGGATATTGATCGCCCGGCTCTTGGAGAGAATGTCGCGAAACTTTGGCTTGGCTTTCGCTTTGCCCAGATCCTTCTTCAACAGGATCAAGCTGCCGATCCAGATCAACGCCAGCACGCCCGCCATGGCGAACAAGGCACCTTTGAAGCCGATCAAGGCCAGCAAGGCGCCGCCAAGAAAGAAGCCGACGCCCTTGAGTGCATTCTTCGAGCCGGTGAGGATCGCCACCCACTGGTAAAGCTTGCCCTGCTGCCCATCGGGGACCAGGAGCTTGATCGTGCTTTTGGCACTCATCTTGTTCAGGTCTTTGGCAATCCCCGACACCGCCTGAGCGCCCATCACCCAGGGGATGGTTAGCCAGGCCACCGGAACCGTGAGCATCAGCAGTGCCGCAACCTGGAGGCCCAGCCCGATGTTCATGGTTCGGTTCAGACCCAGCCGGGCGCCGAGGTAGCCACCCACCAGGTTGGTGATCACACCAAAGAGTTCGTAGAACAGAAACAACGCCGCGATTTGCAGCGGGCTGTAGCCCAACGCGTGAAAGTGCAGCACCACCAACATGCGCAAGGCGCCGTCGGTGAGGGTGAAGGCCCAGTAGTTGCACGTCACGAGCAGGTACTGCCGCACTTGCGGCGCGAGGGCTGACAAGGCTTTCATGACCGCTCCTTAAACGGCCAGACCGACCATTTTGGCCAGCTCGACAGTGCGGTTGGCATAGCCCCACTCGTTGTCGTACCAGGCATAGAGTTTGACCTGGGTGCCGTTGATGACCATGGTCGACAGCGCATCGATGATCGATGAGCGCGGGTCGGTGCGGTAGTCGATGGACACCAGCGGGCGCTCCTCGAAACCGAGGATATCTTTCAGTTCATTCTCGGAAGCGTCCTTGAGGAACTGATTCACCTCTTCGACTGTGGTGGGACGCTCGACTTCAAAGACACAGTCCGTCAGCGAAGCGTTGGCCAGCGGCACGCGCACGGCGTGACCATTGAGGCGCCCACGCAGCTCCGGGAAAATTTCGGCAATAGCCGTGGCCGAGCCGGTGCTGGTCGGAATCAGGCTCATGCCTGAAGCACGTGCACGGCGCAGATCCTTGTGCGGTTGATCGAGAATGCTTTGGGTGTTGGTCAGGTCGTGAATGGTGGTGATGGAACCGTGGCGAATGCCCAGCTTCTCGTGGATGACTTTCACCACTGGCGCGAGGCAATTGGTGGTGCAGGAGGCGGCAGTGACGATGCGGTGCTGCGCCGGGTCAAACAGCTGATGGTTAACGCCCATCACCACGTTCAAGGCGCCTTGCTCCTTGACCGGCGCGCAGACCACCACTCGTTTCACGCCTTGGTCGAGGTAAGCCTGAAGCACTGCGACGGTTTTCATCTTGCCGCTGGCTTCAATCACCAGATCGCAGCCCGACCAATCCGTGTCGGCAATCGCCTTGTTGGCCGTTACTTTGATCCGTTGACCGTCGATGATGACGCTGTCGCCCTCGGCGCTGGCTTCGTTGTTCCAGCGGCCATGCACCGAGTCGAAGTTGATCAGGTGGGCATGAGTCGCCGCGTCACCTGCTGGATCATTGATCTGCACGAATTCGAACTCTGGCCAGCGCCAGGCCGCTCGCAGAGCGAGTCGACCGATCCGGCCAAAACCATTGATGCCAACTTTTATAGTCATGTGGTTGTGCTCTGTATCTGTTGTCAGTGGGCGTTCGACCGGCTGTCGAACGGGCCGGTGTATTGGATGTGGGCAGGATGCCGAGTGCCGCGTGGACGCATCGGCTGATCCTCAGATGGAGCGCTGATTGACACGTTTCATGAGTTCTTCCGCCGACTCCTTGCGCTCGGAATAACGATCCACCAGATAGTCTTGGCGGTCGCGAAGCAACAGCGTGAACTTCACCAACTCTTCCATCACGTCAACGACACGGTCGTAGAACGGAGAAGGTTTCATCCTGCCGTTGTCGTCGAATTCCATATAGGCCTTCGGTACGGAGGATTGATTGGGGATAGTGAACATGCGCATCCAACGTCCCAGCACCCGCAGCTGATTGACCACGTTGAATGACTGCGAGCCACCGCACACCTGCATGACCGCGAGGGTTTTGCCCTGAGTCGGGCGTACAGCGCCCATCGCGAGTGGCACCCAGTCGATCTGCGCTTTGAACACCGCGCTCATAGAGCCATGACGTTCTGGAGAGCACCATACCTGTCCCTCGGACCACAACACCAAATCGCGCAGCTCCTTCACTCGTGGGTGATCGTCGGGGGCGTCATCTGGCAGCGGTAAACCTGACGGATTGAAGATCCGCGCCTCGGCGCCGAAGTGCTCCAGCAGTCGAGCGGCTTCCTCTACCAGCAGGCGACTGAAGGAGCGTTCACGGGTCGATCCGTACAGCAGCAAAATGCGCGGCTTGTGAATGGAGGTCTTTTCAATACCGAGTTTGTCTGCCGACGGGAGATCAACCAGTTCGCTATCGAGTTGGGGGATGTGGTCATCAAACATAGTCTTTGTCCTGCGCAATGGCGCTCTTGGATTCATTGAACCAGCGGCGTTTCAACCAAAGGGCAACACCGACCAGGGAAATCAGAACCGGCACTTCCACTAACGGACCAATCACTGTGGCGAAGGCGACCGGGGAAGCTAGGCCGAAGGTGGCAATAGCCACGGCAATCGCCAGTTCGAAGTTGTTGCTTGCGGCTGTGAAAGCCAGTGCAGTGGTGCGTGGGTAGTCAGCCTTGAGCAATTTGCCCATCCAGAAGCTGATGAAGAACATCACCACGAAATAGATCGTCAGAGGGATCGCGATGCGCAGTACATCGAGTGGCAATTGCAGCACCACGTCACCCTTGAGACTGAACATGGCCACGATGGTCAACAGCAGTGCCACCAACGTCAGCGGACTGATCTTGGGAATGAAACGTTCCTGAAACCACGCTTCGCCTTTACGAGCGATGAGGATCTTGCGGGTCAGGAAACCTGCCAGGAACGGCACACCCAGGTAGATCAGGACCGACTCGGCAATGCTGACAAAGCTGGTCTCAATCACACTGCCTTCCAACCCGAACAGCGGCGGCAACAGCCCCAGGAAAACCCACGCATACACACTGAAAAACAGGATCTGGAAGATGCTGTTGAACGCCACCAGCCCGGCAACATACTGATTGTTGCCACCCGCGATCTGGTTCCAGACCAACACCATCGCAATGCAACGAGCCAAGCCGATCAGGATCAAGCCGGTCATGTATTCCGGTTGGTCCCGAAGGAAGATGATCGCCAGCGCAAACATCAAAACCGGTCCGATGACCCAGTTCTGGACCAAAGACAAAACGAGGATGCGCTTGTCCTTGAAGACCTCCGGCAGTTCCTCATAACGAACCTTGGCCAGAGGCGGATACATCATCACGATCAAGCCGATAGCGATGGGGATGTTGGTGGTGCCCACAGATAGACTGTTGAGCCACTGCGGCCAGCCTTCGAACAGACTCCCCAGACCGATGCCCAACGCCATGGCGAGAACAATCCACAGCGTCAGGTAACGGTCCAGGAAGGAAAGGCGGCTTTTACTCATGATCATTGCTCCTGTGATTACAGCGCGCCAATCAAGGCCAACTCTGCCTTGAGCTGTTCGGCACTCAGTTGGGAAAGCGGTAAAGCCAGGAAGGCTTGGATACGGCTTTTGATCTGCTCCAAGGTGGCTTCAAAAGCGGCCTCGATCTCCTCTTGCGCCCCTTGGTATTCCGAGGGATCGGCCAACCCCCAGTGCGCCTTGGTAGCCGGCCCGAAAAATACCGGACAGGCCTCACCGGCAGCCTTGTCACATACCGTGATGACGAAATCAGCAGCCAGGTTCACATGGACATCGCTGGACTTACTGAACAATCCGGCTGTCGAAATACCACCTTTCTCCAACGTTATTAGACTCAGCGGATGCACTTTGCCTTTGGGCTGCCTGCCAGCGCTGCAGGCTTTCATACCTTCCGGCGCCAAGTGATTGAAGACCGCTTCACAAAGGATGCTGCGGCAACTATTGGCAGTGCAGAGAAACAGGATTTTCATCGAGCGGTCTCGTAGTCAAAGGCGGAATCAGGTGATTTTGCTTTCACAGCACGCGGCTGCGCGTTCAGGGCGGTCGCCCATGTCATCAAGGCGTTTGGCATCAAGGCTCAACCAGTGCTTGTTGCTTTCCAGCACAGTGGTCAGCACGTGATGAACCCAATCCGGGAGATTCGGGTGCAGCCGGTAATACACCCATTGGCCTTGCCGCCGGTCCGACAACAGGCCGCAGGTGCGCAGTTGCGCCAGGTGCCTGGAGATTTTGGGCTGACTCTCGTTCAACGCGCAGGTCAGCTCGCAAACACACAGTTCACCTTCACGGGTGATGAGCATCATCGTGCGGACCCGAGTGTCGTCAGCCAGGCATTTGAAAACAGTGGTCGGTGTCAAAGGCTCAGCCATATCGAGGCCATGGGCTTTGCTGGTCAAGGTGAAGTCTCGCCTAATATGCGGTTTGGCGAATATATGGTTATCCGCATATAAGGTAAAGAGGCAACGAACGACTAATCCATGAAGTCGATTGGCTGTCGTCCTGGAGATGGCGGGACAGAGGGCAGTCCCTCCCCCCCGCCTCGATCGCAGCGACGCTATTGGCGAGTCATTTAATCGCCCATTTACTTACGGATCTGCAGCACCCGAAACGGCGAAAATGTTGCAGGGCACTTGATACAGCACATGCTCCGTCGTACTGCCCACCCATTTGCCCAGTCCCTTGCGATGGGCATTTCCCATGACGATCACATCGGCCCGGTGATGGGCTGCAAACTCGGCCAACGCTTTGCCCGGTGGCCCTTCAACGAAGTGTTGTCGCTCAAGGGGCACACCGTAGTGGTCGGCCAATGCGCTGAATGACTTTTGTAGCGACTTGCGCACATCGCTGCTGAAACCCGGCATCGTCACGGCCCCCGCGCCGGCGTCGGATAGATGCGTCTGCGACAGATCGTAGGCATGCAACAGATGCAACTCCGCGTTGCACTGCATGGACAACCCGTTCGCCGCCTGGATGATGCGATCGTTGATGCCGGTGATCTGAGTCTCGGGGTGTGATGGATCGACTGCCGCCACGACCACCCGTGGCAGTGGACACCTGACTTCGCTGACCAAGTGCACCGCCACTGGACATTCGCGCAACAGGTGCCAATCCAGGGGCGTGATGAAAACGCGTTTAAGCGCAGACTCGTGTTGCACGTCCTTGATCACCAGATCCGGCTGCATTTCTGCCACATGCCGAAGTATTTCTTGCAACGCGGTTCGCGTGACAAGCACTTCAGTACTCACCGTGACCCCGCGCCCGCGGATCAGATCGGCTTCATCCTTCAACCATTTTTCGTTCTCTTGCTGACAGGCCTCACGAAAACGCGCACCCGCACTCGTTAACTCCAAGAGGTGGGAGTCTTCGATGAACACTGTGATGTGCAGCGCCGCGCCCGTGGCCTCGGCAATGGCGACAGCTCGCTCCAACGCCGGGGTATGACGCATGGCGGGACCGACTATCAGAAAGAGTCGTTGATATTGGCTCATGTAACACCTCCAAACGTTCCGGGATATCCAGCGCCCCCAGCACTCTGGTCAGTCACGCCACCGACGATTGACTATCGCCTCAACTTTTTGGATCGACACTATCAATATACGCCTGGATACCATGGTGTGCCTGCCTTGTAGAGCACAGCTCCGGCGTGTTGCTGCGGCTGTTTAACCAGGCCATAACCAAAGGTAAACACATGCTGATTTAGTCAACCTTCAAACGGTGGGAGTATCGGCCACCATGATTTCGCGCCTGCGCTTGATCCGTCGCCAGTTGCGCCCTTCCTTCCCGAAATCAGAAGATTCGAACCAAGTTGCCCCGATATCAGCCCTTCAGATGGACCGGCGGGCAGGCACCTCGAGAGCAGACCTATACTGCCAAGTCATGTTGGGTCAGTGACAGCTTTGATCTCGAGGATAGGCGACATGGACCTTGATCAATTTGAAATGCTCCTCGGCGACATCTATGAGTCCGCCTGGTCAACGGCACACCGGAGCAAGGTGCTGAACCGGCTGGCGCAAATGACCGACTGCACAATTGCGCACCTGTATATTTCCGACCATCGCACCCGCAGGATCCTCGAGTCCTACTGTGGTGGGGATGAGCGGCCACTCAAAGAAAATGATATCGCTGTAGGTTCGCGGGGAAAATCGCATCCAGTAAACAAACATATAGCTTCGCAAATCGAGTTTCGGATATAGGTCTACGCTTCTCCATTTACACACACTTGGAGACACCGTGATGATCCGAGCCCTGCTGATCGCTTCCATGCTAGTTGCCGTCAGCTTTCCAGCGACTGCTGAAGTGACGCCATTCCCTTCATCGTTTCGTACGCAAGACATCGCAGTAGACGGTGCCAAAATCCATGTGCGCGTGGGCGGCAAAGGGCCAGCTGTCGTGATGCTGCACGGCTTCGGCGATACCGGTGATATGTGGGCTCCTTTAGCCGCCGACTTGGCCAAGGATCACACCGTTGTAGTGCCTGACCTCCGCGGCCTGGGCTTATCGTCTATTCCGGAGGGAGGCTACGACAAGAAAACCCAGGCGGGCGACGTTCGGGGGGTGTTGGCGGCGCTGGGCATCGAGAACGCGGTGATCATTGGCCACGACATAGGCACCATGGTCGCCTTTGCCTACGCCTCTCGCTATCCGCAACTGACCGATCAGTTGGTGGTGATGGACGCACCTGTGCCGGGTATACCACCGTGGAACGACATTGTTCGCTCGCCAATGCTCTGGCACTTCGACTTTGGCGGCCCCGACGCCGAGCGTCTGGTGGCCGGCCGCGAGCGCATTTACCTCGACCGTTTTTGGAACGAGTTCGCAGGTGACAGTGCCAAGGTCGATGAAGCCACCCGACAGCACTACGCCAAACTCTATGCCCGCCCTGGCACCATGCGCGCAGCCTTTGCCCAGTTTCGCAGCATTCGCCAGGATGCGGTGGACAACGAAACGTCTATGAAGACAAAGCTGACCATGCCGGTGCTGGCCGTGGGCGGCGAAAAGTCCTTCGGCAACAACGAAGCGATCGTGATGCGCAATGCCGCAGACAACGTCAAGGAGCTGGTAATTCCGGGCGCAGGACATTGGCTGATGGAGGAAGCGCCCACTCAAATCATCCAGGCGATTCGCGATTTTATAACCCAGTGACGGAGTCTGAGTCTCGCCCGGCTCGACTCCGGAGTTGAATCTGCTGCGAGAGGCGAAAAAAGGCGCCGTATTGGCGCCTCAAAGTTATTAAGCGATTTTGATCATAACCTTTCCAAATGCTCCCCTCGCGAGATGCTCGTAAGCTTCTCGTGCTTTCTCGAACGGATATACCTGGTCGATCACGGGACGGATCTTGTATTCGTCGAGGAACGTATTCATCCGGTCGAACGATGAGCGCGGCGCTACAGCGATACCGCGAATGGTCGTCTGGCGAAAGATAAGTGGCATCAGATTGAGTTCAACGGTCTGGCCCGGCTGGATTTGTCCAAAGTCCACCAGCGAATACCAGGCCGTGAGCGCAGCAATAGGAAGTGTTGCGGCCTCTTCGTCGCTCATGTTGTCAGGTGCACCGACGGCGCTGTCCTCATGGATAATCATGTATTCGGCCAAACCACCGGGCAATGGCGAGCCGAAGCAGTACTTGCCGAACTCGGCAGCTTTACCAAAGCCGCAGAATCGCTGGACATCGGGCGACCTCAGGTCACTCGGTATATCCAGGAGTTGGAGAGGTCATTAGGTGTGCGCCTGTTCCAGCGCACCACGAGAAAGGTGGCACTCACCGCCGAAGGCGAGAGGTTCTATGAGCGGATACAGGAAATTCTGGCGGGTATTTCTGCTGCGACCTCGATGTTCGACCGATCCGGAGCAACGCTCGCAGGCCGACTTCGCGTCGATATTCCGACCGCTTTCGCGCAAATGGAATTCATCAAAAGCCTTAAAGAATTCACCGCCTCCTACCCCGGTATCAACATGGTACTGGGTGTGACTGACCGGGCCGTCGATCTGATCGGTGAAGGCATCGACTGTGCATTGCGTATCGGCGAACTACCGGATTCGACTTTGATTGCTCGCCCTATTGCGATGGCGACCATGGTGACGTGTGCAGCGCCCGAGTATCTGCACGAGCATGGTGAACCCGAAACACTCGACGATCTGGCCTCCCATCGTGGCGTTAACTTCTTGTCCGGTCAGAGCAACAGGACATTGCCTTGGCATTTCTCGGTAAAAGGTCAGGATCGCGCGTTTGTGAGTAACGCCGGCATCACCGTCACCGAGTCGAATGCGTACGTTCAGTGCGGGGTGTCGGGCTTCGGAATAATCCAGGCACCAGGAATCACCGTGGCCAAGCATTTGGCCAGTCGCGGTTTGGTGGAAATTCTAAAGCCCTATCGACCAGCCCCTCGGCCTGTGTCATTGCTGTACCCAAGCCGGACGCATCTGGCGCCACAGGTTCAAGTTTTTATTGAGTGGCTGCAAGAGCGTTTTCCGCAGCTTCATTCTGACTGGCTGAAACCATAGCGATCATTGAACCAGTTCCGTGAGCGCCTGCTCTGGGCCGGCTGCAGCCCTTCGCAACAGGCAGCAACCAGTCAAACGCAGCTGCTCAAGACGCCTAAAAATCCAAAGGTCGTTCAGCTTTGTGCTGAACCACGTGAATGTTAAACCGCCCCGACAACGCTTACGGGTAGGCCGGGACTGTCTTTGCCTGCTCGATCAGCCAATCGATGAGCAACGCTATTTCAGGGACATCGCGACTCTCTTCGTTGCAGATACAGAAATAATCCATCCCCGTCGGCACTTTCAGTGCAAAGGGCTGCACCAGGCGGCCCTCGTCCAAATCGCGTAATGAATTGATCTCGTCGCTGAGTGCAACACCATAGCCATCTCGCGCCGCCTGCAGGGCAATGCCGAAATCTTCCAGATGAACATCGGCATCACCTGGGTAAGGCAAGCGCGCCTCAAGTAGCCAGCGCCGCCATTGAGCGCCGTCATCCTCATGCAACAGGCGGTGGTGAACAAGGTCGGACGGCTGCTTGAGCGCACGCGGTCCGCGCAGCAATTGCGGGCTGCAGACGGGAAACATATGCAGGCTTTGCAGTGGCCGCCACCAGAACCCCTCCCACGTCGGAGCGTCGTAGAGCACGGCGATATCGGCCCTGCGCCAGTCCACCTCGCTGATGTCGTCGGCAGTAATGACGCGCAGGTGAATGTGCGGATGTTCTGCACGAAAGGCGAACAACTTCGGCATCAGCCAGGCCGCGCCAAAAATCGGTTCCGTGGAAACGGTCAGGACTTTCGTCACCGGCTCCTGGAAGTACGCCTCGGAAATCTGTCGCACCCCTTCGGTGATCTCGCCGATGCCGCGGGCTACCGAGCGTTGTAGCGCCAGGCCTCGTTCGGTCAGCACCAAGTGGCGGCCCTGCTTGTAGAAAAGATCGATGCCGAGTGAGCCCTGTAACGCTCTTATCTGCTGACTGACAGCCCCGGCGGTGACATGCAGCTCAGCGGCGGCCGCACCGACATGGCCCAGCCTTGCAACACATTCAAATACGCGAAACGCATGGAGCGGAGGTAAGGGCATGCGGGCCAACCGTTTAGTTTTTCTGCCTATTTTCCTGTCAGTTTATATAGATTGATTGGAATTCGAGCAACCGCAACAATTCATCCGGAGCCAGGCCAAAAACAATAATTCAAAAGGTGAGAAATTGATCAAGCACAAACTCCCCCGTTCGCTCCTCGCTACGCTCTGCAGCCTGGGCCTGCTGACTGCTAACGCGTATGCGCAAGAGCGCACGCTGCGTGTCTACAACTGGTTCGACTACGTCGCCCCGCAGACGCTGGACAACTTCAAGAAGGAGAATGGCGCAAATCTGGTCTACGACATCTTCGACAGCAACGAAACCCTGGAGGCCAAACTGCTTACCGGCCACTCCGGCTATGACGTGGTGGTGCCGTCCGACAGTTTCCTCGCCAAGCAGATTCAGGCCAACGCTTTCCAGCCACTTGACCGCAGCAAGCTCCCCAACTGGAAGCATCTGGACCCGCAACTGATGAAGCTGATCGAGGCCAACGATCCAGGCAACCGCTTCGCCGTGCCTTACCTGTACGGAACCGTGCTGATCGGTTTCAACCCGGCCAAGGTCAAGGCTGCGCTCGGCGAGAACGCGCCGGTGGACAGCTGGGGCCTGATCTTCAAGGAAGAGAACATTGCCAAGCTCAAACAGTGCGGCGTGGCCCTTCTCGATTCGCCGACGGATATGATCCCCATCGCCCTTCACTACCTGGGTCTGCGGCCCAACAGCACTCAGGCCAAGGACTACGAGAAGGCCGAAGAACTGCTGAAGAAGATCCGCCCCAACGTCGCCTACTTCCACTCCTCCAAGTACATGACCGATATCGCCAATGGTGACATCTGCGTGGCCGTGGGTTATTCCGGAAGCTTCTCCCAGGCAGCCAATCGCGCCAAGGAGGCCGGTAACGGCGTGGTGGTGGACATGCGCTTGCCCAAGGAAGGCGCACCGGTCTGGTTCGACGTGCTGGCCATCCCCAAGGATGCGAAGAACCCGGAGGATGCCCATGCCTTCATCAACTACTTGCTGCAGCCGCAGGTGATCGCCCCGATCAGCGACTTCGTCGGTTATCCCAACCCGAACAAGGACGCCACTGCCCTGGTCAGCCCGGAAATCCGCAACAACCCCAATCTCTACCCCGCCGCCGACATCCAGACTTCCCTGTTCCCGCTGGTGCCACTGCCGTCCAGTGCAGAACGCGCTCGCACCCGTGCATGGACCAAGCTCAAGTCAGGAACCTGACAGTAAATTGCGCTGTGTGAGCGTACACATTTCTGGGTCTGCTTCAGTTAAACCGCATTGAGAATCCCATGCTAAATGACAATTCAATAATCGATCAGGCGATGACGCGTGACAGCCTGTATGGCACCGACGGTGAACCGACCTACGGTGGTATCACCAGTTTTATGCGGCGTCGCTACACCCGCGATTTACGTGGCGTGGATATCGCCATCAGCGGCATTCCGTTCGATACCGCGACCAGCAATCGACCGGGCAGCCGCTTCGGACCACGGGCCATCCGCGAAGCATCGGTACAGTCCGCCTGGGCGCGTCACTGGCCTTGGGAATTTGACCCGTTCGATCTGCTGGCGTGTGTCGATTATGGCGACTGCTATTTCGATTACGGCACCCCGGCGCAGACCCCGGCGGCGATCCGGGCCCATGCCGAGCGGATCCTGGCGGCGGATACTGCGATGCTGACCCTGGGCGGCGATCACTTCATCAGCTATCCGCTGCTGCAAGCTCACGCGGCCAAGTATGGTCCGCTGTCATTGATCCATTTCGATGCGCACCATGACCTGGAGTCGGACGGCGAGGACAAGCGTATCGACCACGGCTCGATGTTCTATCACGCCGTCCGCGAAAGGCTTGTGGATCCTGCACGGTCCATCCAGATTGGCCAGCGCACGACCAATGACGACGTCATGGGCTTTCAGGTGCTCAATGCCAGCGAAGTGCATGATCGCTCTAGCAAGGAACTTGCGCAGATTATCCGGGCGCGCGTTGGCGACCATCCGGTCTATCTCACCTTCGATATCGACTGCCTCGACCCGGCGTTTGCCCCAGGCACGGGGACGCCGGTCTGCGGTGGACTATCGAGCCATCAGGCCTTGGCGATTCTGCGAGGTCTGCGCGGTATCAACCTGATCGGCATGGACGTGGTCGAAGTGGCACCGCCCTATGACCACGCCGAGATTACTGCGCTTGCCGGGGCCGCGCTGGCGATGGAGATGATCTGCCTGTATGCCGCGCGGCATAAGCTGTAAACCAGGGGGCTGGGCAGGCAACCCCGCCCGTTGAAACACCGCGTCCTGCTTAGTACCCAGGGGCTACAGAGGAGTGAATGAGCTCCGCAGGCCTGAGGGTAGTTTTTTATAGCTGGCCGGGCGCCCCACAACAGATCGAAGCCTTCGCGCAGACCTGCCGGGGCTTCGCGGGTGTCATCTCCTCGAAGGTGCCGGCCACTGGATACAGCGAGAACGCGCATCAGTGGTCAACGAACTGCTGTTGGGCTTTCTGAACGAGCCTTGATGAAGCAATTGAATGTCTATCCCAAGTGGGAGGGTTGTCAGTTAGCTGACCTGTCACGCTTATTTTTCCCTTTCTTTTCCGATGACCAGAAAATGCTCACCTCCATGACCAACCAGACAGCCCCCCTTGAATAAGCGCGAAAAGTGCCAGCTCGGGACTGCATGCTGCACACCTGCTTTAATACTCACCTCTCATTCATCCTGCAGTAGGTGCCATCATGGACATCAAGCAACTCAAATTCCTGATCGCCCTGGAGCAGACTCGACACTTCGGCCAGGCAGCTGCGCGCTGCCACATTACTCAGCCGACGCTGTCCATGCGCTTGCGCAATCTTGAGGATGAACTGGGTCTGGAACTGGTCACCCGAGGCCAGCGTTTTGAAGGATTCACCCAAGCGGGTGAACGCGTGCTGGCCTGGGCCAGAACCTTGCTGGCCGCCCATGACGGGTTGTTCGCCGAAGCCGCTGCGTGTCGCGGTCAGTTAGTCGGTAATTTGCGCCTGGGCCTGGTGCCACTCAGCGGCTTCAATCCAATCGGCTACATTCAGGCGCTTGGCAAAACCTTTCCGGAGCTCAAATACAGCCTGTCTTCCATGAGTTCAGACCAGATCATCGAAGCCCTGGGCACCAACCAACTGGACTTGGGTGTCTGCTATCTCGACCATGTGAACCCCAATTACCTGGAGTTTTTCGAACTGGGTGAAACCCGCGTCGGTTTACTGTACGACACGCGCCACTTCCATTTCGAAGGCACTGAAATGAGCTGGGAAGATGCCGCCGAACTGCCCTTGGGGATGATCAGTAATGGCATGCACTATCGAAAATCCATCGACCTGAGCTTCCGCAGCCGCGGGCTCGATCCGCAGCCGATTCTCGAAAGCGATTCGACGTATCAGTTGTATCAGGCAATCCACGAAGGTTTTTGCTGCTCGATCATGCCGCTGGACAGTGTCCTGGAAAACCCGATCGAGAATCTGGCCTTTATCAACCTGCCGGATGCCAGCGTGCTCGCCCCCCTGGGCCTGGTCATGCGCAAAACCGAACCGCGCTCGGCCATCGCCGAAAAATGTTTTGCTGAAGCCCGAAAGCTGTTTTGCGCACAGTCTGGGAGCTGATGCCGACTTCCCTAAAGCCCGCCTCGCGGGCTTTTTATTCCCTGCCCTCTGAACATCTTACCGCCATTGGCGTTTTTTCTTTTTGGCGCTCTTGCGTTTTACGCCAGCAGGCTCAGCGCCTGGCGCTGGATCCTTGAGGGCAACCGTGGTCGATGGCCGCCGGAATCGATCCAGATCCCTGGTCCCCTTGCGCGCCACTTTGGCAACCAGCCAATAGAAAACGATGAGCAAGGGCACTGGCATGACCGCCATCAGCAGTGCGTGTTTGACGTCCGATAGACCGCTGGAGTCCACGTCCTCCAGCAACGAGACCAGTAGAATCATGGTCACCAACCACGAAAACAGGTTGCACATGCAGAGGGTCATCAACCGATAAAAAATCCGCCAGGGCCTGGAGGGATGATCGATGTTCTCGGAAGATGGCGGGATGACTTGTTGAGGTATCACGACACAGCAGCCAATGATTCCGGCGGCAAACTGAAAGGCTAAAACGTAAGGTGTCAGTGTCATGAGGAGGGGCAATCAAGTGCAGTGGCGAGGAGCACGCTGAGGAGTACACATGCGCTCTGGGCTTGAATCAGGGTCATATTGGCTATGACCCTGAAGCTCTGTTTCTGGAATTGTTTACCAGCGCATGCCTTTAAACGGATTCCATCCCTGTTCGCCTTTTCGTTCCTTGAGGTAGTAAGCGTAGTTGGTCGAAAGGGCGTAAAGCAGATTGAAGCAGAAGCCCACGGCAAAGTTGATTTGCTTGGCAAAGCTGACGTCGACGAGAGCGAAGACAACGTCCAGCGCGAGGGAAATGGCAATGAGGATCGCAAGCAGCGTCAGGTTTTTCTTCCACAGGCCCAGCACAAACAGGTAAATCGGCCCAAAGAAGAACGCAATGATGTTGGCGTTGATCTTTATCTTCTGTTTGAAGGGAAGTTGCTGCATTGCCGATTTGTAATCCGGTGCATTGGGCGCACCGTGAGCATCAAAAAACGCGAAACGCTCCTGCCATTTTGCGTTGTACTTGCTGCTGTCTTGCACTTGATCTGTCGTGTTCATTCAATAAGTCCTTTAATCCCTGAATGGTGTGTCTTCCAGATGTCCTTGGTGCTGCGTTGTATCTGGCCTGTTTCATATAGCCAATGCCAGTGTCATGAATGACCGGCAGATATGTCAAGTAGCCACCAAGCCACCGTATGAGCGCTCCTCCCGAAGTAAGTTCCCACGCCAAACCTATTTTTTACACACCCTGTTCGGCGCTGGCCCTACTACGATACCGGACTTGTCCGCTTGCCCGCCGGGAACCAGGCCGTGCTGGTCAATGACCGGCAGGATGGTTCGGGAAATCAGATTCCACTCGTCGTTGATACTGAAAGGCAGCACTGGCCGGATATTGATGACGCTTTGATAACCCTCCCCGCGGGGGCCGAGTTTCTGGTTCCAGTTGTATTGAATAGGCACGCTGTAGAGTGCGGCCACCGGGTTGAGCGATTGCTTGGCCAATTCTGCCTGGCTATCGGCTGACAGGCCGATATCGGGATAAATGAATGCAAAAGCCACCACCGGTGTGTAGCGATTTTTTTATTCATCAGCAACGCTTCCCGACTTGGAGAACATGGACTACCACTTGATAGGTGTGGCTGATCCAGGCCGGTTCAGCTTAGTTCAGGTTTTCTCGACTATAACTAAACGAATTGAGAAGGACAGCGCCGCGCCAGCGGGCTGAATGCCGATCTCTGGGTATTCATTCGCAGTTGCGCCTGATTGAACGGCCAACAGACGTTGGCTCAATACACTTCCAGCAGAGGATGCTGACATGCCCCCTTCTTCATCGCATCGACTCTCAAGATGGCAGCGACCGTTGCTCGTCGCGGCCCTCGTTGCCAGTGTGCTGGCGTTAGGTGCCTGCGCATCGGTAGATGCACAGACCACAGCTTATGTCGGCGTCGAACACCCTGAGCCGACCCTGCCCAACGAAGTCCAGGTGCTACGCACTGAACCGACAAGACCCCATGTGCGGTTGGGCGAAATCCTGGTCGATGCCTCGGTCGAACCGGCACCGCCGATCACCGAGATCGAACAAAAACTGCGTGAAGAAGGCACCAAACTTGGCGCGGACGCCGTAGTTGTCGTTTACGACCGCATTCAACCCGTCGCGGCCTATGTCACTGGGCCGTTGTGGAGCCGGGACATCGAAACGATTCAAGGACGCAAGCTGAAAGGCATTGCAATCAAGTACCAATAACGAGGTGAACCGCAAGGCAGTTAAGCTGTACCTGCCTTCTGCAAAAATCTTGTAGGAGCGAGCAAACTCGCGCCTACAAGACCTCCCCCGGCAAATAAAGCAAAATTGCCATGTGTTCCCCTCGTTCTTTCATACGTCGCAGTGTTCACTGCCCGTTTTTGTCTGTCTGGAGTTTTCTCGATGTCCTCGCCCAATTCCCTGCCCGCAGCGCTGCTGGGGCTGGCCCTTGTCTGTCCGGCCATGACCCAAGCCCAAGGCCTGGAACTGGGGCAAGTGCTGATCGGCGCCGAGGATCAGAGCGACGAAGACCAGACGATCGAAGACGCCAAGGCCCGGCTGGCCGAAGTGCCCGGCGGCACCAACGTGGTCGACATGCGCCGTCCGCTGCAAGGTCGCGTCGCCAGCAATCAGGATGTATTGGCCTATCAGCCCGGGATTTACGCCCAGTCTGCTGGCAACGAAGGAACCAAGATTTCGATCCGCGGATCGGGGATCAACCGTGCACCGGGCGCCCATGCTTCGGGGCTGTACGCCATGCTCGACGGTCTGCCGTTGACCGGTCCTGGCGGTACGCCCTATGAATTGCTGGAGCCGCTGTGGCTCGATCATGTGGAAGTGTTGCGCGGCGCCAACGGTTTCGACAGGGGTGCATTGGCCTTGGGCGGGGCCATCGACTACATCAGCCATACCGGCTACGACGCGCCGAAATTGCAGGTGCGCTACGCGACAGGCAGCCACGGTTATCAGCAGCGTCAGGTCAGTTCCGGGCAGGTGTTGGGAGCGTTCGACTACTACGTCGCCCTGACCGATGCGAACGCCGATGGTTATCAGGACCACACGGCCAGCAAGAGCCAGGGTGTCATCGCCAACTTCGGCTATCGCTTCAACCCGAACCTGGAAACGCGCTTCTACCTGCGCCATCGCTCGACCGACAACGACCTCGCGGGCCGCGTGACCAAACACTCCATCGAGCACGACCCACGGGCAGCCAACCCCGCCTACGTGAAACGCGACGACAGCCGTGACCAGCCCGGCAGCACGTTTATCGGTAACAAGACCACGTTCTACATTGATGACGATTCAAGCATCCAGACCGGCCTTGTCTACCACGACTACCCCATGGACTTGCGTGAGGGGCCCAACCGCCTGAAGGTCGCGTACACCGATGTCAGCGGCACGTTCGATTACAAACGCCGCGACACGCTTTGGGGCCTGGCGAGCAACAGCACGATAGGCCTGCGCGTCACCAAACATTTGCCCAATGCCGGCGCCAGCGAGTTCGTGCGCATCCCCACCGGCAACACCGCCGGTTATGCCCCGGGCACGCTCATGCGCAACTTCACCTATCAAGGTTCGGACACGGTCCTGCATGTGGGCAATGATCTGGAAATCGCCGATGACCTGTGGCTGACCACCGGCTTCGCCGCGATCTACACCCGTCGTGAAAGTGACGTCACCTACCCGCAAGAAGGCGGCAAGACCAGCCTCAACGATTGGGACTACGCCCCGCGCGTGGGCCTGCGTTATCAAGTGACGCCGGACCTGCAACTGTTCGGCAACCTGAGCCGCTCGGTCGAGGCGCCACACCCGTGGTCGCTGATCTACAGCTCCAACATTCGCTTCCCGGTCGGCAGCGGCCCGGCCACCGGCACTCAGCGCGACCCGATCGAGCTGCAAAACCAGACCGCGACCACCCTGGAACTCGGCGGTCGTGGCGACAGTGCGATGGGCCAGTGGAGTCTGTCCTGGTACTACGCTCAAGTACGCCACGAATTGCTGTCGGTGCTGCCAGATGCCAACGCCACCACGCCTTACGAACTCAACGCCAGCCCCACGGTGCATCAGGGCGTGGAAGCCAGCCTGCAAAGCAACCTGTGGTCCGGCGACGATGGCGGCCAACTGAACTTGCGCCAGAGTTATACCTTCAGCGACTTCCACTACAGCGACGACGATCGCTTCGGCGACAACCGCCTGCCGGGCCTGCCGATGCACTACTACCAGGGCGAACTGCGCTACGACTGGACGCAGGGTTTCTTCACCGCGCTCAACACACAGTGGGTGTCCAAGGTCGCGGTCGATTACGCCAACAGCTACTACGCCGATCCTTACGCGATCTTCGGCGCGACCCTGGGCTACAACGCCCCAAAGGACGACTGGCAGACCTGGCTGGACATCCGCAACCTGACCGACAAGCACTACGCCGCCACCGTCACGCCGGGTTACGACGACAAAGGGATGGACGCGGCGCGGTCGACGCCTAGCGAGGGAATGGCGATGTACGTCGGGGTGTCGTGGAGCCTGCGCTGAGGCCTCGCTGCACAGCTGAAATGTCGCTGAACAAACGGGAAAAAACAGGTTTCGATCATCGAAACTTGCGAAAAGCGACAGTCAGCTAAGCTTAGGGTCAGCTAATTGCCCACGATGCTCGCGGCGGCAGTGTTTGGATTTTTCTGGAGAGCGTCTGCAACAGCTATTCAGAGAATTCCAAAATTAGAGCAGGACTGCCGTGATGACCGAGCCTCTCCTCAGCTTTGACGAACTCAAGCGTGCTGCTGTCAGCGGCGAAATCGACACCGTGCTGGTGTGCATGGTCGACATGCAAGGTCGACTGGTCGGCAAGCGATTCCAGGTCGAGTTTTTCATCGACAGCGGCCATGAAGAAACCCACTGCTGCAACTACCTGCTGGCCGACGACATCGACATGGAACCGGTGCCAGGGTACGCGGCCGCCAGCTGGAGCAAAGGCTACGGCGACTTTGTGCTCAAGCCCGACATGCGCACCTTGCGCAAGGTGCCGTGGCTGGAATGCACGGCGCTGGTGCTGTGCGATGTGCTCGATCATCACCATCGGCAAGACCTTCCCCACAGCCCGCGGGCGATCCTGAAAAAACAGGTCGAGCGCCTGCGCGAGCGCGGCTACACCGGCATGTTCGCCTCGGAACTGGAATTCTACCTGTTCGACGAAAGCTACGAGGCCATCCACAAACGCAACTACCACAAGCCGAAAACCGCCGGGCATTACATCGAGGACTACAACATCCTGCAGACCACCCGCGAAGAACCGGTGTTGCGGGCGATCCGTAAACACCTGCAAGCCTCGGGTATTCCCGTCGAAAATTCCAAGGGTGAATGGGGCCCGGGCCAGGAAGAGATCAACATCCGTTATGCCGATGCCATGACCATGGCCGACCACCACGTCATCATCAAGCACGCCTGCAAGGAGATCGCGCAGCTGCAGGGCAAGGCGATCACGTTCATGGCCAAGTGGCGTTATGACGCGGCCGGTTCCAGCAGCCATATCCATAATTCGCTGTGGGACAAGAACGCGAAAAAGCCGCTGTTTTATGACGCCAAGGCCGAGTTCGGCATGTCCATACTGATGCGCTCCTGGGTCGCCGGGCAGCTCAAATACGCCAACGACATCACCTGTTTTCTCGCGCCTTACATCAACTCCTACAAGCGTTTCCAGGCGGGCACGTTCGCCCCGACCCGGGCGGTATGGAGCCGTGACAACCGCACCGCCGGCTTTCGTTTGTGCGCCGAGGGCAGCAAATCCATCCGCATCGAATGCCGCATTGGCGGCGCCGACCTCAACCCGTACCTGGCCTTCGCCGCCCTGATTGCGGCGGGGCTGGCCGGCATCGACGAAAAACTCAGCCTCGAAGCGCCCTTCGAAGGCGATGCCTATGTCGACGAGCATTTGCCGGAAGTCTCCAAGACCCTGCGCGAGGCCAGCGCCGCGCTCAAGGGCTCAAGCATGTTGCGCGAGGCGTTCGGTGACGAAGTGATTGACCACTACGTGCACACCGCCGAGTGGGAACAGAAAGAGTACGACCGACGGATCACCGACTGGGAACTGCAGCGCGGCTTCGAGCGCTATTGAGTAGCTCATGACTTCAATCATTCAACTGATCTCACCGGTCGATGGCCGGGTCTATGCCGAACGTCAGTACGCCGATGCGGCCGCGATCGAACAAGCGCTGGCCTCCGCCGCAAACGCCCAGAGCCAATGGAAACGTCGACCGCTAAGCGAACGCGCGGCGTTTTGCAGCGCTGCGGTGGACGCGATGCTGGCCATGAAGGATGAAATCGTCCCGGAACTGGCCTGGCAAATGGGTCGCCCGGTGCGCTTCGGCGCTGGCGAACTGCGCGGTTTCGAGGAGCGTGCACGGCATATGATCGCCATTGCGCCTGACGCACTGGCAGCGCACGAACCCACGCCCATCAACGGGTTTCGACGGCTGATCAAACGTGAGCCACTGGGCACCGTGCTGGTGGTCGCCCCATGGAATTACCCGTACCTGACGGCGGTCAACACGATCATCCCGGCACTGATGGCCGGCAATGCCGTCATCCTCAAGCATGCCTCGCAAACGCTGCTGGTCGGTGAGCGTTTCGCCGAGGCCTTGCGTCGCGCTCATCTACCCGATGGGTTGTTCCACAACTTGCTGCTCGATCATGCCCAGACAGCCGCGATCATTGGCTCCGGATGTGTGCAGCAAGTGAATTTCACCGGGTCGGTGGATGCGGGCAAGGCCATGGAAAACGCCGCCTCGGGACACTTCCTCGGCGTGGGTCTGGAGCTTGGCGGTAAAGACCCGGCCTATGTGCGAGCGGACGCCAATCTGGAGCATGCGGTAGAAAACCTGGTGGACGGCAGCTTCTTCAACTCAGGACAGAGTTGCTGCGCCGTGGAACGGATCTACGTCGATGAAAAAATCTACCCGCCGTTTATCGAACGCTTTGCCGAGTTGACCCGACAGTACGTGCTGGGCAATCCGCTAGATGAAGCCACCACGCTCGGTCCGCTGGTGACACCGGGGGCGGCGTTCTTCGTCCGTGGGCAGATCGCCGAAGCGTTGGCACAGGGCGCCAAGGCCCTGATCGATTCGCAAGCCTTTGCCGCCGACGTGCCGGGCAGCGCCTACCTCGCGCCGCAGGTGCTGGTCGACGTGACCCACCAAATGTCGGTCATGCGCGATGAAAGCTTCGGTCCGGTGGTCGGCATCATGCCGGTGAGCGGCGATGACGAAGCCATCGCCTTGATGAACGACAGCGAGTTCGGGCTCAGCGCGTCAATCTGGACCCAGGACCTCGATGCCGCCGAACACCTGGGCAACCTGATCGACACCGGCACCGTCTTCATGAACCGCTGCGATTACCTGGACCCGACGCTGGCCTGGACCGGGGTGAAAAACAGCGGGCGCGGCGTCACGCTGTCGCGCCTCGGCTACGAGCACCTGACCCGCGCCAAATCCTTCCATTTGCGCCACGAGATTTGAGCCATGAGCCTGACTGGAAACTGGAATTACCCCACGAGCATTCGTTTCGGTGTCGGCCGCATCAGCGAGCTGGCCGAGGTCTGTCGCAGCCAGGGTATCCAGCGACCGCTACTGGTCACCGACAGTGGCCTGGCGCGGGCCCCGATCACCACGGCCGCACTGAACGCGATGCGCAATGCGGGCCTGGGGGCCGAGTTGTTTTGTGACCTCAAGCCCAATCCCGTCGAAGCCAACCTGGCCGGTGGGCTCGACGCCTGGCGTGCGGGAAAACACGATGGCGTCGTCGCCTTTGGCGGCGGCAGCGGCCTGGACATGGGCAAGCTCATCGCCTTCATGAGTGGCCAGACCCGCCCCGTCTGGGACTTCGAAGACATCGGCGATTACTGGACCCGCGCCGATGAAAGCCGCATCGCCCCGGTCATTGCCGTGCCGACGACCGCTGGCACGGGCTCCGAAGTGGGCCGCGCCGCCGTGATCATCGATGAGCTGACCCACACCAAACGCATCATCTTCCATCCGAAAATGATGCCACGCGTGGTCATCAGCGACCCGGCCCTGAGTGTCGGCATGCCGGCCAAAGTCACGGCCGGCACCGGCATGGATGCCTTGTCGCATTGCCTGGAAGCCTACTGCGCCCCCGGTTTTCACCCAATGGCCGACGGGATTGCCGTGGAGGGCATGCGACTGGTAGCCCAGTCGCTGGTGCGTGCGGTACTCACCCCGTCCGATCTTGAAGCGCGAGGGCAAATGCTCGCGGCGGCGGCGATGGGCGCCACTGCATTTCAGAAAGGTCTGGGCGGTATGCATGCGCTCGCGCATCCGATCGGCGCGCTGTACGACACCCACCACGGCATGACCAATGCGACGCTGATGCCCTACGTTCTGAAATTCAATCGCCCGGCCATCGAAGAACGCATCACCCGTCTGGCTGCGTACCTGCGCCTGCCCTCCCCGGGCTTCGACAGCTTCATGGCCTTCGTCCTCAAGCTGCGCAAGGACATCGCCGTGCCGCACACGCTGTTCGAGTTGGGAGTGGATGAGCAACAGGCCGAGCTGATCGCGGACATGGCAATTGTCGACCCTTCCGCCGGGGGCAATCCGTTGCCCTTGACCAAGGCCGGCGTGACGGAGATTTTCCAGTCGGCATTCCACGGACGTTTGTAGGCGCGAGCTTGCTTCGGGCGGCGTTCCGACGATGGACTCAAGGGCGGCGCGTTTATTCAGAAAGCACGCGTTATCGTTGACGTCCATCGCGAGCATGCTCGCTCCTACAGACAGGTTTATCGGTTGCAAACAGGAGCAGTACGACAAGGGGTTGAAGGCCAGACCATCCGGTATTCCGGATGGATGCGTATCAAAACCTGAAGGGGCACACAACATGAACCCAGCAAGCCAGCCCGGCACCGGCGCACCGCCAGACGACGACACCAAGGTGCTGCACAGCATGGGCTATGCCCAGCAGCTCTCGCGAAGAATGGGCGTTTTCTCCAACTTTGCGATTTCCTTTTCGATCATCTGCATCCTCTCCGGTGGCATCAACTCTCTCGCCCAGGGCACTTCCGGGGCGGGCGGTGCCTCAATCGGCATCGGTTGGCCGATCGGCTGCCTGATCTCCGGGGTGTTCGCCCTCGCCATGGCGCAGATCTCCTCGGCCTACCCCACCGCTGGCGGCCTGTATCACTGGGGTTCGATCCTTGGTAACCGCTTCACCGGATGGCTGACGGCCTGGTTCAACCTGCTGGGGCTGGTCACTGTGCTGGGCGCAATCAATGTCGGTACCTATTACTTTTTCTTCGGTGCCTTCGGCCCGGGATTGGGCATGGAGGACACCACCACGACCCGGGTGATTTTCCTGGCGATCCTGACCGGGGTGCAGGCCTTGTGTAACCACTTGGGCATCGGCCTGACGGCCAAGCTCACGGACTTTTCCGGTTACCTGATTTTCGCCACTGCGCTGGCGTTGACCATCGTTTGCCTGATCTCGGCACCGAGTTATGAGTTCGCCCGACTGGTGACGTTCGCCAACTATTCCGGTGAGGCCGGCGGCAGCGTCTGGCCAGCGGTGTCCAACGGCTGGATTTTCATGCTCGGCCTGCTGTTGCCGATCTACACCATCACCGGCTACGACGCCTCCGCGCACACCTCCGAAGAAACCCGCAACGCCGCCATGTCGGTGCCACGGGGCATGGTGATGTCGGTGGTCTGGTCGCTGCTGTTCGGCTGGGTGATGCTCAGCTCGTTCGTGCTGATGCTACCGAACATGGATGAGGCTGCCAGCAAAGGCTGGAGTGTGTTTTTCTGGGCCATGGACACTCAGGTGAACCCGACATTGAAGCTCGCGTTGTACGTGGCGATTTTCATCTCGCAAGTGCTCTGCGGATTGGCGACAGTCACCTCTGTTTCTCGCATGATCTTCGCCTTCTCCCGTGACGGCGGCCTGCCGTTTTCCAAAGCGCTGTCTTCGGTCTCCCCGACCTTCCGCAGCCCGGTCGCGGCGATCTGGACCGGTGCCACCCTCGCCGTCCTGTTCGACTGGGGTTCGTCGGTGATCTCGGTCGGTGCGACGCCGGTTTATACGATCGTGGTTTCCTGCACGGTGATCTTCCTGTTCTTCTCCTTCATCATTCCTATCGTGCTGGGTCTGTTTGCCTACGGGACACCGAAATGGCCGACCATGGGGCCCTGGAACATCGGGCGCTTCTGGTACACCGTGTTCGCCCTGCTCTCGGTGCTTTCGATGGTGATCATTTTCATCATCGGCATTCAGCCACCAAATGATTGGGCGCTGTACATCACCATCGGTTTTCTGGTGTTGACCGCCATCGTCTGGTTCGGCTTTGAAGCCCGGCGCTTTCAAGGCCCGCCGGTGGGTGACATGATCGTCAAGCGCCAGGCCGAGATTGCGGCGGCGGAAGCGGCGTTGAACACGCGCGCGGGTGGCTGACGCCATTGCGTTCGGCCCGTTGGCGACACAGAGGGGGAAGCTGGATGACTGGAATAACAGAGCGCAAAGGCTCGACCTGGGGCCTGCTTTCCCTGCTCGCCATCAGTCTGGTGTTGATTCCGGGCTGCTCAGGCAACAAGTCCACGACTCGCTATGCGGCCCCCCGCATTGGCTCGGCGTGTTATGCAAAAGCGCTCCCCACTGTAGGTGAAGGCGGCCTGGCCTGGGGCGACACCTTGAGCATGGCGCGGCAAAAATCCCTGAGCAATTGCGCGCGCTATGCGGGGCGATCCGGTGGCACGCCGAGTACCTGCCAAGTGGTGCTATCAGAGTGCAAGCATTGATACAGCGGATTTTCGTTTGTGCGCCGCTTTTGCATTGCTGTGCGACAGATCCCACTTCATGGGCTCCCGTATCGCACCCTCCTGATGGTAGTTTTGGAAATATCTGATTAAACAATCAGACTTTTCCCACAAACCGCCTGCAAAGGAATGCCACCAGAAATGGACTTTTCACTCAAGCACCTGGCCGCGGCCAGCCTGATGCTCGCCAGCCTGTCGTCGTTCTCCACGGCCGCGCACGCCAACATTTCCCCGCAACAGAGCACGATCATCCTCAAGACCTTCAGCGATGCAAAGGTCACGGATTTCCGGCAGTTCCTGGGCAGCCTGGCCAAGAGCGACATCGCCAAATCCGACGACCTCGGCTCGGCCATCCGTGCCTTCCTCGACAACAAGCCGTTGACGGCAGAGCAGCAAAACGAAATCCATCGTTTGCTTGGCCTCTATGCCCGTGTGAAGTACGGCAGCGCAGCCACCGAAACCTTGAAGGAACTGGTGGCCATTCCGACCGTGCGCGTGGACGGTGTTGAGCAGCACGACAACCCCGAATTCATCAAGATTGCCGAGAAGATCAAGGGCCTGGCCAAGTCGTTCAACCTGAACTTCCGCAACATCGACAACCGCGTGTATGAAATCTCCCTCGAAGGCACCGGCGATGAAGTCGTGGGCATTCACGCCCATGCCGATGTCGTGCCGGTCACGCCGGATAACTGGGTGTTGCAGGACGGCACCCGCCTCGACCCATTCAAAGTCACCCTGATCGGTGACCGCATGTATGGCCGTGGCACCGAGGACGACAAGAACGGCATCGTGGTTTCGCTTTACGCCATGAAAGTCATCAAGGAAGAGAAACTGCCGCTGGCGAGAAACTTCAAGCTGCTGGTCGACACCACCGAGGAAACCACGGGCGACGCCATCCCCTACTACTTCGAGCGCAACCCGACGCCGAACTACAACCTGGCGCTGGATGGCGGCTACCCGGTGGTGATCGCCGAGAAAGGCTACGGCACCGTCATGGCCAGCTTCGCCAAGCGCGCCGCGCAAGGCAAAGGCGCAGAAATCACTTCGATGACCGGCGGCCTGGCCACCAACCAGATTCCGTCGACATCGGTCGCGACCCTGGTGACAGACAAACCCGCAGAACTGGCGGCTGACCTGCAAAAGGCCGGCGCGGAGTACGCCAAACGCAATGGCGGCAACTGCACCGTCGCCGCCAAGGTCGACGGCAAGGACGTCAAACTGACGGTCACCGGCGTTTCCGCCCACTCCTCCGAGCCCGAGTCCGGCGTCAACCCGGTCGCCAGGATGCTCGACTTCATCAATGGCCTAGACGGCAAGGTTGCGTTCAAGCACAACGAGATCACTGACGCTGCCCGCTACGCCGCTGATAACTGGGGCCTGGATTACCTGGGGGGCAAATTGGGGGTTGGTTTTTCCGATGAGTTCATGGGCCCGCTGACCACGTCCCTGACCTATGTCGGCATGGATGACAAAACCTTCAAACTGGCGGTCAACCTGCGTGTACCGAAGGGCAAGTCGCCTGAAACGCTGAAATCCGAAATCGCCGGAAAACTGGATGCCTGGAGCAAGAAGAGCAAAATCGCCCCGGTCTTCGACTACGACATTGCCGAACCGATGTTCCGTAACCCCGAGGGTGAATGGGTCAAGGCGTTGCTCGCCGTGGCCAGCGAAAACCTCGGCATGGAACACAAGTTCGGCACCTCTGCGGGTGCCACGTCGGTGCATGAACTACCCAATGGCGTGCAATTCGGCCTGGCCATGCCAGACGTCAAATACACCGGCCACAACGACAACGAGTTCAAGACCACCGAGCAGTTCCTGCTGGACTTGCAGATCGTGACCGAAATGATGGGCCGCATCGGGCAATTGCCGAAACTCTGATATCCCTTCGGACCCGCCGCCCTGGCGGGTCCATTTGCCTTCGCTTCCACTCCAAATGACATGCCTTCCCCAGTAGGAGCGAGCCTGCTCGCGAAAAACCAGAGCACGCCGCAGTGCGCCTGGTTTCCCGCGTCATCGTTGGCCTCCATCGCGAGCAGGCTCGCTCCTACACGGGTGTCGGGCGGATTAATGAGCAATCCTCATGAACCCTTGCCGATTTACCCGTCTAGTGTCTAACCCCTCGCTCACTTACTGTTTTCACGATGTCATGAGTCACGATCCATCACGCTGCACGCGGTGGCACGGTGACCTTCGAACCCGGCGCACGCACGGCGTGGCACACCCATCCGCTGGGGCAGACGCTCATCGTCACTGCCGGCGTCGGCTACGTACAGCAAGAGGGCCGCCCACGTCAGGAAATTCGTCCGGGTGACATTGTCTGGATCCCGCCGCAGACACGTCACTGGCACGGCGCAACGGCCGCCGACGGGATGACCCACATCGCCATCGCCGAAGCCGAGGACGGCAAGGCCGTCACCTGGGCGGAAAAAGTCTCGGATGCGCAGTACCAAGGTCAATAGCCTGCGCAAGACCTGTAATGGATGGAGCTTTTTACGATGACCACTGACTCACCGAATGCACATCGCAAGACCGGCCCCCTCCCCGCGCTGATAGCCCTGTGTCTGGGTTTTGGGTTGGTGTCAGGGGTTGCCACTCGGAACGCCGAGGCATCGCAACCCATGGTCAGCACACAACCCGCATCAGAAACGTTGTCGACCCGGCAACAGGCCATTCCACTGATCGCCGCGTTCATGGCGACCAGCGACATGCCCAAGCTCAACGAAGCCTTGAACCAGGGCCTCGACGCTGGCCTGACGGTCAGTGAAACCCGGGAAATCCTGGTGCAGCTCTACGCCTACGTCGGTTTCCCACGCAGCCTCAATGCATTGAATGAACTGATGACGGTGGTGCAAGCGCGCAAACAACGTGGCATTCACGATGAGCCTGGACGCGAACCAAGCCGTGCCATTCCCACCGGTGAGGCTTTGCTCACGGCAGGCACGGCCAATCAAACCCGAATTTCGGGCGGGCCGGTCAAGGGGCCGGTGTTCGAGTTCGCCCCGGTCATCAACCAGTTCCTGCAAACCCACCTGTTCGGCGACATCTTCGAGCGTGACAACCTCGACTGGCAAAGCCGTGAACTGGCGACCGTCGGGGCGTTGGCCGCAACGCCGGGGGTGGAGTCGCAGTTGCGCTCGCACATGCGGGCGAGCCTGCGGGTCGGGCTGAGCGCAGCGCAATTGCGCCAGCTCACCGAGCAGCTGGCAAAGGGCGACGAACCCGCCGCCAAACGTGCAAGCACGGCCCTGGCACAGGCGCTTGACGCCTCGGGAGGTTGAACATGAAGACCGGAAAAAACCTGCTGAGCGCTGCGTTGCTGAGCTCGCTTGCCGCCTGTGCAAGCCATGCCAATGCCGCCGCGCCCTTGATGATTCAGGAGCAAGGCAGCTTCGCCGCTGGCGGGACGATGATCACCGCACCGGGCACGTTCGATCCACGCAAACCCATGACGCCAGATGGCCAGACTTACCACGGCGACCATGCCTACACCTTCTACCAAATCCCGGTCGATGCGCGAAAACTGCCCATCGTCATGTGGCACGGCGCAGGCCAGTTTTCCAAGACGTGGGAAACCACCGCTGACGGCCGCGAAGGTTTTCAGAATATCTTTCTGCGGCGCCAATACGGTGTGTATCTGATCGACCAGCCGCGCCGGGGCGATGCCGGGCGCAGCATGGTCGAGGCGACAGTCAAGCCTGTCCCGGACGAGCAACTGTGGTTCAACCAGTTCCGCATCGGCCTGTGGCCCAACTATTTCGAGGGTGTGCAAGTTGCCAAGGATGCGCAAACGCGCGACCAATTCTTCCGTGCGATGACACCGAACACCGGGCCGTTCGACATGAACGTGGTCTCCGATGGCGTGTCGGCGGTCTTCGAAAAAATCGGCCCGGGCATCCTGTTCACGCACTCGCAGGGTGGCGGGCCGGGTTGGTTGACGGCGATCAAGAACGACAAGGTCAAGGCCATCGTCGCGTTCGAGCCGGGCAGCAGTTTCGTCTTCGCGCAGGGTGAAGTCCCCGCACCGATTCCCAGCGCGTTCGACACGGTGCAAGGCGCAGCGGTGCCGATGGATCAATTCATGGCGCTCACGCGCATTCCGATCCTGATCCTCTACGGCGACAACATTCCGGAGCACGCCGTCGACCTGCCCGCCCAGGACAGTTGGCGCGCCCGCCTCACCATGGCCCGACTTTGGCGCGATGCCGTCAACCAGCATGGCGGTGATGTGCGGCTGATCCACTTGCCGGAGATTGGCATCAAGGGCAACACGCACTTCCCCATGTCGGATTTGAACAACGTGCAGATTGCGGATCTGGTGTCCGGGTTTCTGACAGAAAAGCATCTGGATTGACGGCTACAGAACTTTTTTCAAACGGCCTTTTTAGTGCTAAGGAGATGCTTATGAGAAACACCCTTTTGAAAGCTTCGCTGATGGCCGCCATGGTTGGTATGTCTGCTGGCGAAGCCGGTGCCGCCGACTACAAGAAGAACCCGTTCACCCTGGCCTACGACGGCGCCATTGCCAGGAATGAACCCGGCAAGGTCAACATCCATCCGGTCACCTACAAGCTCAATGGCCTCGACATTGCGGCCAACGTTTACACCCCTGCCAACTACGATGCGAAGAAGGCTTATCCGACGGTGGTGGTGGCGCATCCGAACGGCGGCGTCAAAGAGCAAGTCGCCGGTTTGTATGCCCAGCGCCTGGCGGAACAAGGCTACATCACCATCACCGCCGATGCCGCGTATCAAGGCGCAAGTGGCGGACAACCGCGCAGTATCGACAAGCCGGGGTACCGCATCGAGGACATCCACGGCATGGCGGATTTCATCACTCAGTATGCCGGCGTCGACGGCAAGCGCCTGGGCCTGCTCGGTATCTGCGGTGGCGGTGGCTACTCGCTGGCCGCCGCGCAAACCGACAAGCGATTCAAGTCGGTGGCGACTGTGAGCATGTTCAACTCCGGCCGGGTGCGTCGCAATGGCTACAACGACTCGCAACTGGACACCCTCGCGCCACGCCTGCAACAAGCTTCCGCTGCCCGCGCCCAGGAAGCGGCCGGCGGTGAAGTGCTGTATTCGGGTGATGCCAATCTCACTGACGAGCAGATCGCCAAGCTGCCGTTCGAGCTGTATCGCCAGGGTTATGAGTACTACTGGAAAACCCATGCCCACCCAAACTCGACGTTCAAATACACCACGAGCAGCCTGCTGGATCTGATGCGCTTCGACGCGACCAACCAAATCGAACTGATCAATCAGCCGTTACTGATGATCGCCGGCAGCAAGGCCGACAGCTTGTACATGACCCAGGATGCATTCCCCAAAGCCACCGGCACGAAAGACAAAGAGTTGTTCATCATCGACGGCGCCACGCACATCGAAACCTACTGGGTGCCCAAGTATGTGGAAGCTGCATTCGGCAAGTTGACGCCGTTCTTCGCAAGAACCTTGTGACGGGCTCGTTGGGGTCGCGCATCCATGCGGAACCTGATTACATGGAATAATCCCGCGCTCCGCATGAGAGGTTCTCATCAATGTCCCGCGCCAACCTCAACGACCTGCAAGCCTTTGTGGTCATCACCCGCGAAGGCAGCTTCACTCGCGCCGCCGCACAACTGGGCGTCTCGCAGTCCGCGCTGAGCCACACCATGCGCGCGCTCGAAACCAGGCTTGGCGTTCGCCTGCTCACCCGAACCACCCGCAGCGTTTCCCCTACGGAGGCTGGGCAACGGCTGTTTCTTTCGATGGCGCCGCGGTTCGAAGAAATTGAACTGGAGTTGGCGGCGGTCAGCGAGTTTCGCGACACCCCGGCAGGCAACGTGCGGATTTCAGCTTCCGAACATGCGGCGAACAACATCCTTTGGCCCAAGCTGTTGAAGGTCCTGCCCGACTACCCGGACATCAAGGTGGAAATCACCGTCGACTACGCCCTCTCCGACATCGTCGCGCAACGCTACGACGCCGGCGTGCGCCTGGGCGATCAGGTGGCCAAAGACATGATCGCCGTCCCGATCGGCCCCCCGTTGCGCATCGCGGTAGTGGGGTCGCCCGAATACTTCAAACAGCGGCCAATTCCAAAAGAGCCAAGGGATCTGGCCGCCCAGAACTGCATCAATCTGCGGCTGCCCACCCACGGGAGCCTGATGCAATGGGATTTTGAAAAGGAGGGTCACGAACTCAAGGCCCGTGTCGAAGGACAATGGACGTTCAACAGCAGCGTGCCGATCCTGCGCGCTGCCGTCGCGGGATGCGGCTTGGGTTTCCTGCCAGAAGATATGGTCGCGAAGGAACTTGCGGACGGAAGCCTTGTGCGGGTACTCGAAGATTGGTGCCAACCGTTTGCCGGTTACCACCTTTACTACCCCAATCGCCGTGAGCATTCTTCAGCGTTCGGCGTCGTGGTGGATGCGCTGCGTTACAAGCGCTGAACCGTCCATCGCTGAAAATGACTCGTTACTTTGTCTCGTCCTTGGGGGTGCAGACGGTGTGGATATGGAACTGCACCCCGTCGAGTGATGCCTTGACCTGATCGGCTGCGTGCTGACAGGCCTCCTTGTTCTGATACTCGGCATGGTCGAGCGCCGGCGCTGGCAATGGGCTGTTTGTGCCAAGAATGATCCAGAGAATGTAGTTCATGTTGCCTCGGATGCTGCGGGTAGATGAAGGAGTCTAGCCGTGGATTGATGACCGCGACACCGGGCATTTTTGAGTCTGTAGTCGATACCCGTCATGCAGGGACGTGGGCCGAGGCTGAGGGCCTGAGCCCGGATGCGATCGAGAAAATGTACAGCGGCCTGGTGAACCACGCCATTACAGAAGAGTTGAAACACTGCGGCCCATCAACCCGACACCTGTCGCTAGTGTCAGGACTATCCGCCATGGATCGATCGCAGCCCTTCGCGACAGGCAACAATCGGCCAAAAGCAGACCATGGCCACGCTGCTAATGCGCCAGTAATGAGCGCAAAAGTCATGTCGCTTTTCCTCCTCACCTCATGACGCATTTCTAGCTTGACTTCCAGCCCAACCAAGGAGTTACGCATGGACAAGGAACGCTATCAGACATAATCGGCGGAAAACATTACGCCAGATGCATCGTCTACTGATAGTTGGGAAGCCAACCAGCTAGCATAGGTTTGAGGCATACCCAAGTCCGGTCAGTGCAATCATCGGCAACCAAACGCCGCGAAGGGAGCAAAGCCTATGTACTCTTCAACGTTCATCTTTGCCAAAAAGCAGTTTGATGAAGCCTTCTACCGACTCGATCAGGAAATAGCTGCAATCGCAAAATCGATCCCTGGTTAGAATCCACAAACTGGTCTCTTCTCCAATGTTTACTACTGGAGTTCTCTCGAAGCACTTCAGATATTGGTTGAGCATCCCCGTCACCTTGAGGCAAAGGCTGCTCAGGAAAATTGGCTTGCCGGTTATCAAGTCATCATCTCTGAGGTCATCAAAACCTATGGTGACTCCGCTCTTGGCGAGAAATGGCCAATCGCAACAGCTACTTGATCATTCCATCGAGCGGCCGCTATGGGTCGATTTCTGCCCATCGTGACAGGCAAAAAACGGCCAGAAGTTGACTGTCGATTTCGTCTGAGGCACATGCATGTGCATGTGCATGTGCATAGCATTTGACCAACGGCTTATTAGGATTAAAGTCTAAGGGAAAGATCGACCCCGTCAGTCTTTGATCCGCAACGGCTAGCGCCACGCAGTTTCCTCAATGGCAAGTGAAACGGAGTATTGCTCATGACCAAATACCTTCGAATGATGGCAATGATTTCAATACTCGCGATCACGGCGGGCTGCCAAATGGGTCAATCAAGTTCCGCCTCAGATGTGAAGGCTGCTAACGCGCAAATGAACCGCGACGCGAACGCGGCGTTACAGAGTTTGTATGCCAAAACGCCGCAAGCGCGAGACCTCGCGCGGCGAGCCAAGGGTATCCTCGTTTTCCCTGATGTGCTGAAAGCGGGCCTCATCGCCGGCGCACAGCATGGCGAAGGCGAATTGATTGAGAACGGAAAAGTCACGGGATACTACGCGACCACAGCAGCCTCATACGGCCTTCAGGCGGGCGTGCAGCGGTTTGGATACGTGATGTTCTTCATGACCTATTCAGCGATGAACGATCTGAAAAATGTTAATGGATTCGAGGTCGGCGTGGGCCCAAGCATCGTGGTCGTGGATTCAGGCATCGCCAAGTCGTTGACCACTTCAACGGCTCATTCCGATGTCTATGCGTTCATCTTTGATCAAAAGGGCTTAATGGCCGGGCTGGGATTGCAGGGTTCAAAGATTACCAGGCTCAATCGCTGACGCCGTCTGCATGTCGCTTACACAGAATTCAGTTGTGTTGTATCGACCTGCTGAATTCACAATCCCTGGCTGCCCTTAGCGGAGGTCAGCTATGGGTCGATTTCGGCTCGTCGTGACAGGCAGAAAACGGCCAGACTCGGTCGCTCGACAGCCGTACTCTCATCGTCGAGAATGAGCCGGGCACTCAGCGCCCGATGGCGATCAGCAATACTAAGGGATGGTTCCGTCCACAGGACTCGCGAGGAAGCACATGATCGATGGTTCCGCCGTTTTGACAGTTTTTTTGGTCTACTTGGCCGGTGTCGTTATCCCTGGGCCAAATTTCGTCGCAGTGATCCATAAAGCGGTGGCTGCTACACGGTCAGAAGCTCTGGCCTTGGTAGCGGGTATCGTACTGGTCAACTTGTTCTGGTCCACCTGTGCAATTGCAGGTCTCGGGATTGTATTTGCTGCGCTCCCTTGGGCTGCACTTGCTGTAAAGGTTCTAGGGGCCGCCTACCTCATGTGGTTCGGATTCCGACTGTTGATCAATGCGGGGAAGAATGCGCTTGGGCCGCTAAATGATGCCGTCGCCGGTAGTTGCAGGCAGTCTTTTATTCAGGGGGTGATTACCAACATTGGCAACCCCAAGTCCATGGCCTTCTATGCCGCTGTTTTTTCAGCCGCTGCCCCCGCCCATGTTTCATTAGGCACGTTTTCGTCGATGCTGGCAGTTGTAGTGGTGGTTTCAATGACCTGGTATGGAATGGTCGCAATCGCTCTATCGCAGCCTAAGATTGCTTCCACGTATCAAGGTCGGAAAAAAGCAATCGATCGACTGTGCGGTGGTTTGATTTTGTCTCTGGGGATCCGCCAGCTGGTTTAGAACTTGTTCTGTGAGACACGAGCTGCCCTTATGGACAGGCAGAAACCGGCCAGAAACGGCCCCTCCAAATTCTCTCGCTCTGCGCTCGAAATTGAAGTATCTCCTTCCCGCAAGGGCGCGCAGATAATCCCTCCGTCCGCCGAACCTTGCATAGGTATAGGGGGTATGCCTATCATGCGCAATGTATAGGTAGGGGGGGTATCCCATGGGTCATATTGCAGCAAACAAAGACGATCTTCTCAAGCGCGTAAAACGCATCGCCGGACAAATCCAAGCCGTTGAGCGGGCATTGGAGTCGGACCTCGATTGCGCCAAAACACTGCACCTTGTTGCCGCTACTCGCGGAGCCATCAATGGCTTGATGGAGGAAATCATCGAGGAACACGCGCGGGAGCATGTCGCGAACCCTGCTCTCAGCGAAGAGGAGCGTAACCAAGGCGTCGAGGAACTTCTTGAAGCCATTCGCCGTTACTCCAAGTGAACGCATCCAGGAACACGCTCATGAAGAGCACGAACATCAACTACACACACGACCATGTGTTCCTTGGCTCAGCGCACGACGAAAATGCCAAGCGTACGCTTTGGGTTGTGGCACTGACCGTTGTGATGATGGTTGGCGAGATCACCGCTGGCTATATCACAGGCTCGATGGCGTTACTGGCTGATGGCTTTCACATGGCAACTCATGCTGGCGCATTGGGCATCGCGGCGGCGGCTTATGGATACGCAAAACGCCACGCTTCCAGCCAGCGCTACAGTTTCGGTACCGGAAAGGTTGGAGACTTGGGCGGATTCGCCTCGGCGCTGATTCTCGGTATGGTCTCCCTGGGAATTGGCGTTGAGTCTGTCATACGCCTCTTGCAGCCAACGGAAGTTCAGTTCGGCACCGCTACGCTCATCGCGATTGCCGGTTTGATCGTCAACATTGTCAGTGCCCTGCTGCTGGGCCATGGGCACACTCATGGACACGATCACGATCACGGCCATGCCCATCACGGGAACGACAACAACCTGAAATCGGCCTACGTCCACGTCATTGCAGACGCGCTGACTTCCGTTCTGGCCATTGCTGCACTGCTCGCCGGCCGGTATCTCGGCTGGGTGTGGCTGGACCCGGTCATGGGCATTGTCGGCGCCATTGTTATTGCGCGCTGGGCATGGACCTTGATGGGGACCACCGCAGGAGTACTGCTGGATCAGACAGACGCACACGTTGCCGAGGAAATCCGCGAACTGGTTGAGAAACCGGGGGATGCCACTATCACGGACTTGCACGTCTGGCGGGTTGGACCGCAAGCCCATGCGGCCATCGTCAGCGTCCTTGGTGAGGCCACTGCGAACGCCGATAGCATTCGTGAACGTCTCAAGCCAGTTCACGAAGTCAGTCATCTGACGGTCGAGTTTCGACCTCTCTGATTCAGCACTTGCCCACCATTGTCTCCAAAGGAACCCGTAATGCCTCCAGGGAAACGTGAACTGGCACGAATCGAACGTCGGTTGATAACCACGCTCACCGAAGCGTGCGAAACAGCAAAAGGTGAAATCAAAGGCTTTGCGTGGCTCACCCACATCGCAAACCTGAACGCGTTGGCTGAAACCCTGAAGGTAATCTGGGTATTCGAGACCCTGGCTGACAGAAAGAACGCCCTGGTTGACGCTAAGGCGCGCATCTTCGAGTTGACGTCCATCGCGTTGAATGACGCCAACATCGACCTGATCCCTTCAGACCACAGTGTCCGATTCGACTCTGAGGAGGAGTGTCTGCGAACTCACGGAGGCGACTGGAAAATCCGCCTGACTCAATCACGTGCGGCCAAAGGTGGCTGACAATGGCTAAAGAAATCGAGAATCCCTGCATCTCAGTTTGCCAGCTCAGTGGTGATTTGTGTGTGAGCTGCGGGCGAAGCAAGGAAGACATCAGAAAGTAGAAACGCATGAAGCGGCCTGAAAAAATGGCCGCGGTGCAAAGGGCGAATGTGCGCTTGAAAGGGCTGAAGAAAGCACAGGGATAGTCACTTGTTCTGGATGACCGCTTTGGGTCGATGCTGTTGAAAAAGTCGGATTTTCAGCTCACCTGAACTCAGGCACGGCCACCAGCGGAGAACCTACTCACCACATTGAGTGGTTTTTCAGTCCTTCGTTGACCTTTACTGCTTTGTTATTGGGTTAATTTGAGGTTTTTTGCTTGGTGCAGGCGCACCTATCCCGTGACTGGTGCCCCTTGAGAGGTAAGTTTGGCCAGCCGTCGCAGGTTCTGTACCGCGGCAGCCAACGTGAACTCATCGGTCGCGCCACTCATGCCACGTAGTCGCAAGCGATCCAGTTTCAGGATGCGCTTGAGGTGGGCAAATAACTTTGGAAAAGGTCGAGTGGTTGGGGACTTCATCTTAAAACAGTCGCTCCTGCCCACTTGATAACTGTCCCATCATGCTCTGTGATCCCCCGCCGGCCAATGAAGCAATTTTGCCGCAGGTCAGACAGGGGAGCTACTTTTTCAACAGAATCGCCCCATAGCGGACATTGGCGAAACTTAGGTGTACGAGTACTGAGTAAGCGTCCGGAAACTCACTTTCCGAACGGTGAGTAGCCGTTTGAAAGTCGCTAGCTGGCCCAGTTTTTGTTGCTGGCGCTTGCTGTAGCGTATGCCTACACTCCAAAAGCCTATCATTCCAGTGCAGGGCGGCGGACAAGCTCGTGCAAGGGCGCTCACAAGGATATGTCGAGTTGGATCGTGAGCAATTACCTACCAGCAGGTGCATATTGAAAACAAATCCGCGCTGGGGAGCGTTGCTTGCGCTGGGAGGCTTGTTGGGGCTGGGCATGCCCTGCGTGGAAGCACGTACGCTGTCCCAGATTCAGGAAAGCGGCGTCCTACGCATATGCGTGGCTGGCTCAAGCGCTTCCTTCTACCGGACTAATGCGGAGGCGTTCGCGCAGTCACTCGGTTTACGCCCACAGGTAACGGAACTGCCGAGTTTCGATGCGCAGTTTCACGACGATCGGGGCGAGACCGTACGCGGGGAAAGCTACGACCCGAAGCTACTCGCCGACGGCCGCTGTGATCTTTATCCAAATGACTTGCATATCATCCCTTGGCGCGAAACGAAGATGTTGCTCGTGCCCTACTACCGGGTACGCAACCTGGTCATCGTCCATCGCTCCAACCAGCCCCTGGGCAACGAGGTGTCTGATTTGCTCGGTCTGTCGGCGGCAGTGCAGAAGGGCACGGACTACGAGCAGTGGATCGATGAAGCCAACCGCGGTCCTCTCTCCAGTCAGCCGGTCAAAATGGTCTATGCGCCAACCGAACAGGCGGTGAAACTGGTCGCCGATGCGAAGGTGGATTTCACGGTATTGGGTAGCGAAAGCGCGCTGCGCTGGGCTCGTGAAGATCCCGAACGTCTCTCCATTGCGTTTCCGGTCAGCGAAGCGACCAGCGTTGGGTGGGGTGTTGCGCGCAACGCCCCGGATCTCGCGCGAGCGCTGGAGCGTTTCTTCCAGTCCAGCAATCGCATTGATTCGCCGCTCGATGCGAGCTGGCGGCGGTACTATCGCGTATCGCTCATGGAATACCGGCTGTTCGAGGATTCCTTCAACGAGGACAGCCTCGATATCAAAACCGTAATGAGCTGGGCGATCCCGAGCTTGGTCGCGGTCCTGCTGTTGCTTGGCGCCATGCTGGCCTGGAACCGACGCCTCAACCGGGAAGTGGACGAGCGCAAGCGCGTTGCCGCAGAGCTGGCCGAGCGCGAAGCTTTCACCCGCGCGCTCATGGATACCAGCCCCGCCAGCCTGGTGCTGGCAGATCGGAACGGGGCCGTCAGGGAAGTAAGCCAACGCTTTTCACAGGCGACCGGTTATGTCAGCGAGGACCTGCTCGGGCGCAACGCCACGAGCCTGTATGTCGATCCTGAGGAGCGCGAACGCTTCCTCGAACTGCTGACACGAAACGGCAAGGTCGAACACTTCGAGACCCGCCTGTTGCACAAAAATGGATCAATTCTCTGGGTTCTGGTCGGTGCATCATTCGTCACAATCCACGGTGAGACCCTGGTCGCCAGCTGGGTGCGCGATGTCACGGATCATCATGCGGCAGCAGTGGCGCTTAGCGAAGAACGCGCGCGGCTGCAGGCAATCCTCGATACGAGTCCAATCAACATAGCCTTTTCTACCCAGGGCGTGATCCGCTTCGCCAACCCCCGCTTCTGTGAAACGTTCGGCGTAGGCGTCGGTGACGCTGCTTCGCAGATTTACGCGAATGGGCATGATCGCGAAGCCATCGTCGAACGACTCACGGACGACGGCATCGCAAAGGGCCAGGAAGTACCGATGCGTGACCGGCAGGGGCGCGAACGCACCATGCTTGTCACCTACCTGCCAATCCAGATCCAGGGGGAGCAAGGGCTGCTCGGCTGGCTGCAGGATATCACCGAGCGCAAGGCAGCAGAGCACGCGCAGCAGCGGGCGAAGGAGATTGCTGAAGAGGCGACGCGGGCAAAAAGCGACTTCCTTGCAAACATGAGTCACGAAATCCGCACGCCCATGAATGCGATCATCGGCATGTCCTACCTTGCGCTGAAGACTTCGCTGGACCAGCGGCAGCGCGATTATGTCTCGAAGATCCATAAGGCGGGCACTTCGCTGCTTGGCATCATCAACGACATCCTCGACTTCTCCAAGATCGAGGCCGGCAAGCTGAGCGTCGAGGCAGTACCGTTTGAGATCGATGCGGTGCTCGACAACGTGTCCTCGCTGATTGCGCAAAAGGCCTACGACAAGGGCATTGAGCTGCTGTTCGACCGGGCGTCGGACGTTCCCAAGACGCTGCTTGGAGATCCGCTGCGCCTGGGCCAGGTCATCCTGAACCTGGTAGGCAACGCAGTGAAATTCACCGAGCATGGGCAGGTGACAGTCGTGGTTCGCAACCTGGGCCGCACCGGCGGCAAAGTTCAGCTGCAGGTTCGTGTCCGCGATACCGGTATCGGCATGACTCCCGAGCAAACCGGGCGACTCTTTGAGGCCTTTGCCCAAGCCGATAGCTCTACCACGCGACAATTCGGCGGTACCGGCCTGGGCCTTGCCATCTCGAAGCGCATCGTCGAGCTGATGGGCGGAACGATCGCGGTGGACTCCGAACCGGGCAACGGCAGCACGTTCTCTTTCAGCGTCTGGCTTGGTCTTGACCAGCATATGCGTACGCAGCACCAGATTGTCCCTGCGGAGCTCGCCGGAGCGCGCGTCCTGGTCGTCGATGACAATGCCGACGCGCGCCAGATCCTTTCCGACATGCTTCGCGTAGCGGGGCTTTCGCCGGTCGCGGTGGCGTCAGGCGAGGCTGCTTTGGAGAGCCTTCGCGGTGCTGCGGCCGACGACCCGTTCCGGGTGCTATTGGTGGATTGGCAAATGCCAGAGATGGATGGCATCGAGACGACGCGCCGGGCTCTTGGCCTGCAGCCTGCACTGTACGCCGTCATGGTCAGTGCATTTGGGCATGACGAAATGCACGCCGCTGCGCAAGCGGCCGGCATTCGCGCGTTCCTGGTCAAGCCGGTCAACCAGTCCTCGCTGGTAGAGGTACTGGTCAACTTATTCGCGCCGCAAACGGGCGTGGTGGCGCTAACCGTACCCATTGCGCAGGCGCAGGTGCTCGCCGGAGTGCGCCTGCTCGTCGCGGAGGACAACGAAATCAACCAACAGATTGCCAGGGAGCTTCTCGAGGCTGCCGGTGCCCTGGTGGAAGTTGCCGGCAACGGCTGCGAGGCGCTGTCAATGTTGGCTGCAGCGCAATACGACGCGGTGCTGATGGACGTACAGATGCCGCAGATGGATGGTCTCGAGACGACCCGGCGTATTCGCGTCGAGCCTCACTGCGCACAGATCCCGGTGATTGCTATGACCGCACATGCCAGGGTCGAGGACCGGGAGCGCTGCATCGAGGCGGGCATGGTCGACCATGTGACCAAGCCCGTGGATCCGCAAGCACTCATCGCCACGGTTCTGCGCTGGGTCGTACCTCGGTCGGCGGCAGTGGAGCCGTCCAGCGCCGCATCGGGCGAGGAGCGCCTACCGGACATTCCAGGGCTAGATAGCGCCGACGGACTGAGGCGAGTGGCGGGCAATCGCCAGCTATACATCAAGCTGCTGGGTCAATTTGCCGACCGCTGGGCTTTGGCAGGGCAAGCGCTGGGGAACGCGCTGCGCGCGGGTGATCGGGCGACGGCCGAGCGAATGGCCCATACCGTGAAAGGCGTTGCAGGCAACCTCGGCTTCAGCGGCCTGCAAGTCATGGCCGGTAAGCTGGAAACCGCGATCAGGGCGCACGCTGAGTCGGACGCATTGGTGAATGAATTGATCGAAGCGCTCTCGCTGGCTGTGCATGCGATTCGCCAAGCGCTGGGTAGCGGCCAGGCAGCACCGGCAGTGGTATCGAGCGTCGACTGGGCACAGCATGCCATAGCGCTCATGCACCTGCTGGAGGCCAATGACGGAGCAGCGCCGGATTATCTGGAGCAGTATGCGGATTCGTTGCGCGGAGCACTCGGCCAGGACAGTTTCGAGCAGTTGCTGAATGAGGTGGACAACTTTGACTTCGAGGCCGCACGGCTAACACTCAAACGTGCATCGACGGCCCGCGATACCCCGTGCTGGAGGGAGCATCATGAGTGAAACGCTAAACTACTCACTTAGCCCGATCATCCTCATTGTCGATGATACGCCGGAGAACATTAAGCTGATCAATGGCCTGCTGAAGGACATCTACCGCACGCGGGTGGCCATCAGCGGTGAGCGCGCGCTGAAGGCAGCGGTGCAGGAGCCTCGCCCGGATCTGATTCTGCTCGACATCATGATGCCTGATCTGTCGGGGTATGAGGTGGCAGAGCAGCTCAAGCGCGATCCGCGCACCGCTGATATCCCGATCATCTTCATCACCGCCATGGCGACAATGGAAGACGAGATCCTGGGTTTGCAGATGGGCGCCGTGGACTACATCACCAAGCCGATCAACCCACCCATCGTGCTGGCTCGGGTGGAAACCCAATTGAAGATCAAGGCGGCCGCCGACTTTTTGCGTGATCAGAAGGCTTACCTTGAGCAGGAAGTCCAGCGCCGCACCGCCGAGCTCACCGCCATCCAGGATGTGACCATTCAGGCCATGACCTCGCTGGCCGAAACCCGCGACAATGAGACGGGTAACCACATTCGACGAACTCAGCACTACGTCAGACTACTGGCCGAGATGCTTCGCGAACATCCGAGGTTCCAGCATTTTCTCAATGACGAGAGCATCCGCCTGCTGTTCAAGTCGGCTCCGCTGCATGACATCGGCAAGATCGGCATACCCGATGACATACTGCTCAAGCCGGGGCGCCTCACGCCGGAAGAGTTCGAGACGATGAAGACCCATACGGTACTGGGACGCGATGCCATCCGGCATGCCGAAGAGCAGTTGGGCATCTCGGTGCGATTTCTGTGCCTTGCCAAGGAGATCGCCTACAGCCACCACGAGAAGTGGGATGGTACCGGTTATCCCGACGGGCTGAGTGCCGATGACATCCCCATCAGCGCCAGGCTCATGGCGGTGGCGGATGTCTATGACGCGCTGATTAGCCGACGCGTATACAAGAAGGGCATGTCACACGATCAGGCGCTGGAGATAATCCGCCAGGGATGTGCTACGCATTTCGACCCAGAAATCTGCGAGGTTTTCCTGGCCAACCATGAGCAATTCCAGGCTATCGCGGTGCGTTTTGCTGATCGCGGTCAGGATGGTTAATCAACGCGTCGCCGTGAAATCAATGCCCAGGGCTTCACCGACAACAACGGAACACGACTTTTTCGTGGAGTGCCTCCCTATGACCTTGGCCCGCAAACTGTTTATTGGCGTCGCACTGGCCGGCCTGCTACTCGGCGGTTGCACCTCCCAAGTAACCGAACGCGAGCAGTACTCGGGCTTCCTGTCCAACTACGACAACCTGCAGGAAGTGACCACCACCACGGGCGAGAAGGCCATGCGCTGGGTGAGCCCGTCGTGGAACCCGAATGCCTATGACACCATAGCGTTCCGAACGCTGGAGTTTTATCCCGCGCCCAAACCCAACGAGCAGGTCAATCAGCAGACGCTGGCCGAGTTGCAGGACTTCATGTCGAGGAAGGCCAAGCTCGTGCTGGGCCAGAAGTACCAGAGGGTGTCTAACGCGGCCGCTGCACCGGCCGGATCACGCACTCTGATCCTGCGTGCGGCCATCACTGGCGTCAGCGCTTCGAACGAAGGCATGAAGTGGTATGAAGTGATGCCGATTGCGGCGGTTGTCGGCGCGACACAAGCCGCCACCGGATACCGGGACCAAGACACTAATCTGTTCATCGAAGCCGAGTTCATTGACGCGAAAACCCATCAGACAATCGCCAAAGTGGTGCGTAAGGTATTCGGCACGCAGCTGAAAAACGAGAGTCAGCGAATCACCACCAAGGACTTTAAAGACGCTATCGAAAATCTGAATACCGACCTCTGGACGTTCATTCACCGTTGACCATTACCTGGCTTCCACCGGATTACAAGGGTGACGTGCCTGCGGTCAACATGGAAAACGTCGGCGCCAAGTACCCGGCCACCTTCGTCGATGCCAAGGGTGAGTTCCTCTCGGGCAGCAATGCCTACGCAAACCTGGAGATTTGCAAAAGCAGTAAACATGAATGCCTCGGAGATATGAGCGTAGGAGCGCTCATATCTCCGAGTAAGTGGCTTGAAGTCATTAGGCGCGGTTTTTACCCACCGTTACCTAACCTCGTACGAAAGCGAGCAAATCGGCGTTGATCGTATCGGCGTTCGTCGTAGGCATTCCGTGTGGGTAGCCCGAGTAGATTTTCAGCGTGCTGTTTTGCAACAGTTTGGCTGACAAGAGTCCAGAATTTTCATAAGGCACGATCTGATCATCATCACCATGCATCACCAGCACGGGGATCGTGATGCTTTTCAGGTCTTCGGTAAAATCGGTCTGAGAAAAGGCCACGATCCCATCATAATGTGCCTTTGCGCTGCCCATCATGCCTTGTCGCCACCAGTTCAAGATGATGCCCGCTGACGGTTTGGCACCAGGGCGGTTATACCCGTAGAAAGGTCCGGTCGGGATATCGTGGTAGAACTGCGCGCGGCTGGCCTTCAGCTGTGCCTGCAAGTCATCGAAAACCGATTTTGGCAGCCCGCCGGGGTTGTTGTCGGTCTTCACCATCAACGGCGGTACGGCGCTGATGATGGCGGCCTTCGACACTCGGTCTTCGCCGTGGCGAGCAATGTAGTGGATGACTTCCCCACCGCCGGTGGAGTGTCCTACATGGACAGCACCTCGTACGCCAAGATGGTCGACTACGGCCGCAACGTCATCGGCATAGTGATCCATGTCGTGCCCGTCCCAGACCTGACTGGATCGCCCGTGGCCGCGTCGGTCATGTGCAACGACCCGGTAGCCGTTGGCCAGAAAAAAGAGCATCTGCGCATCCCAGTCGTCCGCACTGAGTGGCCAACCGTGATGAAAGAAGATCACTCGGGCATCGCGCGGCCCCCAGTCTTTGTAAAAGATCTCAACACCGTCCTGCGTAGTGACATACCCCATGTTCGCATCTCCTGTATGAAATGGAGGCCATGATCAGAGTCGTGTTCTGATCGTGTCCCTTATTGAACAAAGTGCAGCCCACCCAACAGGCGGTCAGAGGAGCCGATCCTGGTCTGGCTCACTTGCCCCTGAGTTCCATTAAATCTGCGCCGCTTGGCCGCCAGATCACTTAAGGTTTAAAGTCAGCTTTAAGGTCAATGGCTTTTTTGGGTGGAATATGAGAATAGGCGAACTGGCGAAAATCAGCGGATTGGCGCCTTCACGCATCCGTTTCTACGAAGCGAGCGGCCTGATCATATCTGTCGAACGCAAAGCCAACGGCTATCGGGACTATGCACCTGACACGGAGCGGGTTCTGGGAATCATTACCGGCGCACAGGCTGCGGGGTTTTCATTGGAAGAAATCCGCCAATTACTGCCGATGAATGCGAACGGTTGCCAGCATGACGCGTTGCTCAGTGGGCTCAGGCGCAAGGTTGAGGAAATCGAGATCCTGCAGCAGCGGCTGGCCCTGAATAAAGCGCAACTGCTACTGGTCATCGAGGGCGTCGAGAGCAAGCCCGAAGGCATGGGTTGTGCGGACAATACGCAGATGCTGTTGCAACGTCTGCGCGAAGAAGGTGTGGCGGCAGTTTCAGGCAAGCCGTGATGTGCGTCTTCCAAGTGAAGGTAACCATGTCCGGAGTACATCCGATCGAGAAGCGGTTGTGAAGCAAAGTACCGCTTAGAATGTTTCTACTCCTTTGTCGGTCGCCGAAAGTGCAAATATATATAAGCTCGCCTGGTTTGCGTCAGCGAGCAGCTGGTAAGCCGTGTGAAGGTGCCCGCCTTTCTATTTATAGAGCGATTGTGTATTGGAATATGGGGAATGCTTATAGATTGGAAAGACGGGATGCTTACCATTCGCGGCAGCAGCGACAAGCTGAGGTGTAGAGCTTGCCGTGATGAGCCGGGGGCTTGCGAAGATGTGCAGAAAAAACCAGTCTTGTCTGATAGACACGCGCAAGTTGCTGAGGCACATTGGGCAAGGATATCTATTTAGTTAGAAATATGAGGGACTTGTGAAATCGCATAGCATTTTGAATTGCAACTGGCAATATTCAGCAAGTGATTTTGCAGACTGCCGAAACATTGCCAAGGGCGCTGTTTTCATTATTGCGTCGGGGAGTTCCGCGAAGGACTTTCCTATTGAGCGATTTGCAGACATTCCGATGATTACCATGAATGGCGCAATCTCGATGTTTGCTAAAACAGATATCAGGCCATTTTTTTACGCGTGCACTGACTTAGGTTTCCCCCGTCAGCAACCAGAATTATTTACCGTGGCGCTGAAGCTCAGCCAGCATGTTGCTCTGTGGAAAGATCAGCTGGACGCATTGCCCGTAGTACCGGCCGGAAGAGTCTTTCCACTGAAAAAGGTGAGGGATCCATCCTTGCTGGAGGCACTGGTAACACGCGAAAAGGGCCTGATACGCAACCGTGCATTTTGGGGCAAGCGATCTAGGTCACTGGGGTTCAGCAAGGATCTATCACTCGGGTTTTTCGATGCCCGCACCGTAGCCTACCTGGCCTTGCAGATTGCTTATCATGTCGGTTTCACCAAAGTGTTCCTTGTAGGTGTCGACCTGAACCAATCTGTGGGTCGCTTCTATGAAACCGGCAAGGTCGCTGTATCGCCCTGCGGGTTGGATCAGCACTTCCCTCGAAGAATTCTGCCTTCATTGCAGCTAATGGCCAACAAAGTGATGGGCGATCAGTTCGCCGTTTACAATCTTTCCCCCACGTCACGAATTCCGAAGTCAGTGATTCCGAAAATTGGCCTTGATGACGTTGAGGCTCTGCTCAGGCATACATAATGTGTCTTTAAATGCAGCACGTGACCAACGCAGCACGGTACAACTGACCGAATTTTTCGCTTCAACAATAATAAATGCGCAGTTCCACCCAGGCAGAGCGCCCGATTGAACATCGATACCCGAATCAAGTTCCGTCATCTGGTGTGTTTTCTCGAAGTGGCGCGCCAGGGCAGCCTGGCCCGTGCTTGCGATAAGTTGGCCATCAGCCAGCCCGCGCTTTCCAAAACGCTGAAAGAACTGGAATCCCTGCTGCAAGCCTCTCTGTTTGAACGCAGTAAAAAGGGCTCGACACTGACCGAGGCCGGGGTGGCCTTTTTGCGGTATGCGGGCCCGAGCGTGCAATCGCTGCGTGAAGGGGTCAACAGTTTGCGCTCCGGGGTACATGAACCCATTACCGTGCAGCTTGGTGCGCTGTCCACGGTCGAAAGCCTGTTGGTACCTGAAGTGGTCGCCCGACTACACGAGCGGCATCCCGCGCTGGTGGTCAGTGTGGTGACCGGGCCCAGTGCCTACTTGCTGTCCCGACTGCGGGTCGGTGAACTGGATCTGGTGGTCGGCAGAATGACCGATAGCCCATTGATTTTCGGGCTGGCGTTCGAACACCTCTACAGCGAATCCATGACCCTGGTGGTCCGTAGCGGCCATCCATTACTCGCCGATCCAATGGGGCATAAAAATCTCGAAGACTACCCGCTGGTATTGCCGTCGGCAGGGACGACGATCCGCAAGTTCGCCGACAGCCTGTTTGTGCAGCACGGGATAACGCCATCCCGACAACGCCTGGAAACCCTTTCGGTGGCCCTGAGCCGACGCTATGTGCAATGCAGTCAGGCCGTCTGGGTTGCGCCATTTGACGCCGTCAGGCAGGACTTGAGGCAAGGCGATTTGGTGGAGCTGGACCTTGGGATGCGTGAACCTGGCGGTTCCGTGGGGCTCTGCACAAATCCGGTGTTGCCCGTGACACCCGCAGCCCAGTGGTGCGTGGAAGCGTTGCGCGAGGTCGGTGAAGAATACCGGGAGGGCAAACATCCATAACCATATGGATATGCATCAAGTCGGTTTTTTCATTTTTTGGTTGGGTCGCACAAGCGGAAACTGGGTGTCACGTCGCTGCCAAGGCAGTGCCCGCCTCCGTCCAACCATAACAACAGGAAAAACGACATGTCTGATGCGCACGACAGCCGCTTCGTCATTCGTGACCGTAATTGGCATCCAAAAGCCCTGACACCGGACTACAAGACTTCCATCCTGCGATCCCCACGCCAGGCACTGGTGAGCATCCCCCAGTCTTTATCCGAGACCAGCGGCCCGGACTTCTCCCATCTGAAGATGGGTCAGCACGATAACGATCTGCTGTTGAATTTCAATCACGGTGGCCTGCCCATTGGCGAACGCATCATCGTCGCCGGCCGTGTGTGTGATCAGTATGGCAAGCCGATCCCCCATACCTTGGTGGAGATGTGGCAGGCCAATGCCGGTGGTCGTTACCGGCACAAAAAAGACAGTTACCTGGCGCCCCTCGATCCGAATTTCGGCGGCGTCGGCCGTGCCTTGACCGACCGCGATGGCAACTACAGTTTCCGCACCGTCAAACCCGGCCCTTACCCATGGCGCAATGGTCCCAACGACTGGCGGCCGGCGCATATCCATGTCTCCATCAGTGGTCCGTCCATTGCCACGCGCCTGATTACCCAGCTGTATTTCGAAGGCGATCCTCTGATCCCCATGTGCCCGATCGTCAAGTCGATCGCCAATCAGGAAGCGGTGCAAAGCCTGATCGCCAAACTTGATATGAGCATGGCCAATCCTATGGATTGCCTGGCTTATCGCTTTGATATCGTTCTGCGCGGCCAGCGCAAGACCCACTTCGAAAACCGCTGAGGAGGCCTGCACATGCCCGTTCAACTTCTGCCCGAGACGCCGTCGCAAACCGCAGGCCCCTATGTCCATATCGGACTGGCACTGGAAGCAGCCGGAAACCCGCCGCGCGATCAGGAAATCTGGAACCTGATGGCAAAACCTGGCGCGCCAGGTGAGCACATTCTATTGATGGGTCACGTTTATGACGGTAACGGCCACTTGATTCGTGACGCATTTCTGGAGTTCTGGCAGGCCAATCATGACGGCCTCTACGACAACGGTTTCGACCTCGAAAACCCCTTCAACTGCTTTGGCCGCACCGCCACGACCGATGTCGGTGAATGGACGATCAACACCGTGAAACCGGGCGTAGTGAAAAATGCCTCGGGTGTTCCCATGGCCGCGCACATCAACGTGGCGCTGTTTGCTCGGGGCATCAACATTCACTTGCAGACCCGACTGTATTTCGACGACGAACCCGAGGCGAATGCGGTAGATCCCGTGTTGAACCTGATCGAACAACCCCATCGGCGCGAATCCCTGGTAGCCAGGCGCTGCACGGTTGACGGGAAGCTGGCCTACCGTTTCGATATTCATGTTCAAGGCGAATCGGAAACCGTGTTCTTCGACTTCTAACCACACTGAGCAGGTGTTGAGACGCCAGCGCTCAACACCCGCTCGGCGCCTTCTTATGCTCGCTGCAAGACCGACTCGCCCGCCTTCGGCGGCAATCGCAGGTTGTCCAGCAATGCAATCCCCCCAATCGCCGCGACACAAAGGAACGCCAGCTGGAAGTCCACTGTCTGTGCCTGCCCGGTATTGCCGTGGACGGTCATGGCGAGTCGCAACAGCAACGCGCCCACGGCAACGCCCATCGCCATGCTCAGTTGGAAAAACATACTGAACAGGGTTGAAGCATCGCTCATCTGCTCCTTGGGCACATCCGCAAACCCCAGCGTATTGAACGCCGTGAACTGCATGGAGCGTGACAAGCCCCCGACGAACAGAATCAACAAGACAAGCGCCCTGCTCATGTATTCATCCAGCAAGGCACAAGCCGCGATCGCCAACACACCGAGGACACCATTGACCATCAGCACCGGACGAAACCCCCAGCGTTGCATCACCGCCGAGGTGAACGGTTTCATAGCCAGGTTGCCCGCAAACACGGCCAGCACCAACAGCCCCGCATCCAGCGCGGAAAGACCGAAGGCCAGTTGAAACATCAGCGGCAGGAGAAACGGTAAGGCGCTGATGGCGACCCGAAAAACCGACCCGCCGCACAGGCAGACGCTGAAGGTACGGATGCCCAAAACACCCAGCCCCACCAATGGCTGAACATGACGACGCATATGTCGCCAGGCCAAGACCCCGAGCACCGCACCAGCACCACTGAGCAACAGTGCCTGAACCATATTCGCCTGGCCTTGCCCCAGCATTTCGACGCCAAACAGCAGCGCAGCGCTGGCGCTGCCAGTCAGCAAAAAACCACTGAAATCGAAGGTTCGGGCAATGACGTGTTCTTGCTTGGGAATCAGGAACAGCGCGGCCACCAACGCCAGCACGCCCAACGGCAGATTGAGGTAGAAAATCCACGGCCAGGAAGCGTGGGTGACGATGAAACCGCCCAACGGCGGCCCGAGCACCGGAGCCACCAGACCGGGCCAGGTAATAAAGGATATCGCCCGCACAAGGTCTTTCTTCTCGGTGGTGCGAAGCACGGCCAGGCGTCCGACCGGGACCATCATCGCTCCGCTGATGCCCTGCAACACACGCGCAGCGACAAAGGTTTCCAGGCTGGCACTCAATGCGCACATCAACGAGGACAGGCTGAACAGCACGATCGCCGAACTGAACACAAGCCGTGAACCAAAGCGATCCGCCAACCAGCCGCTGATGGGGATGAACACCGCCACCGCGAGCATGTAGACACTCATCCCGATGTTCACATCCACCACCGGCACGCCAAACGTACGGGCCATGTCAGGCAGTGCCGTCGCGATCACCGTGGCATCAAGGTTCTCCATGAAAAACGTGACGGCTACCAACAGGGCAATCCACATCGAACGGCGTTGAGACACAGTCACCCCCATCCATGAGCCTCCTCAATAAAGTGCAGCACCGCGCTGGAACGCTCATCGATGCGTGAAATCAGCGACAGTTCGCTGACCATTTCCGCTTGAACCAGCGGCACGATCCGAATGCCGGGCATGGTCAACCGGGTCATCGTTTCGGGCACGATACTCAAGCCGATACCGGCAGCCACCAACCCGGGGATGCTCATCAGTGACGGCACATACATGATGTTCTCGGGGTGCAGCTGGTTTTGCCGGCACGCCTGGAGGGTGTGCGAGGTCAGGCCGATGCCGGCACTGTCCTGCAAAAACACGAATTTCTCGTGGCGCAGCGTCGCCAGTTCACCCGTGAAGCTGTCCGCCAGTTCATGGTTGTCCGGGATCAGCAAAACCAGCCTGGATTGACTGAAATGATGGGTGCGCAGACGATCCGGCAGGTGATCCTTGAACACCCGGGCAAAAGCCAGGTCGAGTTTGTGGTCCAGCAACATGTCGAACTGTGCGCGGATCCCCGCGTCCACCAGCGACACTTTGACTTCCGGGAAAGTACTGAAGTAATGGCGCAGCAATTGCGGCAGGTTGGCCTCGAACAACGCCGAGTGGTAGCCGATGTTGATCTCGCCAACCTCCCCGCGCCGGGCACGCCGTGCGGCGGCAATCGCCAGTTCGCTGGATTCGATGGACTGCCGCGCATGGGGCAAAAACGCCTCGCCCGCAGCGGTCAACGCCACTCCTCGATTCTCCCGGCGGAACAGGGCCAGCCCCAGCTCGGACTCAAGTGTGCGCATCAATTGACTCAGCGCCGGTTGCGCAATACACAGTTGTTCAGCCGCCCGGCTGAAGTGCTGCAAGTCGGCGGCGACAACAAAGGCTTTCAGATGACGCAGTTCCATGAATCTCACCCATAAGGCCAGCTTATCTATTTGTCTTGATTTCGATAATTATTCTGTAGAGGGGATGCGCTAATGTCTACTCACTTCGACGTTTCCTGCCCGTGCCTATGCTCGAACGGAATCGTATGGGTATCCCGTAACCATAAAAACAATGACGAGCACCTCAATGAGCACAACCAGTCACGAGACTCATGATTCGCGCATGCCTCGCAAAGCGGTGACCGCCGCGACCGTTGGTACCGCTTTGGAGTGGTTTGACTTCACGCTGTATGGCGCGGTGTCGGCGACCATTCTGCCCAAGCTGTTTTTCCCGGCCATGGAGCCGACCGCCGGCCTGCTCGCCTCGCTGGCAACGTTTGGCGTTGGCCTGGCCGCCCGTCCATTGGGCGCGATTACGTGTGGTTACCTCGGTGACAAATTGGGCCGCCGCAATCTGATGCTGGCTACCGTGACCCTGATGGGTCTGGCATCGGTACTCATGGGCCTGTTGCCTACTTATGCTCAGATCGGCATTTGGGCACCGATCCTGCTCGTTCTGCTGCGGATCATTCAAGGCTTCGCGCTGGGCGGTGAGTCCACCGGGGCACAACTGATGGCGCTGGAGCACGCATCTCCCGACCGACGCGGACGTTATTCCGGCTTGCTCGGCTTGTGTTCGCCCCTCAGTCAGATATTAGCCAACGGCGTATTGATGGGCCTGGCCGCGACACTGTCCAGCGAACAATTCGAAAGCTTCGGCTGGCGAATCCCGTTCCTCATGAGTTTCGTACTGGTGGTGGTCGCGATTTTCATCCGCCTGAAAGTCGATGAAACCCCAGCCTTCGTCGCCTTGAAAAAGACCCCGATCAAGCAGGAAAAAAGTCCGCTCAAATCCGCCGTGGGCAGCCACTACAAAACCATCCTGCGTTTGATGTTTTTCTTCTGCTCGCCCGCTGCGCTGTTCTATCTGATCGTGATTTTCTCCCTCAGCTACCTGACCAAGCACCTGGGCTTTAGCCAGTCGACGGGCTTCATGTCGCTGATGGTGGCAAACATGTGTGCAATCTTCGGTGCGCTGGCCGGTGGTTATCTGTCCGACCGTTGGGGCCGCAAAAAGGCGCTGGCATTTGGTTCGTGCATGACCTTGCTGATCCTGTTCGTCTACTTCCCGATCCTCAACACGCTGAACGTTGCCGCCATCATGGCAATCATGGGGCTGTTCCTGGGCTTCACCCAGTTTCAAAGCGGCATCCAGCCGGTGGCATTCGCCGAAGCCTTCCCGACCCAGGTCCGTTATTCGGGTTCGGCACTGGCGTACACCGGCGCCAACCTGGTGATCGGCGGTCCTATGCCAATGATCGCCGTGTATCTGATGAGCCAGTCGAACAACTCGCCGTGGCCTCTGGTGACGCTGTGCGCCGTGATCAACCTGATCTCGCTGGCCATGATTCTTATCGGGCCTGAAACCCGCGGCATCGACCTGAACGCCGTAGCGGCACCTGATGCGGACACGACTGCCGCTCCAGCCCTTCTTTCCAAATAACGCAGCAGGACGACCATGAACCGCACCGTCTTCATCCTTAACGGCCCTAACTTGAACCTGCTGGGTCGTCGTGAGCCGCACATCTATGGCCACACCACACTCGATCAGATTCGTCAAAGCAGTGAACGGCTGGCCGAGGAACTTGACCTGGTCTGCGACTTTCGCCAGACCAACCACGAAGGCGTGATGGTCGACTGGATTCAAGAAGCCTTCGAGCAAGGCGCAGCCTTGATCATCAACCCGGCCGGCCTGTCGTTTCATTCGATTCCTGTGCTCGATGCCCTGAAGCTGCTCAGCGCACCGCTGATTGAACTGCATCTGTCGAACATCCATGCACGGGATGAACTGCACCGCCACTCCATCATGTCCGGCGCGGTCAATGCGGTGATCTGCGGTATGGGGGCCGACGGCTATCCGCTGGCAATCAGGGCCATTGACGACCTGCTGCGTCGTCAGGTGGCCAACAGCTAACACCCCTCTTCGCCAAACGCTTACACGGCGGTCTCTCGGCAGATGGTTGCCAGAGCCGCCTGCGCCTGAAATTCAGTCGCACGCTGCAAAAACCGCCAAAAAAATAATAATTCACTGCGAGAGAATCCTCATGCATCACTCTGTTTTTCGCCGTAACGTGCCCGCACATTACGCATTGATCGGCCTGACACTGGCACTCGGTACAGGCGTGGCGACTGCGGCTCATGCCGATGAAAATAGCGGTTTCATCGAGGGTGCAACCAGCACGCTCAACCTGCGCAACGCGTACATCAATCGCAACTTCGTCAACCCCGCCTATCCGCGTCCAGCCGCACCACAGAACAAAGCTGAGGAGTGGACGCAAAACTTTATTCTCGATGCCCGCTCCGGCTATACCCAAGGTCCGATAGGGTTCGGCGTGGACGTCCTGGGACTTTATTCGCAAAAACTCGACGGCGGTAAAGGCACCACGGGCACGCAACTGTTGCCTGTCCACGACGATGGACGCCCTGCTGACAATTTCGGACGCTTGGGTGTTGCGGCCAAAGCCAAGGTTTCAAAGACAGTGGTGAAAGTCGGCGAGTGGGTCAGTACCCTGCCAATCCTGCGTTCGGATGACGGTCGGTCGCTGCCGCAGACCTTTCAAGGTGCGCAGATCACTTCCCAGGAGATCGGCGGGCTGACGCTGTATGGCGGTCAAATCCGACAAAACAGCCCGCGCAACGACGCCAGCATGGAAGACATGGCGATGAACGGCAAAGCGGCGTTCACTTCCGACCGATTCAACTTCGGTGGCGGTGAATACACGTTCAACGAAAAGCGCACTACGGTTGGGCTCTGGTACGACGAACTTCAAGACATCTACCAACAACAGTACTTCAGCCTCAATCACAGCCAACCGGTGGGCGATTGGACGCTAGGCGCCAACATGGGCTACTTCGTTGGCAAGGAAGACGGTGCCAGCCTGGCCGGCGATATGGACAACAAGACCGCTTTCGGCCTGTTCTCCGCAAAACTGGGCGGCAACACGTTTTACGTCGGCTTGCAAAAGCTCACCGGCGATACCGCGTGGATGCGGGTCAACGGTGCCAGTGGCGGGACCTTGGCGAACGACAGCTACAACTCCAGCTTCGATAACGCGCAGGAACGTTCCTGGCAGGTTCGTCACGACTTCAACTTCGCAACCGTCGGCGTTCCTGGCCTGACGCTGATGAACCGTTACTTGAGCGGTGACAACGTGCACACCGGCGCTATCACTGATGGCAAGGAATGGGGCCGCGAATCTGAATTGGCTTATGTGATTCAGTCTGGCGTCCTGAAAAACCTGAGCGTCAAATGGCGCAACTCAAGCATTCGCAGAGACTACAGCACCAACGAATTTGACGAAAACCGGCTCTTTATCAACTACCCGATTTCGTTGCTGTAGTGCGACTCGCATAAACACGCTGCGACCCTCCAAGTGGATGTGAATGAGACCAGGTTGATCTGAAAGCGGGGACTTAGACGATTTTCTTTGTCGAGTCCCCATTCACCGTCCGACTATCATCGGCCGAAAACGGCCTGCCACGTTCGCTATAGGCAGCAACTGCCAATAGCGGACGCTCCCCGCTCATGCGCCCGCCTATACACCGATTTACGGATGATCTGGAACAGGTGTGGTCGTGATGTCGAACGCTTTGTGAAGATCGAGTTCTGACAAACTTCGGCGAAATGTTCCCGAGTGCCAGTGACCGCCACCAGATACTTTGGGAAACCCCGAAACGCCTGTTCGGCTTTACCGCCTGACCTGAAAAATCACCGATCACTCAGAACGGCTCACGCTCTCGCGAGGCCACCACCGTTATCCCAACAGTGCGTGCTTTCATCCAGACACCCCGCGGCCGCCTGATCTCCACTGATGGTCAGTTCAAGCAGCAGCACTCGCTCAATGGCTGGCACAAATTCAATGAACAGTGGTCGATGGGCGGTGAAATGGTCTACGGCCATCAATCGGGCGACGGCAAGGCGTCGACCGTGGACATCGTCACCAGCCCTGGTTTTGACGGCGCGCACTGGTGGGGGCCAACGTCGCGTTGACTTACCAGCAACGCAAGGACTTGTCGTTTTCGGTGCGGGCCGAGCATTTCGACGACCCGGACGGCTACGTGCTGTTCCCCTCTTCCACCGCACGCGGCGCCTTCAATGCGCTGACCACGGGGCTGCGCTACGATTTCAACAAGTACCTGACCCTGCGCCCGGAACTGCGCTACGACTGGTTCGATGGCCGCGATGACGCGCGTCCTTTCGGCCAGGGTGATGCACGAAATCAACTGACCGGGACTGTGGAAGCACTGGTGTATTTTTGAGGTCAGCAGCCTCGGAGAAAAGCTCAGCGGCAGAAAGGCTACTCGAGGCCGACGGCGAACTCACCGTCGGCCTCGAGCGGGGTAACTGCAGGTGTCATTGCAACTACCTGACGGAAAATCGACGATCCAAACTACGACCCGGTTACAGGATTTTAAAGGGAACGTTGATAATCAAACGGAACTCTTCGATATTGTTTTCCAGTTGCAATGGGCTGGACCGGTGCCAGACATAACCGCTCATCACACTCGCCCCTTTGAAACTACCGGACTGCAAGGTGTAGCTGGCCAGCGTGCCGACTTCATACTCGTTTTCGTCATCCTGTTTTTTAAAGTCGGCGTACATGCCGTTTGAGCCACCATTGTAGTGGGTGGCATCGATACCCCAGCCCTTGATGTACCACACCGAGGTCTTCAAGCCTGGCAGGCCGTAAGCGGCAAAGTCGGTCATGTAATTGATCTGGTACGACTTTTCGTTTGGCCCGTTATAGTTCGAGAGCGCGACGTTAGGCAGGTTGATTGCATTCGACTCACCGACAAAATCGAAGAATTCGTCGCCATCGATTTTCTGCAGGCCAAACTTCAGCGTATGGTTTTTCCAGGTCGGTGCCACGCTCAGGCCGTAGGCCTGCTGATCGATGTAGCCGCCCTTTTCGGCACCACTGGACTGGGTGTTATAGACATCCAGCTGCATGTCGGTACTGATCGGGCCCCACTGGTATTTCTTGCCCAGGCCAAAGTACTCACGGTCCCAGATATCGTCGAAGCGCGACAGGTAGGCACTGGTGCGCCATCCGCTTTGGGTCACGAAATCTGCACCACCGTAGGCGATGAAGTCGCCGGTGACGTGCCGGTACGTATAGGTCGGCGTCAGATCCTGAGTGCCCGCGCCAGTCCTGGGGGATGCCCTGTCGAAGAACCCGGACTTGATCGTCAGGCCGTCGATATCACGGCTTTCCAGCGAAACACCGTCGAAGGAAGCGGGCAGAGTCCGGGTGTCTGCGTAACCCATGACCGGCGTTCTGGACATCTGCTGCCGACCCACTTTCAGCGTTGTCTGCGCGAGCTTTACCTTCAACGCCGCCACGCCGATTTTGCTCCAGTCGTCGACCACATTGCCGTCCTTGTCCACCAGCACGCGATTGCTGCCGCCAGCCGTTGTCAGCTGGCTGCGCTCCAGCGCCACTGCCGAATAGGTTGAGACGTCGAGACCGAAACCCAGGGGGCCTTGAGTGAAACCGGATATGTAATCAAGCTTGAACCCCTGCACCCAGGCAGTACGGTCTCGCACCGCACGAGGGCCATCATTGGTCTGTGCGCGGAAGTGCACAGCCTTGCTGCCGATTTCATGGGAATACCACTGACGCGTATTGAGCGTCAGTGTGCTGTCTTCGACAAACCCATGTTCCTCTGCAAAAACCGGCGACGCTGAAATAGCGGCCGCGAGCATACCCGCCGACCATACTGGAAGCTTTTCTGTGCGGTACATTGACTTTGCCTATAGCGGAGTTATTGGCAGACGAACGTCTGAAATTATTGTTGTTGTTTTATCGCGAGGTCGAAGGCGCTTTATCTGCGCACTCCAACCTTCTGCTTCGCATAAATGCAATATTGCACGGGGTGCCAGCGGTTATTCCTGAACGTTGGTGTCACGTGATTCAGGCAGCATCCGCATGGCAATAAGGCTAACGATGCTGATACCGACCAGGTACCAGGCGGGGGCCATGGGGCTGCCGGTTACAGCAATCAGCCAGGTGACGATGAACTGGGTACTGCCACCAAAAATCGCGGCACCAAAGGCATAGGTAATTGACAGGCCGGTGCTGCGCACAGCGATCGGCAACAGCTCCGGTACCTGGACGATACCCGCCGCGCCAAACATGGCCGTCAGGGCTGCAAGTACCGCATTGACGGTCAGCAGCGTGACCAGACTGGGTGACCCCGTGAGCCACAGGAACAGTGGGACGATCAGCAAGGTCAGCGCGACCCGAGGTAAAATGTTGGTCAGGCGCCGTCCGTAACGATCACTCAGATGCCCGCCAATCAGGGAAAAGACAAAGGTGACGATCCCGCCGATCAGCACACTGCTTTGCGCGACCGCTGCCGGCAGCTTCAGCACCTGTACCGCGTAGCTCACCATGTAGTTGCCGATCTGCGATGCGACCGCGATCGAGGCGAACAACATCATGCCCAGGATCAGAATCTTTTTGTGGTTGCGCAGCACTTCGCCGACTATCGCGCTACCGCTGCGTTCATCGGTGCCCTCGTGGGTCTCGGGCAGGGACTTGCGCATGTACACCACCAGAGGAATCAGCACCAGGCTCAGCAGGAACGGAATCCGCCAGCCCCAACTGGCCAGTTGCTCAGTGCTCAGACTCAGGGACAGCACCACCCCGAGCATGCCGCCAACGGCAACGGCCAAGCCTTGGCTGGCGACTTGCCAACTGGCGTAGAAGCCACGGCGGCCGGGAGGTGCAGCTTCAATCAGCAACGAGGTGGCAGGACCCAGTTCACCGCCCAGGGCCAGGCCCTGCAGCAGGCGGCAAAAAACCACGAAGATGGGGGCCGCGATACCAATTGACTCGTAGCTCGGCGTGATGGCCACGCCCAGCGTGCCAAGGGTGATCAGGGCCGCGGTCAGGATCATTGCCGGTTTGCGCCCGGCCTTGTCGGCAAAGGTGCCGATCAACACACCGCCCAGTGGCCGCGCGAGAAAGCCGACGCCAAAGGTCGCTGCCGCAGCCATCAGGCTGCCGTATTCGCCTGATACCGGAAAAAAGGCTTTGCCGATGTAGATGGCGAAATACGCGTAGATGACAAAGTCATAGAACTCGAGCGCATTACCTGCCACCGCGGCGGCGACTGATTTCTTGCTGATGGTGGGGTGTGGAATTGCCCCTTCAGGGCTTTCCTCACTTGGGTTTTCAGTGATCGACATTGTCGAGTAGTTCATGGATCAAGATCTCTGTATTTATTAGAATTTATCTTAAACAGGTCCCTGTTTTCCGAGGTATGCCCTTACCAGTTTTCCAGTCCTTGCAGTGCCTGAGCCACGACATGGCTGGCTTGCGTCCAAACGGGTGTTTTCCAGTCCGCGTGGTTGGGGTAGAACAAATCCTTGAGTCGCTGGGTGATCTCGCTGCTTTGCGCCGTGTTCTGCTTGCCGTGGCGGAAAACCCAGTGGTCGGCCCGCAGCGTCGTGATCACTTTCTCGATCGGGTACGTGCCGAACTCCAGGCAAATGCCAATGTGTTTGGCCGACGGGCATTCCTGCGAAATGGCCACCTGAATCGGGCCGCTCATCGGCACGCTGGTAGAGCTGCCGGCATGTACATCGGTGATCTCACCCCACCAATTCCTGGCTGTCTCCAGGGTGCAGATGTCACGGGTGGCGAAGATTTTTTCCCCGTAGCCGTAGGGGCCAAGTCCAGTATGGACGTCGACAGAAGCGATGACCGTAGCGTTTGCGGCATAGGTACGCAGGATCTGCCGGAAGGTGGTGTTGCTCCAGGTCGGCGTCTGTCCACCAAAGAACATGCCGTCCGGGTAGTGGTATTGGCCCAGGGAAATGGCGCACTGGAACTTCTTGTCACCATGGGTCATTCGGTATTGCTGCAATACCTGATCATCCTTGGGGGGCCATTGCGCAGGCAGCAGTGCCTCATGGATTTCGTGATAACCCTCGTTTTGAGGGAGCGGACCGTCGAACTGAATGAAGTTACGGTTCAGGTCGACGTTTTCCTGGGTCACTCGCCGCAGGTGGGAAAAGCCGTGCGGGTTGATCGCGTGAACATAGAGAATCGCCGTATCGTCCGGCTTCGGCGTATCGAGCCGCAGCGTGCCTGTCTGCACGGCCGAACCAGGAAAGCCTTCCACGCCATGCACGCCGCTGAGCACGATCAGCACTTTGGAAGCGTCCCTCGGACCGTCGAACACGACATCCGTTGCCAGCGTTTCGTCATTGGCACCTTTGAGATTCAGCTCATAGCTGTCGATCGACAGCCCTCGCTGGTGGGCAGCCGCAAAAAACTTTTCGCGTGCTTGTGCATACGAATCACTGAAAAGATCGTCGATGTGTTCTGCGTTCATCATGAAATCGAGGTCTCGGCGTCTGCAGCTTGTACGATCGAACGCAGGCGCGTTTCGCGGCGTCGTCGGCAGGCATCACCAAATGCCTTGAATATGACGCGGGACAACGGGTCATCGTGCACGCGCATCTCCGGATGCCACTGCACCGCGAGGGCGAAGCTGCTGGCGCCCGTGACTGAAAACGCCTCAATCAACCCGTCCGGTGCGGTGGCCTCGACCGTCAGGCCGGTCCCGAGCCTTGCGATGCCTTGATGGTGCAGGGAGTTGACTTGCGCATCATCCGTGCCTCGCAGCCGGGACAGCAGCCCACCCGCAGCAACCTTGATGCCGTGACTGTATTGGTACCACTCGACGATGGGGCGGGAATGGTCACCTTCGCGGTGGTCAATGGCCCCGGGGCGCTGATGAACGGCACTGTCCAGCGTGCCACCCCAGGCGACGTTCATCTCCTGGAAACCGCGGCATACCCCCAATACCGGGACCCCCGCTTCGACCAGCCTTCTGACGAGCGGTAGAACCGTTGCGTCTCTGGCCAGGTCCAGCGTCGAGACGTCCGGCGTGGCGGTGTCGCCGTAACGCAGCGGCGAAATATTTGACGGGCTGCCAGTGAGCACCAGCCCATCGATATTGGCCAGCAGGCTCTCGAAGTCGATGGCATCGGGGTCAGCGGGCAGCGCCAGGGGCAGTGCACATGCCGTGCTCGCCACTGCGTCCACGTAACCGTGCAGCAAGGTATGCGCGGGATGGCCATAGCGATCCACGCGATCGGTGGCGATGGCAACAAGGGGTCTGGCGCCGTCCGCTGACAGTGGCGATCTGGTCATGGTCAAGTCCCGTAGGGGTAAACGAAAACCCAGTCTATGAGATCGTTTAATCATGGTAAATTGCATAATAAATTCTAATTTCATGCATTAACTGCAAGTGAGAAATCCATGAACACTCGACAGTTGCAGCACTTTCTCGCCCTGATGAACACCGGATCGCTCAGCGCTGCGGCCGATGCGGTGCACCTGAGTCAACCGGCGCTCTCCAGAAGTATCAAGGCACTGGAAGACGAACTGCGGGTGTCGCTCTTTGACCGGACTAATCGTCGATTGCACCCCACGCCATTCGCGATGGAATACCTCGAGCGGGCAAAGCGCATCGTTTTCGAGGAGCGTGAAGGGGCGCGAACGCTAAGCCTGATGAAGAATGGGGCTTATGGCCCGCTCGTGTTCGGCCTGGGCTCGTCGGTGGCCCATGACTTCCTGGCCTCGCTGATCCGGCAGCTGCTTGCCACGGGCCCGGGCCTGAAGATCCAGGCCCAGGTGCACAGTACCGATGTGCTGCTAGATGCCCTGCAAAAGGAAAGGCTCGACTTCTTCATTGGTGACGTGGGTGCGGCCGCCCGCTACCCGGAGCTAATGGTCGAGCCTTTGTACACCTGCAGTTTTGGCTGGTTCGCCCGGGCCGGGCACCCGCTGGCCGGGCGCAAGGGCCTGACCATGGATGACCTGAAAGAGCACCCGTTGATTGGCTCCGGATACATCAATGAGATGTTGGCAATGAAAATGGCCCATCTCTATGGCATGCAAATGCCCATCGAGACCAACTTTGCCGCGAGCATCAATAACATCGAGACGGCGCACGACCTCATTCTGAGTACCAACGCGCTTTTCCCCACCACGTTCCTCGCCATGATCAAACTGCTGAGGGAAAAGTCCGTCGCGATCCTTGATGTCCAGCCACCCTTTGAGCTGGACCTGACCCTGGGCATCGTGACGATCCGGCATCGAACACAGACGCCCGCCGCGAAGCAGTCGTTCAACATCATCCGGTCGTATTTCCAGGAGGCGGAGCAGGAGATCGCGGCGTATCTATAGTCGTGCCTGACGGGGCGCATTACCCACCACGGGTCCATACTGGTTGATTGCATCGACCCAAAAAGTGACTCAGACAGTCACTCGATCAACTGGACAGGGAATGGGAAGCGCTACAGAAATACTGAGGAAACGAAAATGAAAAAGCCATTGTGTTTCGTCATGCTGTTGCTGACGACAGGTCCCGTGCTGACCGCCAGCGCGTCATCTGTCGCCGATACTCAGTACAAGTATGGGATGCACCTGGATATCGCCGAGGTGGTCTCGGTGACGGCAACGCCCGTTGAGGACGCAGTGTATCCGGCGACCATGGAGTACATCGACCATCAAGGCCAGACGCAACGGCTTGCGTACATCCTGACGGACACCACTTGGGGCGGTCAGTAGTTCTGGTCAGGTCGCGCGTCGCGATTGATGCGGGTGCATGGAGTTGACCGGCAAGGTCGCGGCCGCCTTTGCTGCGCCACCTGAATCAATGGGGAGTTGCGGTTACGCAACGCGACGTTGCGACCCGTATCAGAAATGAGCATCGAGAAAGTGAGTTTCAAGAAGGGTCAACACTCAGACCTTTGGCTATTCAGGCACCGCCCTCCAGAACTTTTCTCTGTTTATCGGTCTATGTGGATAGGCACATCCGCTCAGTCAGCACGCCCCCACAGGCTGACCTCTGTCAGATGGCCACATGCCCAATTGTCAATCAGAGGTTGTCTTCGCTCATGAAATTCCATGTCCCCCGGATGGTGCTCCTCGGCCTGTTCGCGTTCGCGGCAGTGGGCTCGGCATCAGCCACACAGTTGAAGACGTCAACCCCTGTTTTCGCCACTGAGGTCGCAGCCGTTCAGGCTCCGCTCCAGCCCGCCAGCAATCCTTGGCCGACCTTGGCCAGTATGGCTGGCACGCAACAAGCGCCTTTACTTGCCCATGACGACCGCCGGTACTGGCATGACGGCCACTGGCATGATCGCAGAGACGATTGGCGCCGGGACGACTGGCGTAGAGATAAATGGCGTAGAGAACAAGCCCGTCGAGAAGCCGAACGCCATCGTGATTGGGAGCGCCACCAGGATCGGGCCATGCGGCACCGTTACGAGGACGACCGCCGTTACTATCGCCGCTAGTGCAAAGTGCCGCTCTCTTTCCAAGCCGATGCTCAACTGCGAAAGGCCTTATCTAAGCAGGGTCTATTGCTGCTCTTCATGCAGGACAGCAATCGGCCAAAATGGCCGGTGGTCGTTGCATTACGATTGTCGCCGGTGTTTGGCTAAGCTTAATAAATCAGGGTGAAATCAAAACTTAATCAAGAGCGGCCATCAACGGATCTGGATTGGCATCCAGGCGGCACTCCAAAGGGAGACGGCTATGTATGCAGTGATAAGAACCTACCTGGGTACCGGAGCAAAAGAGCTTTTCCAGCGGTTGGAAGAGCGCCATGTCGACGTCGAAGCGACCCTGCGCACAGTGCCTGGCCTCGTCAGCTACACACTGTTGAATACGGGTGATGGCGGCACGTCGGTAACGGTTTGCACGGACAAGGCCGGCAGCGATGCGAGCCTGAAAGTCGCGCGTGAATGGGTTCAGAAAAATGCATCGAACATCCACGCAAACCCGCCGATCGTAACGGAAGGTCCGGTCATTGTGCAGATCAGCTAGCGGCCAATCCGCAGGGTGGTGAGTGCTATACTTTTTTCAGATTGCATGAGGTGTGCAACTACGTTCCCCACAGTACAGCTACCGACTGCTGCAGGACAGAGGAGGTCTACAGCAAACCCGAAACGGGAGGTGTGGCATGAACCGACACTATTACATCAGTGACAATCTCAACGATCTTGAAACCGTGGAATATGAACTGGAAGCCAGCGGCATCAATTCCGAACAGATCCATGTACTCAGTGAAAAAGTTGCTGATGTAGAAGACCATCACCTCCACGAGATCAGCTCTTTAATGGAACAGGATGCGGTTCACTCGGGTGAGATTGGTGCGGTGATCGGTGTTCCGCTCGCGGCGCTGGTCCTGGGTGGCGCCTATTGGATGGGCTGGACCGAATCCGCCGCAGGCTGGATGCCCTTTATCTTCCTTGCCATTGTTGTATTGGGCTTCTGCGTCTGGGAAGGCGGTTTTTTTGGCTTCCAGGTGCCGAACACTCACTTCCGCAATTTCAAACAGGCCGTAAAAGACGGCAAACATATCTTCTTCGTGGATGTTGAACCGTGTCAGGAATCGGTACTGGACCAAGTCATCAAACAGCATCCGAAGCTGAAGATCGCCGGCACCGGTACGGCTGCCCCCCACTGGACAGTGGCCTGGCAGCACAAATGGCATCAGTTCAAGCGAGTGATATCGGGTTAGCATCTGGAGACAAGGTCATCCGAACGTTGCTCACTGGCCAAAGAAAATGCCCCGGCTGAGGAAAATATAGTCTGCCTCGGTGGCCATCAGCCCGATGAGCACCAGTAAACACAACGGTGGCACCAGTATGGCGTAGACCAAGGCCAGGCGCTCCCATGCCATGTGCATGAAGATGGAGACAATCAAACCTGCCTTCAACAACATGAAAGTGATAATAAGGGACCACCGAAGGTAGCCTTGGAAGTGGAAGTAATCGACCAGGTACGACAGCGTACTGAGGACGAATAACAACCCCCAGATCTTGAGGTACAAACTGATTGGATGTTGCTGGCCCTGAGCAAGTGCCATCACTCGTGCTCCTCTACCATAAATAGAAGAATGCAAAAATAAATACCCACACCAAATCCACGAAGTGCCAGTAAAGCCCGGCTATCTCGACGTTCTGATAGTTTCCGGAGCGCTCATAATCTCCACGCCATACCTTCAGCGCCACAATGCTGAGGTAGAGAGCGCCGATTGACACATGCAGTCCGTGAAAACCGGTAATCATGAAAAAGCAGGCACCAAACTGCGCCGCGCCCATGGGGTTCCCCCAGGGACGCACCCCTTCTGCGATGAGCTTGGTCCATTCAAACGCCTGCATGCCGACGAAAGTCACCCCCAGGGCAGCGGTTGCCAGCATCAGCGCCGTGGTTTTCGCGCGATCACGCCGATAGGCGAAATTGACGGCCATGGCCATGGTGCCGCTGCTACTGATCAGCACAAAGGTCATGATGGCGATCAGAATAAGCGGGATTTCCTTGCCGCCGATCGTCAATGCGAACACTTCACTGGGGTTCGGCCAGGCGCTGGTGATGGTCATGCGTACCGACATGTAGCCGGTCAGAAAACAGGTAAATATAAACGTATCGCTGAGCAGGAATATCCACATCATCGCCTTGCCCCAAGACACCTGCTTGAAGGCCTCTTTATCCGAGGACCAATCGCTGGCGATGCCCTGCCATCCCGGTGCAGGCGGCGTACCTGATGGACTGGATGAACTGGACTCGGCTTGGGCTTGTGGGTGCAATGCCATGGCTGTTCACCTCAGGCCGCAGAATCTGGCGATGGCTTCATAGGTTTGCGGCGTGCTGGTCAGCAGCGCGAAGAGCACGAACCAAAGGCCCAGCAAGTAATGCCAATAGATGGCACAGAGCTCTACGCTGGCGCTGAGTTGTGCCAGTGGCACATGCCGCAAAAATTTAGCGACGGTCCAGCACCAGACGATCAGCCCGCCCAGCACATGGAGCCCATGCAGACCGGTCAACAGGTAGAAGAAACTGTTGGCCGGATTGCTGGCGACAACGTAGCCCCAGGCGACAAACTGCTGCCAGACCCAGAGTTGCCCCGCCAGAAAGGCAATGGCAAACACGCCCCCCAATGTAAAACCAATGACCGTTGCGCCCCGCCTTGCCTGTCGGGCGGCCACGCGCGAGCACTGCAGTGCGATGCAACTCAATACCAGGAAAGCCGAATTCAACCAGAGCGGCCACAGATCGCCTAACGGCGCCCAAGGCTCTGTCAGGGGGCGCCAGTCGGTCATTTGTGAACGGGCAATAAAGGCAATCAGGAAGAGGAAAAATAACGAACTCACCACCACCAGAAACAAGCGCAGGCCTACCTTCGCGGTTTGCCTTCTATCGGCAACCTCGGCGCCCTGAATACCCTCAGGGTCGCGACTCCAACTGGCGCCGGGATCAGCGCCGCCGATGTTTCTCAATAGCAGCCTGTTCATGTCTTGATGTCCGCTATTTTAGGTCCGGCACTGAGTTGCCGCATGTGCTCCAGCGCCTCGGCGGAGACCGTTTGCGGCACAAAATCCTGCTCGATCCCCGGCACACTGTAGTCATAGGCCCAGCGATGCACGACCGGCAATTTCTCTCCCCAGTTACCGTGTTTCGGCGGGGTGTCCGGTGTTTGCCATTCCAGGCTGGCCGCGCCCCAGGGATTACTGCCTGCGGGTTTGCCCTTGAATGCACTCCAGGTCAGGTTGAACAGAAACAGCAGCTGAGAAACGCCGACCGTCAATGCGACCACCGTAATGAAAGCATTCAAGTCTTGCGCGGACTGCGGGATGAAGGCGTAGTTTTCATAGGCGTAATAGCGACGTGGCATGCCCTGGAATCCCAGGTAGTGCATGGGGAAGAAGATGGCGTAGGTGCCCAGAAAGGTAATCCAGAAATGCAGCTTGCCCAGGGTGTCATTCCACATGCGCCCGGTGACTTTCGGGAACCAGTGATAAATGGCGCCGAACACCACCAGGACCGGGGCGACCCCCATGACCATATGAAAATGGGCCACGACGAAATAGGTGTCCGAGAGCGGGATGTCCACGATCACATTGCCGAGAAACAACCCGGTCAGACCACCGACCAGGAAGGTGACGATAAAGGCCAGGGCAAACAGCATCGGTACGGTCAGATGGATGTCGCCGCGCCACAAGGTCAGTACCCAGTTATAGACTTTCAGCGCGGTCGGCACTGCGATGATCAACGTGGTGACGGCGAAGAAGAAGCCAAAGTACGGGTTCATTCCGCTGACATACATATGGTGCGCCCAGACCACAAAGCTCAGTACGCCAATCGCAATAATGGCCCACACCATCATTCGGTAGCCGAAGATGTTTTTACGCGCATGGGTACTGATCAAGTCGGAGACCAGACCAAACGCAGGGAGCGCAACGATGTAGACCTCCGGGTGGCCGAAGAACCAGAACAGGTGCTGGAACAATATCGGGCTGCCACCCTGGTGATCGAGCTGCTGCCCCAGCGAAATCATCGCCGGCATGAAGAAACTGGTGCCCAACAGCTTGTCGAACAGCATCATCACCGCACTGACAAACAACGCCGGGAACGCCAGCAAGGCCATGATCGAGGCCATGAAGATGCCCCATACCGAGAGCGGCATGCGAAACAAGGTCATGCCGTGCGTGCGCGCCTGCAACACCGTGGTGACGTAGTTCAACCCGCCCATGGTGGCCGCGACAATGAAAATCGCCAGTGAGACAAGCATCAGGACAATGCCCCACTCCACCCCCGGTGTGCCCTGGGTAATGGACTGTGGCGGATAGAGCGTCCAACCGGAACCGGTCGGGCCGCCAGGGACAAAAAAACTGCTGAGCAACACCACTACCGCCACCAGGTAAAACCAGTAGCTGAGCATGTTGACGTAGGGGAAGACCATGTCGCGGGCGCCCACCATCAGCGGGATCAGGTAGTTGCCGAAGCCCCCCAGAAACAACGCCGTGAGCAAGTAAATGACCATGATCATGCCGTGCATGGTCATCGCCTGATAGTAAGTACTGGCATCCATGAACGCCAAACTGCCGGGGAAGCCAATCTGCATGCGCATCAAGCCGGACAACACCAGAGCGATGAGCCCCACGAAGATCGCCGTCAACGAATATTGAATGGCTATGACCTTGTGGTCCTGACTCCAGATGTACTTGGTCAGGAAACTCTTGGGCTCGTGCAGTGCTTCTGTTTCAGCTTGCTCCGCATAGGCCATCACGTCATCCTCCTGCCGAAGTTTCAGTGTATTTCTGGCTGCTTTACGGCTACTTCCCTGGCTCCGCCTTGTTTGCGTCAGCGTCAGCATTCGCTTTGGATTTGATAAAAATTATTAGGGCTTTCAGCTCCTAGTCACTCGGAGCCGCCGCACCCAGTGACTTGATCAGGGCGATGACAGCACCCAGTTCATCGTCTTTGAGAGTATAGGCCACCATGACCGGCGGGTAGCCCTGTACCAGTCGGGCTTTCGGATCGAGAATCGACTCTTTCAGGTAGGCCTCGTCGACCACCGCACGGGTGCCATCGGCAAACTGTTCAGTGCGGCCGTACAGCCCTTTCCATCCCGGGCCGAGACTGGCACTGCCATCCTGGCTATGGCAGGCCTTGCAGCCGAGTTGTTCGGCTAGCTGGCGGCCTTTTTCCAGCACGCTGTCGCGACCGGGTTTGGCCGCTGTCGTCAATGTCTGCGCAAAAGTCGGTTGGCCTTTGAGCCATTGATCGAAGTCGCCCTGCTCTTCCACGATCATATGGCCGCGCATGTTGTAGTGACCTACGCCACAGTATTCAGCGCAAAGGACTTCGTATTTTCCGGTTTTAGTCGGCGTAAACCAAAAGTACGACACCATCCCTGGCACCATATCCATCTTGCTGCGAATTTGCGGCACATAGAAATCGTGCAGGACATCTTTAGCGCGCAGCAAGACTTTCACCGACCGATCAAGCGGAAGGCGAACTTCATTATTCATGACAAGCACATCGTCCTGCCCTGCAGGATCCTTGGGATCAAGGCCGAAGGGATTGGCGGAATCAATAAACCTGATATCCGATTTGCCCAGCTTTGCGTCCTGGCCGGGAAAGCGAAAAGCCCACTGCCACTGCTGGGCGACCACTTCAAGTTCGTAAGCTTCTTTCGGCACACGGATGAAATCGTTGTAGACAACCAGGCCTGGCGCCAACATCCCGGCAATGCCGACCGAAGTAATGATAATCAACCATAATTCCAGCTTTTTACTTTCTGGCTGGTAGGCCGCTCTGGCGCCCTCCTTGTGTCGATACCGCATCACCGCGACCGCCATGAATACCGTGATGGCAATGAAAAATATTCCGCTGATGATCAGGGTGATGAACAGGGTGGTGTCTATGGATCCCCAGTTGGAAGCGGCCGGCGTCGCTTGCCAAGGCGCTAGTAGATGGAATAGCACTGATGCAATAACGATTAGTATCAGGACAATTGCTATTGCCATTTGCTCTTCATCCTATTCCTGTTGTTCATTGGTTATGCATAAGCATCGCCACTGACCTACAAGCAGGGCTGACAAACACCACCCATCCGGGCGGTAAAGTCAGTAAGAAGTATAGAGCCCATCGGGTTGGGCCGTGGGGTTGGCAAGCGAGGCGCGGCGACCGGCTATACTGAAATTCTGATGACGGACAGCAGAGATCGGCCAGAAGCGGCGCAAAAAATAGAACCCTGCCCTTGTGCAGTCATCCAACATACGCGATGGCGTTGAGCAGGAACGATAACGACAGATTCCAGCAATCCACATGGGAGGTTTCGTCATGAGTGCCCTGACGATCGAAGGCTGGTGCAAAACCAGCGGCGCCCAAAAGTCCACCCCGATGGGGGAAGTCCATTTCTATGTCGACGGACCGCTGCATGTTCGTCTGGAGCAGGCCGAAGAGCGCTTGCAGAAGTCCCACGAGCCGGAAGCCATGGTCGATGTCGACATGGACTCGATGGATTTGATCATGCCCGAGGGATACGCACCCTTGTCCGACTGCCAGATGCGTGTCTATCTGCAACACGAACGCGGACAGTTCCACCTGGTTGGACACCGAGCGAGTGACGGCAGCTTGATCTACACCAACGCGGTGTTGATTGATCAACTGCTTGAGTAGCGGCTACGTGAATTTGGTACCGAACAAACATCAATATCGGGTACTGCTTTTGATTCACCGGTATTAGCCACTGTAGCGGGTCGACGGCAGTGTTTTCGCGCACTGCCGTCTTCTTGTAACGGTGGTGTCGCTGAGTCAGCACCGTCGTGACCAGTAGAATATCGGCCGCGCACCTCGCTGCAGCGCCAGATATTTGCCCTGAGTGGGGGGCCGAGCATCCCGGATTAGCCAGAAATCAGGTTAGAGTGTTCATCAATCTCTGTTCATAGCACCCTCCTCTCGATTCGCGTCATTGCGCCAAGCAATTCCAGCGGACGAACCGGGCAAAAAAAACCGTATATCAATCGTTGTTTGAAGAATGAATCGTCCGCTGTTTGTTTCTCTAGATGGGCCCAAGGGAACCGGCAAAACCACACTGCTGGAGGCCATTACGAAAGTACTGAGGGCAGACAACAAAAAGGTGATCCGCCTTTGCGAGCAAAAAAGCGATCCCGATAGGGGCGAAACAATGGCCCTCGTGAACAGGCTCGTCAGAAATCCCACCCGGGATCTGGAGTTGAGGGTTTGTGAGCGCTTTGCTGATAGCCGTACCTGGATTTCCCAGCACGTGCTGACTAAACAGCCACCAGGCAGCATCATCCTGATCGATCGCTGGTACCCGTCTGACGCCGCGTTTCGCCGAATAGTCCCGTTTGCAGAGATTCTCCAGTTGAACATTGATCGAAACGTGCGAGTGCCAGACCTGCATGTCGGGGTTGTCACCGCCCCTGATATTTCATGGGCCAGGGCAACGGCACGACGGCGTGGGCTGAGCAGTACCGTGATCCATAAGCTGGAAGAACATGTCGCTTGTACCAAAGCATTCGAGCGAGCGATTGCAGATCACGGCTGGGTTCTATGCCGTAATGAAGGAACGATCGAAGACGCAACGATGCAGGTGACTTCTGAGATCTATAGAGTCCTCGATGCCCGTTAGGCGAAGTTCGCTGCGCCGGCCTGTTCCGGGTTATGCGCCCTACGGTACTAGCGCTGGTTGCGATAGCGCTCGGTCAAGGACTGCACGAGGGTGACGTAGGATTGCGTCTCGGCGTAGGGAGGCACCCCGTTGTACTCGACCACGGACGCTTCGCCAGCGTTGTAGCCTGCCAACGCCAGCATCTGGTTGCCGTTGAAGCGCTTGAGCAGCCAGGCCAGGTAGCGCACGCCGCCACGAATGTTCTGTCGTGCGTCGAACGGATCGTCCACGGCAAAGCGCTGGGCGGTGGCGGGCATCAACTGCATCAACCCCTGGGCACCGGCCTCGGAAATGGCGTTAGGCCGAAACGCCGATTCGGCATGTATCACTGCGCGGACCAGCGCCCTGTCGACACCATAATGACCCGAAGCGGCTTCGATCTCCCGCCGATAGGATTGGGTGTCCAGGCGCAGTGAGGCAACCTTGAAATTCTTCGGCGCCATGCACAGATAGCAGCCCTTGATGACATATAGCTCAAGGGCATCGACCCGTGCGGAGATCCCGACGGGGCGCCGGCTGACATATTGACGAACACCCCTGTGGATGAAGGTGAACACCCGAATCCGCACCGCGCCTGAGTCGTCGTCCCGCACAAGCGGCAGGGCCATTGCCTTGGCACCGGCGCCCGTCATGCCATTCAGGCGAGTGCAGCGGGCGCTGGCGATGGCTTGGCTGGTGTAGCTGATAGCGCCGTCCCTGGTTTGGCACTTGAACATGGCGCTGGCGCACAGTGGAGTGACCAGCAAGGCCAGTTCGATGCAGCCAAGAAGGCTCTTGCGAGCCCATCGCCGTGCTCTGGAACTCATCACATCGCTCCGCGCCGAATGCGCCGATCGGGCCTGGGGCGCCTGGCCCGGGTGCTGCCTTTGCAGGGCTCATTCTGGGTGAACCGCCCTTTGTTCTGTTATACCCCTTGTAACCGGCCTTGGAACTTGCGTTGACGTACGGGCTGCCGGCGTGGCCGTTATTTGCCCTTCACGACAGGCGGAAACCGACCAGTAGCCGACCTTGCAAACCTCCATCTGAAGTGGATGGCCGCATTAAGGTCGTTTCACTGTCGGTCGCAGATCTTGTTACACGATGCGAAGCAAATCTGATACGAAATGCGTCAGTCAGCAGAGTGATCCATTATCGATTCCTGCTGACTGAGCTTTAATTGACTGACTCTGTGTTCAACGCTGAATACATTACTGGACTTAGTGCCCCAGTATTTTCGACAGGAAGAGTTTTGCCCGCTCCGAAGATGTCCCGTTAAAGAATGCTTCAGAGGATGTGTCATCAATGATCATCCCCTCTTCCATGAACACCACCCGATCTGCCACCCGTCGAGCAAAGCCCATCTCATGGGTGACCACCATCATCGTCATGCCGTCCTTGGCTAGCGACACCATTACGTCCAGCACCTCGTTGATCATCTCAGGATCCAGCGCCGAGGTTGGCTCATCGAAGAGCATGATGACCGGATCCATCGATAACGCCCGGGCGATGGCAACACGCTGCTGCTGACCTCCAGAGAGCTGTGCCGGATACTTGTGGGCATGCGCGCTGAGGCCCACACGTTCAAGCAATGCCAGACCTTTGGCTTTCGCATCGTTTGTCGGACGATGGAGCACCTTCGTTTGTGGCAACGTCAGGTTCTCGATGATCGACATATGGGGGAACAGCTCGAAATGCTGAAACACCATACCCACTTGCTGGCGCAACTTTGGCAGATCCGTTTTTGCACTGCCGATCGATTGCCCATTCACCAGGATTTCGCCTTTCTGAAAAGACTCAAGTCCGTTGACCGTCTTGATCAATGTCGACTTGCCTGAACCTGAAGGCCCGCACACCACTACAATTTCGCCTTTACTCACGTGCGTCGAGCAGTCTTTGAGGACTTGCAAATTTCCGTACCATTTATTGATTCCGCGCATTCTGATGCAGTGTGGCTGAACATCTGCAGAGAAGCGGGAAACCGATGCCACTGCGGCGTTAGTCTGAATCATTTGTCGAAGTACCCCGCGCGAATAGAGGCGCCGATCAGATTGACAATCAAGCGTCCCGCCGTCACGCAGGTGAGGTTGCTTGCGTTGTCTTTACCCGGCTGGATTTCAACGATATCCATACCGACTACCCGTCCTTTTTTCACCAATCCGTGAATGAGTTTGCGTGCCTGTAAAAAAGTCACGCCACCTGGGGCCGGACCATCTACAGCGGGCATGATGGTTGGATCGAGGCCGTCGGCATCAATGGTCAAGTAGTAGTTCCCACCATCGGGAATTCGCGAAAGTACTGCGTCCATGCCGATCTCATGCAGTTCATAGGCACTGATTAACTCCGCACCATACTCGCGCGCGACCTCAAGATCTTCGGGGCGTGCGCTACCTTGGGCGCGCAGTCCGATCTGGAAGATTTGGCCGACATGGGCCATTTCGGAGGCTCGACGTATTGGGCTGGACAACCCTTCCCGAATCCCGTTCACGTCGTCGCGCCAGTCAAGGTGCGCATCGATATGGATGATGGTGATCGGGTCGAGACTGTCGTAGGCCCGTAAAACCGGCGTAGTAATTCCGTGGTCACCGCCAAGGATGACGGGTAGCGCTCCGGCTTTGAGAAGCTGGCGTACGGCCTGCTCGGCACGCTCATAGTGCTCACCCGGTTTGGCGACATCTGGCAAGACATCACCACAATCGATGAATCGGATATCGCTACGGCCTTGCAGCAACGGGCCATCGATATCGAAATCATAATGCCGTGGATCACGCACCATACGGTCAGTGAGCTGACGTATTGCTAGTGGTGCATTGGTCTGGTCGTTGGTATATGAGCGCGGGCCGTAAGGCGAACCAAAAGGCATGCCAAGCACCGCAATATCCGCCTGTTGAAGGTTGTCCAGATCGGTCATCAGTTCTGAATAAAGCAGGGTCTGATGGCTGGTACGTGGGGCGACGGTCAGGTTCTTCATAAAAACTCCTAAATGATGGGATTTTCTAGCGATGCCGCCAGTGTCTTTCACGGGCTTCCAGTGCTTGGCCAAGCGCATCGAGGACAATGCTCGACAGCCAATAGAGCAATGCAGCGGTGCCTAACACTTCGAGATAGGCGAAGGTGTCAGCGGTCATCAGGTTGCTCTGATAGGTCAGCTCAGGAAGACTGGTTACCGAGAAGATCGCGGTGTCCTTGAACATCATGATGATCAGGCTGGTCGTAGGCGGGATCAGGTAGCCGAAGCTTTGCGGTACGACCACGTAGCGCTGAACCTGCCAGACGGAAAACCCCAGCGACCGCGCTGCACGCGCCTGGCCGGCAGGCACGCTCTTCAAGGCGGCACGCAGGATTTCACTGAAATATCCGGCCGTGTAGAACGCCGTGGCACCAATGGCGATCGCAAACGATGAGGCTTGCACTCCTAGCTGCGGCAGGCCGAAAAACAGCAGGTACACCACGATCAGGAATGGAACATTTCGGACAAGTTCGACATAACAACGGGCAAACAGCCTTGGCAACCAATGCTGGGCATCGGCCATGTAAGCGAACAAAGCACCGATCAACATCCCCAGCGGAATTCCTATGGCACTGACCGTCGCGGTGATTTTCAGCCCCTGCAGCAACGCCGGGATTGCGTGGCTGATCACTTCAATATCAATGGGCATTTGGCATTACCTTGGCAATGCGGCGCTCGATGAGTCGCGAGATCGACGAAGCGCACAGCAGAATAAGGAAGTAAACGATCGCTGTTGCACTGAACACTTGCAGTGGCAGATCGCTTTGCAGCGTCGCGTTACGAGCCACGGTCGCAAGCTCACTGACAGCGATGACCGACAGCAGCGATGAGGCTTTGAGCAGTACGGTGTACTCGTTGGTCAGCGGCGGAATGGAACGATGGAACATCTGCGGCAACAGCACGTAACGCCACTTTTGATGAGCGCGCATTCCCAGTGCCTGGGCTGCAGCCACCTGACCTCCAGGAATCGAAGTCAAAGCGCCTCGCAGGATTTCACTGATGTAAGCCGCCGTGTTCAAAGACAGGGCGAGGATCCCCGCTTCGAGTGGTGTCAGCTCAATACCGATCAGGCTCGGCAAAACGAAATACGCGATAAGCAACTGGATCAACAACGGTGTGCCGCGGATGGCACTGACGTAGACCATCACTGCGTATCGGAAAATTGGTCCTGCTGCGACTCTAAGGAGAAGTAAAAGGACGCCGAGCCCGAGCCCTATCAGAAAAGCCAGGCTACTTGCGATAAGTGTTGTCGCTGCTCCTTGTAGTAGCCCATCGAAAAAGGGTCCCAGCGCGGTGTGTGTACTCAACCAGCTCGTCATTACCTGACCCTCCCTTTAGAGGGCCGCTTCAGGCAGATACCCTGAAGTCGGTAATGTCATCGTTTCGCCGAACCATTTTTTTTGCAGTTCCGCCAACTTGCCCGTCGCACGCATATCATCAAGGGTTTCGTTGATAAAGGTGCGTACTTCAGGATTTTTAGCATTGACTACCCAAGCCAACAGCTTGGCATCGCCGACTTCGCCAACCGTCTTATAAACGTCTGGCTGGCGACGCATTTGCACAGCCAATACGTTGCTGGGTAGAACACCCACATCGATCGAGCCATTGGCAATCGCCAAGCCGACATCGGGATAGCCCTGGAACAGTTTGAGGTCAGCGTAGCCCTGCCCTTTGCCGGCCTTGAGTGCTCGCTCGTATTCCTGCAGTGCTTGTTGGGCTGAAGAACCCATCTGGGTTCCCACCACTTTGCCTGCTACATCCTCGGGCTTGCTGATAGTGGTGTTGTCCGCCTTGACGACGAACAATGAGCGGACAATACCGATGGGCTGACTGAATGCGAACCGTTTGGCACGCTCCGGTGTGATCCCGACGGAAGTGGCCACGAAATCAAATTTGTTGCTCATCAATCCGGGAAGCAAACCGTTGAACGGCAAGTTCAACTGCTCCAGCTCGACGCCGAGTTTGGCGGCCATCAGTTCCAGAATATCGTGGCCGTAACCCACCACCTTGCCGTTTTCAACGAACTCATAAGGTTCGTAAGCGGCTTCGGTGCCCACTGTCAGCTTGCCACGCTGCTTGATGTCGGCCAGCGTACCTGCCTGGGCTAATGCGAAGCTTGATGTGCAGATAACCAGCGAGGTCAAGAGCACGGTTTTGACGATGCTTCGGCGACTGAGTGTTGTCATGATGCGGTCCCCCATTTCTTGGAGTGTTGTATTTGTGAAGGTTGCTGGAACCAAATTAGCCAGCGCGAAAGCACAAGTAAAATCACTTTATTGGCAATATGGTCTTGGAATCTGATACCTTTTTTCCCATGAACCGATTCGACCTGACCGAGCGTGACTTACGTTCTCTGCGTATTTTCTGTGCTGCCGCTGAAGCCGGTGGATTTGCTGCGGCTGAACGCCGGCTAAATATGACCAAAGCCTCCATCAGCAGGCATATCAAGGAGGTAGAGGAGCGCTTGGGTGTGCGCCTCTGCGAGCGAGGTCCGGCAGGTTTCAAGCTGAGCGCGGCAGGGAGGGTGGCGCTGGAGTTGACGACTAATGCCCTCAACTCTCTTGAACGAATCAAGCCTGAAATTGATGCGGTACGTGCTGTGATATCCGGCACCGTCTCGATTGGTACTGTCGAGCACATGCTCGCCGATCCGAATTGCCGACTGACCGAAGCGCTGAAAGAACTGAGACGACGGGCACCTAATGTTCAGGCAGAAGTCGCCGTGATGACCTTTGCCAATTTGAACCAGGCACTGCGCGAACGCCGGGTGCAGGTGGCCATTCGTGGGATGTACAGAAAAGAGCGAGTCTTTCATTACCAAAAGCTGTTCGTCGAAGAGCACCGCGTGTATGTGGCGAATCAAGCGCGGAGCGAGAAACAGCTTCGCCCTCAATTGGTTTATCGACCGCATCCCTTCGTCGAAGAAACGCTGGCTGCGCATGGTTTTGAACGTGGGCCCGAAGCCGCAGGACTGGAAGCGATCGCGATGCTTGTTGAAGGTGGAGGCTATGCCGGGCTGCTACCGGAGCATTATGTCGAACTCATTGCCCCGCGCTTCGACTTGCGGGAGTTACCGGACAGCCCCGTGTTCCATAACACCATCTGCGCAATAACCGAGGCTTCTCGCCCTCTGTCACGAAGCGCAGAGCTTTTTCTAGAGATCCTTGAAGAATTGCATGCAAGCGACTCCTCCATCTCGAATCGATATGGAGCCAGATAGAAAACGAATGGTTCAGTCAGTCGAGTTGTCACCCTTCGCGAAGAAGGTAGTGAACAGGTCAGTCAAGAATTCACCATGAGCCAGATCCTGCGGCGATCTTGGGCCTGATATTTCAAGTGTTGCTCCACGATTTTTTGCCCTTGCTATGCTCACAGCATCTGTTTCTACAGAGGCGAGCAGCATGGCCGCACAAGGCAAGCATGTCCCATTCACATTCAAGGCTATGGCTAGCTCGGCGGGTGGGTTCCTTATCGTTTGGGTTGCCATGAAGCTGCTCGACACCTGGTTCGACCTGACGTTGTTAGCCGAGACCAAGGGCTGGCTGCTACGTTTTCGGGATTGGCTTTTGCTGGAAACGCCAATGCCGAATTGGTCTGCGCTGATGCTTGTCGCGATTTTAATCAGCACGCTGTCTGTCGCGCTTTACTACGCCCGCTTCACTGACGGCGCTAACGGCGAGTTACATGAGATAGAACGAAAAGTTTACAAAATGAACAACCCTCAGTTTCCGCAATTGACGGATAACCAAACGCTACTGATGGAGGCGTTGGCCTACCATGCAAACTTCAGAAAAGTTGCAAATTTAGACTCGGTTTGCAAACTTGTTTCGCTCAGTACGTTAGAAGTTGAAACCGGTTTAAATCAACTTCAGGTTAAACGTCTAGTCAGGCGAAAAGTGACACGAGGGACGTTCGGCTCCACCGTCTTTGAACTTACCCTGGAGGGTAAGGATTATGCATTAGAGCGACTTGAGCTAACGTAATATCGACACATGGGTCGTGACCCAGGCTGCTTTTTTGAGTGGCATTGTTCACCCTATGGGCGACATGATTCGCCCGAACGTTCGGTGAGTCAGCCTATCTCTCGAGAAAAACCACAGGACGAGCCATCTACGACCACTGGTCGCATTCGCCGATCACAGGTAGCAAAAAATCAGAAACCCGCTATTACGTTAATAATTGCAATTTCATTCATTGCACATCGTCACAGGAACGCCCCAGGATGCGAAACGCACTCAAGCATTCGAGACTCCGTTTTGGCTTTTTACTTTCTGTTATCTCAATAGGGCTGATCGCTTGCAGCAGCAACGATAATATTAATACACCCAATAAAGAAATGACTCGACCACCTATCGATGATAGCGAGACTTCCTCTGTGCGTGTCACGACCAGCTGGATACGACACTCGCTTAGCCAGACTGACTGCCTGAAACACGCCCGAGCGGCACTTACAAAAGCGAGATACTTTGTTGATGCAGGAGAAAGATCAGTCTTTGGATTTCGTGAAGGCATGACTTTTTCGATCCGCTGCGACTACGAAGGCGTTGCTTTTTTAGCAGTGGCTTATCGCCAAAGGCCCAGTACTCAAATCCAGGATCGGATCTTGAATGAAATAACCAGGTTATTTTAAGGACTAAGGACAGAGGTAAAGGGGCTCGTCCACAGCAAGATCGAATGCAGGTCTGGACGGTACAAATGGCTCTATTTGACTTTGCCGCCTCAAGGATGAGGGCGAATGAGATACCGTGTTGAGCTGTCGATCTGTTCAACACCCAGGGAAATCAATGCTGAGCTCACTTGTATCGAATGGCCAGTCACTCACGCCGGCCCCATCAGAACGCTCGGTCCCATGGTGGAGCTTTACCAAAACAGTCCTGGCCGTGACGGCACTGTCTCTGGTGCGTGATGGGCTGGTGGGACTGGACGATCCGATCCTCGATCAACCTTTCACGTTGCGCCAGTTACTGCGGCATGAGGCCGGTCTCGCCGATTATGGCGAACTGGCGGAGTATCACACTGCCGTTGCGAACAATGAGCCAGCCTGGTCGGCAGATGAAATGATGCAGCGCCTTGAGGGTGCTCGACTTCGATACAGTCCCGGAACCGCTTGGCACTACTCGAATGTCGGTTACTGGCTGATTGGAAAACTGATCGAACGGGTGACTGATCTTGCGCTTGAAGAGGCCGTGAGTCGACGTGCACTAACGCCCTTAGGCTTGTCGAGCGTTCGCTTCGCTAAAACGCGAGCAGATTTAGCAGAAGCCTCTCCTGGAAACCCACCGAATTATGACCCCGCCTGGGTCTATCACGGCCTGCTGATCGGTCCTCTTTCACAAGCGGCGCTATTGCTGGATCGACTGCTCACCGGACACCTTCTCCCCACGGACTTGCTCCAGGCAATGCAGACCGCACGAACATTGGGCGGTCCGATTCCCGGACGTCCATGGGTTACACCGGGATATGGCCTTGGTGTAATGCAGGGCACAACTGAAGGCGGCTTGATCCTGTGCGGACACACAGGCTGCGGGCCTGGAAGTGTCATTGCTGTTTACCGCATCAGCGACGGCGACCCCTCGGCTTGTTGCGCAGCGTTTGGGACAAATGTCAGTGAAGGCGCCGTCGAAGCACACGTCGTCGACCAATTGAAACAAGCCTTGCGGAACTACGTTTGAGGCGTCCGCGCCCTCTTCGACTCCGCTCCCTTGATTCTCTCGACGTCAGTTTTTTGGGCCGATTGCCGTCCTTCGTGAAAGGGTTGAAAAAGATATGGCCTCCAAGGAATCGAACCGTCGCCCAGCGGTCCAACGCGGGTCTGGACAACGGCGCCACGCGCCCGAATGATCACCTGCCGACCGTCATTGCCCTTGGAGAGCCTTTTGTCAGCTGTCTTTTCGCGCCAATTTTTCCGGTGGGCGTTACTGCTCTTTTGCGGTGGCGCCACGTCGTCTGCACTCGCCTGCCCGACCGGGCAGTATCAAGTCTGCGTGGTCGCCTGCTTTTGTGCGCCAGGTTCCGAAGAGGACTTTGGGACGATCTTCAAAGACATGAACCAATTGGCGGCCTCGGGATTGGAGAACTGGATCGTGATGTCGCGCAACAACGCGGCAACGGGCGATGTTCTACCCATCCCGCTGAACATCCGGGCCCAACTCGAACCCTACTACGACATTCAAGTGCTCGACTCGGCTCGCTACAAGGTCGGTGATGAAACGGAGCTGAACGCTGCCAACACCCTGCTGCAGAATCCCGATATCAATGCCGTCACCCTGGTAGACATCATCGTCTTTCGCGACACTGAAGATGCACTCAACAATGTCGCGCTCTGGGCACATGAGTTGAAGCACGTGCAGCAATACCAGCAATGGGGCGTTCGCGAGTTTGCCACTCGCTACACCCGTGATTACTCAGCCGTCGAGGCGCCCGCCTACGAGATTCAAACCCAGGTGGGCAAAGCCTCGAGAGCCGCCGTCGAGCCGCAGACACCTCGAACACCATGAGTTCTGTCAGTGATCGTCAGAACCACCGAAGCGTAAATCAAAGGCTATGTAATCCGACTGGAAAATATCCTGATCGGGTTTGAAATGCGCTTTGTGCTGTTGCCTGCTCCCGTTGCACGGGCCGTCATCCTGGATGGCATCGAAGGCACTTACACCGGTCAGCTCGGCGTTAAGATCGCCTTTAAGTCGCTCTGCACTCATATTGTTATTTTCCTTACGACTGAAGGTCATTCGGCCGGGCAGCGCACGGCCGATCGAAGATCGAAATGGGGGATTGCCACGCAGTTCGTAGGGAGGAGTTTATCGACGCGCAGCATGTCAACCTTTCTATCGGCGACAACGCGTTAGCATTTCATGACAATTTGTTTCCGCTGATCCGGTCCGCACCGATCAGAGCATTTTCTCCAGACCGATTTTGTCGCTGAGCCAGGCTTTGAAACTGCGCCATGTTCCGCCGGGTTCCTCGTACAAGGTATGCAGTTGATCGTCGTCCTCCGTGACCCAGACGATTTCGCCTTTTTCCAGTCGGGCCTGATAACTCATCGCAGGCGCCATGCCCTCAAGCGCCAGCTCGCGCACGTAGCCGGCCAACTCGGCGCTGTCGACCAGCACCCCAACTTCGGTGTTCCAAAACACAGAACGCGGGTCGAAATTGAACGAGCCGATGAACACTTTTTGCAGGTCCATAATCATGGCCTTGGTGTGCAGGCTAGAGTCCGAGCCACCACTGAAGCCAAACGATGAAGCGCGACCGGGGTCGTCCGGCTGGCGCCGCAGCTCATAGAGCTTCACGCCGTGTTCGAGCAGGGTCTTGCGGTAAGGCGCATAGCCGCCATGCACCGCTGGCACGTCGGTAGCTTCCAGCGAGTTGGTCAACAGGCGTACCTCCACACCGGCATCGGCACGACCGAGCAAATAGTGCATGCCCGGCTGCTGCGGGACGAAATACGCCGAGATCATGATCAGTTCTTTATCGACGCTATCTAGCTCAGGCCGCAGTTGCGTGGCCATCAATAGCGAGCGGGCCGGCTCGTCGTCGGCCAGTACCTTGCTCGGGGCGTCCCACATTGCCTTGCCGTGGGCCCAGATCAGTTGCTTGCGCCAGGTGGCGAGTTGCGGCTTGGACCGGTAGGTCATGAGATGGTCGTACAAAGCCTTGTTCTCGGTACGCGAAGTCAGGAGCGATTGATCCAGACGCTGGCGGCTCTTGGCCAGGTCTTCGGCGGTTGGCTTGTTGATCAGGAAGTCGCTGATCGGCTGGCTCAGGGTGCTGTTCCAGTACTGATCAAAGCTCACGCCCAACTGCCCGGCAACCGGGCCGATGCACAGCAGGTCCATGTCGGTGAAGTTTAGGTCGGGCTTGGCGTCAAAATACTCATCGCCCAGGTTACGACCGCCGACGATGGCGACACTGTTGTCGGCCAGCCACAGTTTGTTGTGCATGCGCCGGTGCTGTTGGGAAAGATCGAGCAGACGGCCCATGGCTCGGGTCACCATGGTGCTGCGTCCCAGATGCAACGGGTTGAACACACGGATATGGATGTTCGGGTGCACGGACAATGTAGCGATGACTTCTTCCTGGCCGTCACTGGCGGTGTCATCGAGCAGGATGCGTACGCGTACACCGCGATCGGCGGCCAGCAGCATTTCACGCACCAGTGCCCGGGTGCTGAGACCGTTGTGCACGATGTAGTACTGCAGATCGACGCTTTTTTGCGCATTGCGGATCAACTCGGCGCGCGCCCGGAACGCTTCACTGCTGTTGGGCAGCAAGCGAAATCCGGAGCGCCCTTCCTGCGGTGCGGCTTGCGCCTGGATCGAGCGCCCGAAAGCCGATTCGCTGGCAGGCATCACCGAGCTGTAGTCATGGGGCAAACGCGTGGGGGTGGCACAGCCAGCGAGCACCAGTGCGACCAACACGGCGGGAATGAACCGGAAGATGGGCAAAGGCTCGTCCTCGCTGGATGTGTTCTGACCTCAGGAACCCGCCTATGGTTACGACCCCACGGCAATCTGCACGCCTGATTTCAGTAAAGCCCGGTTCAGCCAGCGTGTCGAAGTTTCCGACCATTCCCCCCAGAATGGATCAAGACAGGTTTTCGAGTAACTCCAGTGCCTGATCGAAATCGAAGCTCTCCGCTTGCTGAACAACCCGGTGCAACTGCTCGACGACCCGAGGGCCTGACGCCAGACCCTGCAGTTCGTGCAGGGCGGTCAGCGCCAGGGTGTCGCTCTCGGCCAGCAGATGCCGGACGTGGGCCAATTGCGCCTGCCATTCGCTGTTGAAGGGTGCGGTGACGGCGTCTATGGGCGCTGTCGGTTCGGTCAGCACCGATAATCCTTCCAGCACGATGGCCAGGCAGCGTTCGACCTCCACCAGCGAATCTGTCAGGTCCTGCCCTGCGCCACCGTTCAGGCACGCCTGTTCCAGGACGCCGGCGTCGTTCGCCAGTTCAATCGCACCGATGTTACCGGCCGTCCCGCGCAAGGTGTGGGCCAATCGGATTGCCACCTTCGGATCGCTGTCAGCTCGGGCCGCCAGGAACTCGGCGCTAAAAGACTGCTGGCTGGCGCAAAACTTGCGCAGCAGGCGCAAGTAGAGCTCAACCTTGCCCATACACGTGCTCAGGCCTGCACTCAAATCAATACCGGGAAGGCTGGCCGGCAGCACGTCTGTAGACTCCGTCGTCAGCGGCGAAATGACGGCAACAGGAGCGCCGCGACCCGCTCCCGGATGTATCCACCGGGCCAACGTGGCGAACATGTCTTCGACGTTCAAGGGTTTGGAGATGTGATCGTTCATGCCGCAGGCAAGCGCCCGTTCGCGGTCCCCCGCCATGGCGTCGGCGGTCATGGCGATCACCGGCAGATTCGCCCAACGAGGCTGCTCGCGTATTTTGCGGGTCGCGGTGTACCCGTCCATCACCGGCATCTGGCAGTCCATCAACACACCATCGAAGTCCGAGTCCCGCTCCAACTGGTCGAGCGCTTCCTTGCCATGATTGGCCAGCAACAACTCGATACCGGCGCTCTCCAGCAGTTCACACGCCAGTTCGCGGTTCAGCTCATTGTCTTCCACCAGCAACAGTCGCGCGCCACGCAGGCTGGCCATGGCGCTGGTGCTCTGGTCGGTGCGCTTGTTGGCCCGGGTGTCGACGTGGGGGATTTTTCCCAGCACGGTGCCCAGCGCCTCCAGCAACGTCGACGGCGTCACCGGTTTCGTCAGTACCACCGGCAATTGAATGCCGTGCCGGCTGGCTTCTTCGCGAGCCTCTTCGCGACCAAAAGCAGTGACCATGATCACTGACGGCGTTTTCACCAGTTTGGCGGCCTGCATCTGCCGCACCGTCTCCACGCCATCCATGCCGGGCATGCGCCAATCCATCAGCACCAGGTCATAGGGCAGCCCCTTGGTTTCGGCTTCCACCAACATGGCCAGTGCGGCTCGACCACTTTGCGCGACGTCCACTTCGACACCAAAACCGCGCGCCATGGTGGACAGAATCTCGCGCGCCGTGGCGTTGTCGTCGACAACCAGCACACGGCTACCCACCAACTCGTCGGCGGTCAACATGCGGCGTAGATAGGCGTCGCGCTGCACGCCCACGCTTACCTCGAAATGAAAAGTGGACCCTATGCCCGGCTCGCTCTCCACCCAGATGGTCCCGCCCATCAGCTCCACCAGATGCTTGGAGATGGCCAGGCCCAACCCGGTGCCGCCGTATTTACGCGTGGTGGAACTGTCGGCCTGGCTGAACGGTTGAAACATGCGCGAGCATTGCTCGGCGCTCATGCCGATCCCGCTGTCGCGCATCCAGAAATGCAGTTGCGCCTGCTCACCTTCGGCGCTTCGCAGTTCTGCACCGAGAACAATCTCGCCCTGCTCGGTGAACTTCGTCGCATTGTTGCCCAGGTTGATCAGCACCTGGCCCAGGCGCAACGGATCGCCGACTAACGCAGTCGGCAGTTCAGGTGCCGTGTTGAACAGCAATTCCAGACCTTTGTCCTCGGCTTTCAGGCCAATCATGCTGGCGAAGCCGTCGAGCACGTCCTCGAGATGGAAGGGAATGTGTTCGAGGTTCATCTTGCCGGCCTCGATTCTGGAGAAGTCGAGGATATCGTTGATGATGCCCAGCAGGCTTTCGGCCGAGCGATGGACCTTCTCGATGTAGTTACGCTGCCGGTGGTCGAGTTCGGTTCGCAACGCCAGGTGGCTCATGCCGATGATGGCATTCATCGGAGTGCGGATTTCGTGGCTCATGGTGGCCAGGAAGTCGCTTTTGGCCCGGGTCGCCTCCTCCGCGGCCTCGCGTGCGCGCTGCACCTCGGCCTCGGCGGTCTTGCGATCGGTGATGTCAAAGTACCAATTGGCATCCATGCCCCGCTCTCCCAGTGTCATCGAGACAGCCGACACCAGTACGTCAAAGCGTTCACCACCGGCGCGCTGCATCGTGGTCTCGAAATTCAGCACCTGACCTTGCGAGGCCGCAGCGAGAAAGCGCTGGCGTGCCTGCGGGTCGACCCAGAACTGCGCCGGATCCGTCCCCTCCAGTTCCGCCAGACGGGTTCCGAACAAACTGTTGAACTGCGGATTGCAGTAGCTCGGACGCCCATCGAAGTCTCTGATCACCATGGCCACCGGGCTGCTGTCGAGCACAGCGCGCAACTGGGACTCACTGGCTTTGAGCGCCGCTTGCAACTGACGGCGCTCACTGACATCGCGCACCGAAGCGCACACGCAGGTTTCACCCCCGTCCAGACTCGGCAGGTGCGACAGGCTGATCTCGGCCGAAAAGTGGCTACCGTCCTTGCGCACGCCTTGCAGGTCATCCAGATAGCTTCCCATCTGTCGAGTGTCGCCGTGGGCCACGAACTCCTTGCGCAGACCCACGTGGTGCTCTCGACTGGCGACGGGCACCAGACGTTCGATTTTCTCGCCAATCAACTCACCGGCCGCGTAACCGAACAGTTGATCCAGTTGGCGATTGGTTCGCAGGATCTTTCCGTCGGCATCCACCACCAGCATGCCGTCCGGGGCCGCTTCGATGATCCCGCGATACCAGGCCTCGGTCGCACGCAAGGCCGACTGCTGGGTTTCGAGCGCCTTGGCCTGTTCTTCCAGTTGCAGCGCCTGTTCCGCCATTTCATTGGCCTGGCGACGGGTTTCTGCCAACAGCGTCTTGACCGCCTGGTTACGCTCCAGAATCGCCATCGCGGCAGCCAGGCGTGGCGTGGCCTCATGCAACAGCTGTAATTCGCGCTCGCCCAACGGCTCCAGACCGGCCAGTTCGAGTACGCCCAGCAGCCGCTCGCCGCGCACGATGGGTTGCAGCAGCAAACAACTCGCTGTCATCTCGCCAAGCGGCGAGTGCAAACGCCATTGATGCTCCGGCAGCGCCTGAAACTGACGTGGCTGACGATCCACCGCGCACTGCCCCAACAGACCATCGCCGAACAGGACTTGTGCCTCAGGCGGTCGCTCGGCATCGGTCGCATAACGGCCCATCAGCGACAGCGTGCCGGCGTCCTCGTTCGCGCTGTAAAGCACCCCTTGGCAGATTCCCTGCAAGCCGGCCATGCACTGCAGAAACACCTGCGCCAACTCGGCGGGCGTTTCAGCCTGTTGCAGATCAACCTGCAACTGGGCGGTATGCGACTTGATCCAGCGCTGGTGCTCCAGCTGTTGGGACTCGCTCTGCAGTTTGGCGATGGCCCGTGCCAGGTCGCCCGTTTCGTTATTCATGTCGGTGTGAGGGATCGGCTGATCCAGCTGCCCGGCGGCCAATTGGTCCACGGCCACCCGCACCCGGTTGAGCGGATTGCGTATCGATTGGCTGACCAGCCAGGCCAGCAGCAGCGCCAGCGACAGGCCTCCGAACAACAATATGTAGGTCAGCAGGGTGCTGCGTTCGGCATAGTCGGCAATGTCCTTGGCCGTGTCGCGAATCGAGGCTTCCTTGATCTGGGCGATCGCGTACAAAAGGGTGTCGGCCTGCTGAGCCAGTTGCTGGAACTCACTGCTATTGAGCAGCACCAACGCCTGACTCTGCTGGCCCTGATCGATCAATTGAAAGGCGTGATCGCCTTGGCGCTGCAACTGTTGCAGCAACAGGTCGAACTCGGCGAGACGTGCCAGATTCTCCGCACGCCGCAGGGTCACTTTGGCCTGGGCCAGCGCGAGCTGCAGCCGATTCTGGATGTCACGCAACTGCTGCAGGGATTCGACGCGGATCGATGCGCTGTCGGTGCCTACCGCACGCTGCAGTGCTTGCATCATATGGGGCAGTTGAACCCGCGCTTCATGCAAGTACTCCATGCCCACCAGTTCCTGCAGGTAGAGTTTCTGCATGTCCTGCTCCAGCGAATGCTGGGTCCGCAGGCTTTGTACACCGAGCACCAGCACCAACAGCAGTAGCGCGGAAAACCCCAGAATCAGTTTGTGCAGAAGCGCAAGGCGCTCAAGCAGGGTGCGCAATCCGGCCATGGCCTGTCCTCGTGATCCTGATAAAAATACGGGTGAAGGGAGTGGAAAGTACCGGGTTCAAGGCGTCTGGCCGCTACGTTCCAGGGCGGCCTGTTTGGCTGCCATGTCCTGATTGGAGTCGGCGAAACGCTCGGCAATGGCCTGGAACTGTTCAACGCAGGCCAGGAAAGCGTCGCAGATGTCCGGATCAAAGTGGCTGCCTCGCCCCTGCCGAATAATCTCGACGGCCTGCTCGTGGGGCATTCCGGATTTATAGACCCGACGGCTGATCAGCGCGTCATAGACATCGGCCACCGCCATCAACCGGGCGCTGATGGGAATATCGTCAGCCGCCAGCCCCTGCGGGTACCCGCTGCCGTCCCATTTCTCCTGGTGACTGTAGGCAATCTCCTTGGCCAGAACGAGGAAGTCGACGCGAATGCCGAGCGCATCCTCGGCATGCTGGATGGCGTCACGCCCCAACGTTGTATGAGTCTTCATGATCTCGAACTCTTCCTCGGTGAAGCGTCCCGGCTTGAGGAGGATATGGTCGGGAATGCCGATCTTGCCGATGTCGTGCAGCGGCGCCGACTTGAAGAGCAGCTCGATGGTCTCCTCGCTGAGGAAGGGACTGAAACGCGGATGATCGCGCAGATGCTCGGCCAGCACCTTGATGTAATGCTGAGTCCGGCGGATATGGTTGCCGGTTTCGTTATCGCGCGTCTCGGCCAGTGAAGCCATGGCCTGGATCGCCACGTCCTGGATCGCAGTCACTTCACGGGTCCGGCGCTCGACTTCTTTTTCCAGATAGTCGTTGTGATCGCGCAGGAAGTCCTTCGCCGCCTTGAGTTTGAGTTGGGTATCCACCCGCGCCAGAACCAGCGCCGGTCTGATGGGTTTGGTGATGTAGTCGACGGCTCCGAGCTCCAGGCCATGGATCTCATCTTCGGTTCCGGCCATGGCCGTCAGAAAGATGATCGGAATATCACAGGTGCGCGGGTCGCGCTTGAGCCGCTCTGCCACTTCATGGCCGGACATTCCGGGCATCATGATGTCGAGCAGGATCAGGTCCGGTAGCGTATCGCCTTGCAATATCCGCAAAGCCTTTTCGCCACTATTGGCGGCCTTGACCCGGTATTTATCCTTGAGCAGATCGGTCATCAGCATCAGGTTATCGGGCGTGTCATCGACCACCAGGAGGGTAGGCGCACTGTAACGACTCTGTTCGACACTCATGGCCGGCGGCTCCCTGTCAGATATCGGCATCCCAAGGCGACATTTTCACCCCGGCGAAACAGAGTTTAGCTGCCATACTTGCGTATCGCCTACCCGCGTAGCACATGATTCAGGGAATCAATCGCTTGACGATCAGTATTTGATGTCCCGCGCTGTGCGACGTGTGTCCTGCTTGGTGCTGCGCTTTTCCTGACGACAATCGGCGTTGGTCTTGTCACTGCTCTTTCTGCAATCATCCTTGGTTTGTCGTGCCGTAGAGCGCCCGTCCTGACGGGTATCCCGTGCTTCACGCCGTTGCTCACCCTGCTCGGTCGCGTACGCCGGCAGTGACACCGACTGCACACCCGCGGCGACCAGGAACAGCGCCGCCAGAGTTTTCAAACATTGCTTGCGAATCATGATTCTTTCTCCAATTCGAAATCGCCCGGTTGCGTCTCAGGCCCACCGAGGATGTTCAGGGAAATGTGTCTGACGTTACCCACAAAATTGCTTCGTGGCACATGAGATCTGACGATAGGACCCCAAAGGCAGTCCCGCAAGGAGCGTATTCTGCAAAGATCGCAAAATGGCCATCGACAGCGACTAAGCTTTTGCAATGAAACATCGCCGCCGAGGAGATCTCCATGAGCGTCTCGCTGCCCGAACTCGATGCCGCTCTGCCCGGCCTGGCCTGCAAGATCCGCGTGCTGGACGCCCTGGCCTGGCCGGTTGGGGTCGAGGAAGACTTCCTGGAACATTGGCGCGGCGGTAAGGCACGATTACCCCGCGTCGAGCTGCGCCCGCGCGATCACAGTGCCGGGATCGTCGCCCTGGAAGATTTCGCTGGCCGTTGCGATGTGCAGCACCCCGCCGGGCATCACCTGGCCATGACGGCGCGCAGCTATGCCACGGCCGGACGGATGCTGGGCGCCATTGGCACCCCCGCGTTCACACAATATTCGTCAGCGTTGTATCGGCGCCCGGATTTTGAGTATCCGCGCCTGAAACTGACCATGGTGGACGCGGCCCGATTTTTCCTCGATACCACCGATGCCTTGCTCGGCGGCACCCGAATTCCGCCGAGCGAAGCGGATATCCCGGCCGAGGCCTTCGCCGCCTGGATGCAACCGGAACTGGACCAGTTCTTTGGTCCGGGTCGAATTACCGTCGCACTCGATCCCACCCTGGCGGCCAAGGCGATCGCCGGTTCAAGCCGCATCCGCCTGCGCGCCAGCGCGATGTTCTCGGAACTGGACAAGAACCAGTTATTGCAACACGAAGCCTTCGTGCATGTGGCAACGGCACAAAACGGTGCACGCCAACCCAACCTCAAAAGCCTGGGCCTGGGGGCGCCCCGCACGACCCAGACTCAAGAGGGCATCGCGACCCTCGCCGAACTGTTCACCGGCAGCATGGACATCAACCGCCTGCGGCGCCTGGCCCTGCGCGTACTTGGGGTTCAGCAGGCGCTGGACGGCGCCGATTTCATTCAGGTGTTCGAAGGATTTGTCGCGGCCGGTCAGTCGCAAGAGGAGTCCTTTCGCTCGACCCAGCGGATTTTCCGCGGCGCCGACCTGCGTGGTGGATCGGCGTTTACCAAGGATGCCGCGTACCTGACCGGTTTGCTCGGCGTCCACACCCTGCTGCGCATTGCGATCCGTGATAATCGACCGGAACTGGTCAGCCATCTGTTTGCGGGACGCATCAGCCTGGGGGACACCTTGCGACTGGCGCCACTGTTCGACTCCGGCTGGCTCCAGGGACCGATTCACGTTCCGGCCTGGGCCAGCGATTTACGTCGGCTCGCCGCCAACCTGGCGTTCTCTGCCTTCATTACCCGGATCCAGCTGGATGTACTCGATCTGGACGTGTTCATGGCCTTCGCCGACGAACACGAAGACGATGCCAGTGCCCTGTGATCAGGGCAGCATGAAGCCCGAAACCGTCCCAATTTGCGAAGAAACTGTCCTGCTACGCCAATAGCGTCCCATCCGGTCTACCTACTATAGGCCCCGGCACCTCTGCCCATCAGCAGGGGCCTGCTACCTATACCGGATGCTCAATATTGCGCACCGCCGTACAGCACGGATTGGAGACAACAATGACAACAGTCGCCGCAACCCAAGACACTCCTTCACCCCTCACTCCCTCGGCACCCGCGATAATTCGGTCGTCAGTGCGCCAGCATTCGATCAAGGTGGAGATCTGCTCCCCTGCCATCGGCGCTGAACTCAGCAACATCAACCTGGCCGATGCAACCCGGGACCCTGAGCTGATCGCACAAATCAGGGCGCTGTGGTTGAAGCACAAAGTGCTGTTCTTTCGCGATCAGGACCTCACCCCTCTGGAGCAACAGCAGTTCGCCGCGCAATTCGGTGAGCTGGAAGGTCATCCATTGGCGCCGAGCCATCCAGAGGCGGACAAGCTGTTGATGCTGTATCGCAACCTTGACCCAAGCAAGCCCAAGACCTATGTCGAAAAGGCCAGTCGCGAAAACCTCTGGCATGCCGATGTCACCTACAAGAAGGCACCGCCCCGTGGAGCGGTATTGCGCTGCGAAATGGGTCCGGAGTCGGGTGGCGACACGCTGTGGTCAAACATGGTGATGGCTTACGAAAACCTGCCACAGGCCATCAAGCAACGAATCGACGGTCTGTACGCCAAACACAGTGCCGAGCATACCTTTGGCGCCCAGTTGCCACGCGACGACCGCCATGCGATGGCCGCGAAAAACCCTGCCGCCGAACACCCGGTGGTACTTACCCATCCGGAAACGGGCGAAAAGGTCTTGTTCGTCAACTCCGCGTTCACCACCCATTTCTCGAACTTCTTCAACTTCGAAGACATCCGCTACGGCCAGGACTTCATGCCCGAGGCTCATCACCTGATGAACTACCTGACGTCTCAGGCCGCGATTCCGGAATATCAGGTACGTCTGAAGTGGCGAACCAACACGATTGCCATGTGGGACAACCTGCAAGTCCAGCACTACGCGGTGGCTGACTACGGCAATGCGCCAAGAAAGATGCTGCGCGCCACACTCGCTGGCACCCCGCTCAGCTGATTCGAACTGCTTCCAGATATATCCAGGGCACCCGACCATCAGAGATGGGTCGGGCGGCCGTGGCTGCCGACGAATACTCGATCTGATACGCCGTAATGGAGATAAACATGTTCTACGAACACGTCGACACCGCCGTCATCGATGGCGAATCACTGCCGTGGGTACCCTTTACGCCCTATGCCGAAAACGTTCTGTTGAAATACTTCAAGCTTGACCCGATTCGTGGTGAATGGATTGTCATGATGAAGTCGCCGATTGACATGCAACTGCCCAAGCACCACCACACGGGGACGGTGATGGTCTACACGATCGAAGGCCAGTGGAAATACAAGGAACATAACTGGATCGCCGGCCCTGGCAGCATCGTGTACGAGACTGCCGGATCGACTCACACGCCTGAAGTCGTCAGCACGGGCAGCACAGACGGCTATGTGCTCACCCTGGTTCAGGTGAATGGCGATCTCGCGTTCCTGGACGGCAACGACAACATCGTCGCGCTCGAAAACTGGAAATCAGGATTGCATCGCTATCTGGCTTACTGCGAGCAGCATGACATCGCCCCGAAAGACCTGACGGCATTCAACTGAGTAACAGGCATTACCGAGAAAAAACGCGAATGGGGGCGCCGGAGCGCCCCATCGTTAGAACTGCCCGAGAAACGTCAGGAGCAGTTCGTTGACTTGATCGGCGCTTTCTTCCGCGGCGCTATGGCCCACGCCGGACAGCAGAACCTTCATCTGTAATCCGGGTAGATAGCTGTCGAGCTGGTCATAAAGGCTGCGTATTTCGATCGGCTCTAGCGAAGGGTCGGCAGCACCACCGATGAACAGGCTCGGCTGGCGCACCACCGCACCGTCAAGAAACGCTGTGATTTCCCAGTTCCGGTCACGACAACGGTAGTAGTTCAGGGCGCCGGTGAACCCTGTACGTGTGTATTCAGCGACGTAGTAGTCGAGCGCCCGCGCGCTCAACCATGACGGGAACTCGCCCTTCGGCTCAGTGAACGCGTTGAGGATAGGCTCACCGGGCTCGACGAACAGACGCCAGCGTTCAGCCCCGACAGCGCTGCCGGAGATTGAGTAGAAAACGCTACGCAATGTTTTTCTCGGATCGCAGGCCAACTCGCGATCCGGCTTTTCGAGTTGCTGGAAATACAGGTGGTGATACACCCTGCCCTTTGCCATTGCCTGTAAACCTGCGGTCGGTTTGACCTTGCCGCGTGGAGGCACCGGCGTATTGAGCATCACGAGACCGCAGAACAGATCCGGCCTCAGCATCGCCGCGGCTTGGGCCACCCAGGCACCCAAGTCGTGTCCAATGATCACCGCGGACGTTTCGCCCAGAGCCGTCATCAACCCCACCATGTCGCCGACGGCCTGGCTCATGTCATAGGCTTCAATCGCATCGGGCCGATCGGTCTGGCCAAAACCCCGTTGATCGGGGACCACGACGCGATATCCCGACTCGGCCAATGCCACGATCTGTCGCCGCCACATGTACCAGAGATAGGGAAAACCGTGCAGCAGGATGACCAGCGGGCCCTGCCCCTCGTCGATGTAATGCAGGCGAATGCCGTTGAGTTCAGCAAAGCAGTGGTTGAATGCATCAGGATCGTCGGCGTCCACTTGCGTGATCGCCGCGAGCGGCTGGCCGATTCGTTTTGCAGTGCGTGTGTCCATGTCTACCTTCATCTTTTTGTCGTTATTGGCATGAAGGTAGCCGTGACAGGACATCCTGCACTAAGCTCCTCAGGACACAATCTTGTGAAATTGGGACATGTAGATCTATGTTCACCCTGACGCGAAGTGCCAGCCTTACCAACTATGAGCAGGTCTCGCGCTCAGTGGGGCTCGATCCATTTCGCATGTTGCGCCTGGCCAGGTTGCCGGCCAGCGTCCTCGACGATCCGAATATCATGATCAGCACCGACTCGGTGGGGTGGTTGCTGGAGGAGTCGGCCCGTCTGTCCGGCCAAGAGGCTTTCGGATTGTTGCTCGCGCAGACGCGACAACTGTCCAACTTCGGCATGCTGGCGCTGCTCATTCGCGAAGAGCCGACATTGCGCGCAGCCCTGCAATCGTGCGCACGCTACATGCGGCTGCATAACGCCGGAGTGGAGTTGCGACTTGAAGACATGGGCGACCTGGTGCTGCTGCATGTGGGTGTGAAGATGCAGGGTCATCACGGGGTCTGGCGCCAGGCTATCGAGCAGTCGACAGGTATCGGACTGCGCACGTTGAGCGTGCTGACACGCAATACGTTCCGCCCTGTGCGGGTCAGTTTTACGCACGAGCGACCTGCCAGCCTTGACGTGCACCATCGCGTGCTGGGAACAGCCATCGAATTTTCACAGGAATTCAATGCCATCGTTTGCCGCGCGCGTGACCTGGACATGCCCATTCCCGCAGCTGACCCCGCGTTGCACCGCGAGGTGAAGCGCTCGCTGGACCTGCAGTTGGCCAACCAGCGCGACGAGCCATCGCAGCGGGTACGCCAGATCGTCAAGATGCTGCTACCCAGCGGACTGTGCTCTGTCGATGGGGTTGCCCAGCACCTTGGCATGCATCGACGCACCCTTAATCGACACCTGGCGACCGAAGGCCAAAGTGTCACAACGATCATCAATGCGGTGCGCGCTGAACTCGCCGAAGAGTACCTGGCCAACAGCAAACGTCGATTGTATGAGGTCGCCGAACTCCTCGGCTTTTCCTCGGCCGGAGACTTTTCACGCTGGTTCCGCTGCCAGTTTGGCAAGACCCCCTCGGATTGGGCTGCCTGCTACAGAGTGAGCAAGGCGACGCGGTCGGTTTAGCCTTTTCGATCCTTTCGACGGTGTGCAAATTCTGCGTTTTCGGTCTTTCTGACTCGCTTCAATGCTTTTTTAATGTGAACTGAGCCTGACTGCCATGCGAACCTGTCCAGCACTTCTGTGACCCTCTGCTGGCCCCCGCGAAGCCCCCTAATTGTGCGGCGCGCGCAGTTTTGAGGCGTTTAGCCCGTACGGTCCGACTCATCCAGCTGTCAAAACTTTGTCTGTATTATTTTTTTCTTCAGAAAAAGTCATGAAACTGACGCTTTTCAATCCGTTGTTTCTATTTGACTTTTTATTCTGCTGACGGAAATTCAGTGTTTTTTTGCAGCGGCACTTTGCCACTTTTTCGGGTACCTCTTACTAATCTGGTCTGCTCCTTGCTTTGGAAGAGTCGTCGGTGCCGCCAAGGCATCGCCAAGATAGGGCGCTTCGAGAGAGACCTCTGTTGTACCTCCACGGACTGGGTATCTCCTCGACAGTGAAGCGCTTTTCCATCGGCTGACCACAGCCGTTTTCGATGTACCTGCCAAAAATCATTCTTCGACTTTCATAGACGAGTGTCAGGTTATGGCGGGCATCGATAAGGAACCATTGAACCCAGAATGGCCGCATCAGAAGAGGAAGAGTTCCTCGTTTGCGGCCCGTCTGTTCGATCGAACCAGTGCAGCCAAGTTTTTCGGTTGGATGCTCCTGTTCTGCACCCTGGCGTTGATCTGCGACAGCCTCGACCCCGAGCTCCTCGACCCAACCAATCAGAAGTTCATCCTGCTCGTCGGCGGGCTCGGTGCCTGGCGCTACGCCAATGCAGTGATGCACTACGTGCGCGGCATGTATTTCCTGCACTGGAAGTTTCCACTCATGCGACGGGCCGTGGAGCGAATGGGCGACTCCGCCCTGCCCTCACACTTGTTCATGGTGGTGACCAGCTTCCGTATACCGACCCATACCACTTACCGGGTCTATCAAGCGTTGTTTCAGGAGGTGCAACGCCTGCCGGTGCCCTGCACGGTGATCGCTTCAATCGTCGAGAAGGCCGACGAGGACTTCATCAAGCAGATTTTGCGCCGTGAAGTGCGAGACCTCAGTAGCATCCGTCTGGTGGTGGTGCGCGCCCGCGGTACTGGCAAGCGCCATGGCCTGGCCCATGCCTTCCGTGCCCTCTCGCGACAAATGCCGCTGGACGATGCCGTCGTCGGAGTGGTCGATGGGGACACGATGATGCTGCCCGGTTGCGTGGGGAACGCGGTGAAGTTCTTCGCCTACCTGCCCAGCGTCGGTGGTATCACCACCAACGAATTCTGCGAAGTGGAAGGCGGCAAACTGGTACGCGAATGGCATTCGCTGCGCTTCGTCCAGCGACACATCAACATGTGCTCGATGTCACTGTCGCGGCGAGTGCTGACCATGACCGGACGGCTATCGTTTTTCCGCGCCCGCGTGATGATCGATCCGGGCTTTATCCGTGACGTCGAATCCGACTTCCTCGACCACTGGCGGCTCGGCCGCTTCCAGTTCCTCACCGGCGATGACAAATCCTCCTGGTTCAGCCTGATGCGCGCGGGCTGGGACACCTTCTATGTACCCGACAGCAACACCGTGACGGTGGAGCATCCGCCAGACAGCAACTTCTTCCGCGCGTCGCGCCAGCTGATGTTCCGATGGTACGGCAATTCGCTGCGACAAAACTTTCGTACCACCAAGCTGTTGGGCTTGCGTCAGTTGGGAGTGTTCACCATGTATGTGCTCTACGACCAACGCATTGCCATGTGGACATCGCTACTCGGGCTGGCTGCCTCAGTCATCGCCGGGCTGGTACTCGGTATGCAGTTTTTTATCGCCTACCTGTTCTGGGTACTGCTGACCCGTACCCTGGCGACGCTGCTGTTCAGCTTCACACAGCACCCGGTCGATCCGCTCTATCCGCTGGTGCTCTATTACAACCAGATCGTCGGCTCGCTGATGAAGGTCTATTCGCTGTTCCATCTCGACCAGCAAAGCTGGACGCGGCAAAAGACCACCCTCAGCTCCACCGGTTCGTCCTTTGATGTCGCCCTTAACCGCTGGTCCTCGAAAACCATGCTGGTTTCTGCGGTTTCGCTGTTCCTTGGCACAGTCGTTCTCCTGCTTGAGATTACTCAACGTTAGCCCCGAGGCCATCGTCCTATGAGCATCGCCACCAGTCTGTCTGCGAACGTAGTCCATGAAGCCACCGACGAACGCCAGTTCGTGCGAATCAAGATCCCGGCCACGGTAATCTTGCAGAGCTGGGAGGGGCCGCTCGAATGCGAAATCCAGGATATCTCGCTGGGTGGCATCAGCCTGCTCTGCGGCAAAGAGCTGAAGATTGGCTCAATGTACTCCGCCAGCATTCGTCTGAATCTTTCGACGATCAATATCAACATTGACGCCAGGATTCGCGTGGTCTCCCAGCGCGCTGATGAAGTCGGCGCCGAGTTCATCGAGCTCGACGCGCAGAAGCGGGACATCCTGCGCTACATGATCGCCGCCTATATGTCAGGCGAGGTCGCCGACTTCAACGGTCTGTTCAACGTGATGCAACGGGAAAACTACATCAAGGAGAGAAAGAAGGTCACCAGCAGCTCGCGCACCGTCTTCGAACGCCTGCAGGCCATGCTCGGCAGCCTGCTGTTCCTTGCCCTCGGCCTGCTGGTGATGAGCCTGCTGGCATACAAAACCTACCTGTTCTTCTTCCGTGTCTCGGCCGCCCACGCACAGGTCAGCGCCGAAGCCTATCAGGTGAACATGCCGGAAAACGGCTACGTGAAGTTCATGGTCGGAGGCGATGCCGGTGAAGTGAAGGCTGGCGAACCAATCGCCACGGTGTCGACCCAACTGCTCACCAACTTCAACAGCCCTGCGGACCTGCAGGCGCTGGCCAGCTTGTCGCAGAGCGATCTGCAGACGCTGCTCGGACGTTCACTGATCGAGACGGTAATCGCCAGCCCCTGCGACTGCTACGTTTATTTTCCAGGACGCAAGCTGGATAGTTACGCCTACAAGACTGACCCGCTGCTGCACCTGATACCCAAGGATCAACCCCTGGTAGTCAAGGCCAGCTTCCCCTTTGACAAGCTCAAAGACATCAACCGCATCCAGCGCGTCAGCCTGCGCGTGTCCGGTATGCCCGGGGCATTCGGTGGCAAGGTGGTGGGCTCCGCGGTGGATAGCGTCAACCAGATGCTGGTGCTGAGCATCCTGCCAGAGACCACGCTGCCACTGTCGGCGTACCAGCATCCGGTGGCGGTCGATGTGTACCTTGACCTGCCCTTCGACCCAGGTTTCTAGGAGGCTGGTCATGCGCTTGAAGAACGCCTCTGCCTCCCTGATCTACTTGGCCCTGGCGCTATTGCCGGGGCTGCCGGTGGACGCCGCGAGTCTGCCGGAGATCCGCTACCGTCTGTTCAAGGACAGCCAGGCCGACGTCGAGGCCGATCTTCGTGAACTGGCGACCCGTGGCGACTCGGCATCGCAAATGCTGCTGGCAGACCGTCTCGCTGCTTCACCGGACGCAGGCCGCGTGCAAGAGGCCGTCGAACTGTATAAGCGTTCATTCGACGATGGCCTCGGGCAGCTCAACGCGCTGACGGGGCTGGCCCGATTGAGCGAACGCAACCCGCGGTACCGCAACCAGAACCAGGCGTTCTTCAAGCATGCCATCGGCCTCTATTCGCACGAGCGAGACTTCAACACGCTGTCTTCGACCCTGGAGGTCTTCCTGGCCTACCCGCAGGAGTTCCAGGGCGAGGAAGTGACGCGGCTGATCAACCTCTACGACCAGGCTTGCGTGGAGAACTGTTTCAGCTTGAGCTACCGTGCCGCGCTGGCGGAACTGCGCGGGCAGTACGCGCAGGCCGAAAGCTACTATCGCCGTGCCATGCTCGACGATGCCCGCGCGGTGGACCGTTACTATCGCTTCCTCGGCGAACGCCAGGAGGAAGTGTTCAGGGCCTATGCCAAGACTCTCGAAACCCGAATCCCGAACCTGCCTGTGGACGTGGTGCAGTCCATCGGCAACCACCTGAGCAGCCTCTCCGGCGAGAACGATCCCTCGGTGCTGCTCTGGCTCGACAACGCCATAGCCCGCGGTTCGGAGTCGGCATTGGTCACCAAGGCCAGCTACATGATGTCCTTCGCCGACAGCTACGGCTATGAGGACACCCTGGCCCTGATTGACCGCATCGAGGCCAGTCAGTCGCAGCAGGGCCGCGCTCTGCGCGCCTCCGCCTACATGGTGCGTAACTGGCGCATCCTCGATCCCCACAAAGCCTACGACATCATCCGCGGCCTGCTCGCCGAGGGGTACCAGAACGCCAACCTGAACCTCGGCGAACTCTACAGCATGGGCGGGCTCGATGAGGTCGACCAGCTCAAGGCCATCGAGACCTACGAACGCCTCGCCGATCAAGGCTCGGCCTCAGCCTTCTATCGCATCGCCACCATCTACGGACGCGGGCGCGGCATATGCAACGACAAGATTCGCGCCTATGCCTACGCAAAAATCGCCGTGGACTACGGCGAGCTCGGCGCGATCAAGTACCTGAATGAACTGCAAGCAGAGATCAGTCCGGCAGACATCAGCGCGGCCTTGCAGGCGCGGGTGAACATCATGAAACAGGTCAAGGTACAGCTATGACGAATGGACTCTCCAGCATCCTGTTTCTGTCACTGCTGACTGGCAGTCTGAGTTCGGTACACGCCGCCGACGAGGCGGACAACTCAGGCGCTGCGACTGGCGAATCCACTCGGGACGCCACCCAAATACCTCCCGCAGCGGGCACGGAAAACCTCGTCGTGCAGCAGAAACTCACCGTACAGGGTGGCTACGGACCGGATAACTCGACCCTCGGCGAGGATCGCAAGGGCTTCTACAGTCTGCGCTACGAGCCCTCGCTCACCTGGTACTCGCCGGATCGCCAGTTCCCCACATGGCAGGGTTTCGCACGCGCCTGGCTGAACTACGCCTCGGCGCAGACCACCTCGCCCCTCCAGGAGCCGAACGAGCAACAGCCCGAGTATTTCAGTTCCGAAATGCGCGAGTTCTACCTCAAGCGCAACCTGCTGGGCGGTGACCCGCGCTATTCGCTGAGCGTCGGCCGGCAGAAGTTCGCCGACCACTACGGCATCTGGTGGGACGATAGCATCGAAGCCCTGCGACTGGACTTCGTCGACACCTTCGCCACCGGCTTCGTAGCCGTGGCGCGCAAGTTCCATAACTACAACACCGACAACAACAGCCTGCGCGATAACGACCGTGACATCACCTACGGGATGGGCGAATACGCCCTGCGTTGGAGTGAAAGAAACTGGATCGGCACACGACTGATGATCGAGCAGGACAGCTCGGGGGACGACCCGGACGATCGCAGTGATTTTCGCGGAGGCCGCCTCGGTCTGTTCGCCTACGGAGACAACTTGCGCGTCTCGCCGCTGTTCAGCGATTACCGCCTCGAACTGGCGGCGCTCAAGGGTCGTCTCGACCTCACCGACAGCGCTGGCGCAACCAGCAATGAACACACCCATGGCTGGGCGCTGATCGGCAACATCGGCAAACGATTCGATGAAACGCCCTGGAAGCCACGGCTTTCCCTGCGTGCAGGACTGACCGACAAGCCGTCGAACGAGAACGAAGGTTTCTACCTCAATAACATCCAGTCAGACCGCGTCACCAACAAGGAGACCTACACCAACGGCTTGCTCAGCTCTTTTCTCAGCGTCGACCTGCACAACCTGGCGTTCTACAGCGTCGCAGTGGAAACCCAGCCCAAGCCGCGAAACAGCTTCGACGTGCGACTTTCCGACCTTTATCTGCGCGATGCCGACGGCGGCATCCCGATCAACGTCGCCGATGACCTGACCGCCACCGGCAGCAAGTCTCTCGGACAGATCCTCGACACCAATTACTACTGGCAGATGCTCCCGATAAACCTGCACGGCCAACAGCTGCATCTCAACCTGCTGGCCAGTGCGGGGTATTTCTGGAGCGGGAATGCCGTCAAGGGCCTGGACGATGACTTCCAGGTCAGTCTGGGCGTGGTGCTGCGCTACTAAACATCATGAGAGGAACACCAACATGGTCTTTACCTCGAACATCTTCCTGTACCTGTTCCTGCCACTGTTTTTGCTGGTCTATTACCTGGCCAGAAACTCCTGGCGCAACTACGTGATAGTCGTCGCAAGCTACAGCTTCTACGCGTGGTGGCGACCGGATTTCCTCCTGCTGTTCGTCGGCATCTCCTATTGGAATTATTGGTTCGGCCTGCGCATCAAGGCGCGGCTGGATGCCGACGACAAGTCCGGCGCCGAACGCCTGCTGTGGCTGGGTATCATCGGCAACCTGTGCACCCTGGGCTACTTCAAGTACGCCAACTTCGGCGTCGAAGTGATAGCTGCAGCCCTGGCGCCGCTGGGGATCAATACCTTCACGCTGGAAACCATCATCCTGCCGCTGGGTATCTCTTTCTACGTGTTCCACGCACTGAGCTACATCGTCGATATCTATCGCAAGGATGCCGAACCGACCAACCGCTTCGTTGACTTCGCTGCCTTCGTCGCTTTGTTTCCGCATCTGGTTGCCGGTCCGATCCTGCGTTACAGCCTGCTGGCCCCGCAGTTGCGAGAACGCACCCACTCGCTGGAGCTGTTTTCCCTCGGTGTTTGCCGCTTCATGCTCGGTTTCGTCAAGAAGGTACTGATCGCTGACTCGCTGGCGCCGATGAACACCCTGTTCATGGCCGAGGGTTCGCCGCAGTTCATTGACGCCTGGTTTGGCGTGTTCGTTTCGCTGGTTCAACTGTACTTTGACTTCTCCGGCTACAGCGACATGGCCATCGGCCTGGCGCTGATGATGGGCTTTCGCTTCGCCGAAAACTTCAACCAGCCGTTCCTGTGCAAAAGCCTCACCGAATTCTGGCGGCGTTGGCACCTGACCCTGGCCGACTTTCTACGCGACTACGTCTACCTGCCGCTTGTACGCTCGCGCAAGGTCGGCGGTGACACCGCACTGTTCATCACCATGCTGCTCTCCGGTTTCTGGCACGGCGCCAGCTTCGCCTTCATCTTCTTCGGCCTGTACTTCGCCGTGATCATGGTGCTGGAACGCCGCCTGGGCATCGCCACCAAGGTCAACACACCGTACAACTTCTGGCACAACATGCGCGCGCTGCTCTTGTTGCTGCTGTGCATGCCTCTGTTCATCACCGGCAATCTGAGGCACTCGCTGGAGATCTTCTCCGGCCTGTTTGGCCTCAACGGTCTGGGCAGCCTGGACATGTACTTCCTCGGCACCTCCAGCCTGAGCATGTCCTTCGTGCTGCTGGCGGTTGTCTGGCTGGTGGTTGCCGGGATGATCAACAACCGCTTCTACCTGCGCAACCAGGAGCCCTACTTCATGCAGAGCGTCAGCGGGTTGACTGCACTGATGCTCTGGGCCGGCTTCGGCATCTCGGTCACGCGGCTCGCCGCGAATTCCTTTTCCCCCTTCCTGTACTTCCAGTTCTGAGGAGATCGCCATGTTCCCCGTCATGAAGAGCGCAAGCAAAGTCAATGGCATCGCTTTCTGCATCCTGCTCGCAGTGATGCTGGTGTACTCCATTCCCAAGGTGGTGAGCTTCCTCAGGACGCAGCCCGATGCCCTCGCGCTGTTCCTTGACGGCCGCCTGCTGCGACAGCTGGAGATGACCTACGACCGCGAGTTCGTCCTTCGTGATACCGCCATCCGCACCTGGGCCGACCTTCAATACCTGGTCTTCGGCGAAGGCAGCAAGGGCGTGGTAATTGGCCGTAACGGTTGGCTGTTCACCAACGAGGAGTACATGATCCCCAATGACTATTCGCACGCAGTCGCCCAACATGTGCGGAACATCGCCGAGATCGAGGAGCAGCTACGCCAGCACAACAAACGGCTGATCCTGATGCCGGTGCCGATGAAGCTCGACATCTATGCCGAGTACGCACAGCGGCGCTTCGATGCGCGCACCGCGGGTATCTATGATGACTTCGTGGCGCGCCTCGCCGAGCAGAAAATCGAGACTGCACCGGTTCGTAGCGCGTTCCTCAGTGCCAAGGACAGCACGCAGCTGTTCCTGAAAACCGATACCCACTGGTCGCCCTATGGTGCCAACCTGGCGGCGCACGAAGTGGCGCGCCAGCATCCCGAACTGATCGGCAAGGCGCCCTACGCCACACAGCATGTGGCGCAAAAGGGCTATCACGGCGACCTCCTCAACTTCATCCAGGTCAGCGACTGGCTGGTCCCCTGGCCGTTGCTTGGCGACAACATCCCGGTGTTCGAAACCATAAGCCGCAACCAGTCGCTGGATGATGCCTTTCTGTTCGACGACCAGTCAGAGTCGATCATGCTGGTCGGCTCCAGCTACACCAAGATCGACGACTGGAACTTCCCCGGTTTCCTCAAGGAGTCGCTACAGAATGACCTGCTTACCACCGCCGTGGAGGCTCGCGGGCCCTTCCAGGCGATGGACGACTTCCTTGCTGGAAAGCAACTGAGGAACGACAGCATCAAGACCGTTATCTGGGAGTTCCCTGTGCGCACCCTGCTGGCGCAGAAGCCCAGTTCCAATAGTTGGCAGGCCACCATGAACCAGTTTTTCTAGGCACGGCCTTTTCGCCCCCCCCCCGAAACATGGAGATGACGACGATGAAAACCACGTTCCTTGGTAGCCTGCTCAGTTTGGTGCTGCTCGTCCCAAGCCCCGCCCATGCCGCCGACGGTAACGGTGGCCTCTATGCCAGCCCACCGCCGCCCGGTTCGGCCTTCGTGCGCGTGCTCAACCTGGCCGGCGCCCCAGTGGACGTTCATCTGAAGGGCAAGAGCAAGGCCCAGAAAGTCAGCGGCGGCCACCTGGGCGGCTACCTCTACATCACCCCCGGCAGCCAACAGTTGACGGTGGACAAGACCAGTCTGGACCTTGGCCTGAAATCCGATTCGGCAACCACTGTGATCTACGACGGCAAGGCGCTGAAGCCCATCGTCGACACCTATAGCATGGACCCGACAAAAGCTTTGGTGGCGTTCTACAACCTTACCGAGAAGCCATTGGCGCTCAAGACCCTCGATGGCAAGCATGCCATTGTCGACAACATCGCGCAGAACCAGATGGGTACGCGCCTGGTGAACGAGATCAAGATTGGCTTCGCCGCCTATAGCGGCGAGCAGAATGTAGCGAAGTTCGACGAGCAGTTTCTCAAGAAAGGCGGGTCCTACAGTTACGTGGCCATCGCTCAGGGCGGTCAGGTACGGACCCTGAGCCTGGCCAATTCGTTCGACTCTTTGCAGTGAAGCGACATGCCCGCCCGCCAACCCGAAGCCTGCGGTGACCTATGAAGCACACCTTCCGTACAGTCTGCACCTTACTGCTCGCCTGGATTGCCGTTGGCCTGCCGGCGAGCGCGCAGGAGAACTGCGACCTGCAGTGTCTGATTTGCCCCGCGCTGCACGATCCGCAGCAGTACGCCGAAGGAATCATGAAGTCGATGAAGGAAGTGACTCCGGGCAAAGACAAGTGGCTGTTCCGCTCGGAAGTCGACCTCTCCAACGACTTTTTCATCCCCAAGGAAATGCAGCCCGAATATGCCCGGCTGATGGCGACCTTCGCCGCCAGGCAGATCAAGGTTGTGTTCGCCGTGCAGCCGACCCGCGGGCTGATGCACCGCGACAAGATTCTGCCAGAGCGCAGCTTCGGCTTTTCCTACCCCACCGCCTCGCGCAACCTGGAAAACTTCCTCGGCCAACTACGTGCTCCAGGTGCCCTGGTGCCGGACGCCATGGTGCTGGTGCGCAACCCGCCCAAGGAAGAGTATTTCTTTCGCCGCGATCACCACTGGACACCCTCCGGTGCCCAGGCCACGGCAAAGATCGTCGCCGCAGAAATCAAGCGACAGCCCTTCTACGCCGGACTGGCCAAGAAGAGCTACCGCACCGAGGCCGGGATGATACTGCCCAAGGACGGTACCATGAGCCGGGCGCTGAAGAAGATCTGCGGCAACAACTACGGCTTCCAGTATGTCCGCGGCTTCCAGACCGTCCCCGCGGCCGACGATGCCAGCGCACTGTTCGAACAAGCCGCCGCCCCCGAAGTGATACTGGTCGGCACCAGCAATTCGGCAGCGCGCGACGACGAAATGAAGAACTACAACTTCGATGGCTACCTGAAAGAATTCCTCAACGTCGACATCCTCAACTTCGCCCTGGCCGGTGCCGGCCAGGACGGTTCGCTGCTGCAATACCTGCAGTCCGACAGCTACAAGCCGGATGCGCCACCCAAGATGATCATCTGGGAGCTGCCGGCCAGCTTCCACCTGGAGACGCCGCTGATGTACCGCCAACTGATCCCGGCGATCAACGGCGGCTGCGCCAAATCGCCGCAAGTGCTCACCAGTAACAAGCTCGAGCGTGCATCGCTGGTGCCCGGCCAGCGCATCGAACTGTTGAGTAATAGCGGCACACGGCGCCTGGCAATGACCGGAAAGTACGGCTTCCTGGACATCAAGCTGTCGGACAAGAGCGTCAAGGACTTCTACATCATCACCTACTACGACAACGGCGCCCGCGATAAAGCCTGGTTCCGTCGCGAGGCTATTGTCGACGGTGGTCAGTTCTACCTGGAACTGAGCTCCGCCGCAGAGTTCAGCAACGCAAACCTGCTGTCGGTGTTCCTCGAACCGGTGCAGCCCCTGGACACGCCGATCTCGATGGATGTGAAACTATGTCTCTGAGATGCCTCCCCCTGCTCCTGCTCGCAGCGCTGCTACCAGTGACCCAACCCTCCAACGCAACCGCAGGCGGCACCCGGTCGATCTGGAGCCTGCCGACGAGTGTCACGGCGCCCTCCGTGCTGCCCGACTATCACTCGCTGGTATGCCCCAAGCCGGTGATAGAGCCCTTCACTGGCGCCCTGCTGGTGGACAGCAAATACGACCAGAGCGACCCGACCAAGTCCACACTGGGCAAGGGCCAATCCCAGGAGTCCCAGCGTATCCACGACAGCGTGGCCAGCTATGGCAAGATGCTCAGCCTGTTCGCCGACTATTACGCCAAGGCGCAAGACCCGCCGCACGCCGCTATGGCTCTGGCGTGCATGGACCAATGGCTGGAGGCCTGGGCCGCCGCCGGAGCCCTGGAAAACCGCGAAGCGAACAAGACGGGTATCGCGGTGCGCAACTGGGCACTGGCGGCAATCGCCTCCAGCGTTCTCAAATTGCAAGCCCTTAGCGGCAACCAACTGCAACTCAGCGAGCGGCAGAAGCAGTGGCTGGACCGCCTGGCCGGCATCATCATCGAAGAGTACGATCCGCGCCTCGCCCCGTCCTTCGGCTATTTCAACAACCACGACTACTGGGCCGCCTGGTCCATCGGCTCCACCGGCATGCTGCTCGGCAAGCAGAGCCGCATCGACTGGAGCGCCAAGGTGTTTCGCCGCGCCATGCAGCAGATCACCCCGTCGGTCGGTGGCGACTATGCCTATCTGCCCAATGAACTGGCGCGCGGGACGCTCGCCGCCAACTACACCCACTACGCTCTGGTACCGCTGACCCTCGTCGCCGAAACCCTGCGGCTCAATGGCGCCAGCGTCACCGCCGAGGACAGCCGCAAGCTCGACCTGCTCGCCAACTTCGCTGCCCGGATCGTGCTCGCCCCCAATGGCCTTCCGGAGTTGCAAGGGCAAAAGCAGCAGAAGGTGCCGCCGTACAAGATGGCATGGCTGGTCCCCTTCCTGAGCCACAACCCGCAGCACGTTTTGGCACGCCAGTTGTACGGCGCCGAACACGGCGATGTGGACGGCTACCGGCAGATCGGCGGACACATCAAGCCTTTCTACCCTAATGTCGAATAACCCAGGCCCAGGTGAAGCCCATGCCCAGATCGCTCCCCCCATCCGCTGCCCATGCCCTGCTCTGCTTCCTGTGCTGCACACTGCTACCACTGGCACAGGCGCAGAGTCTTCTGCGCCACCAGCTCAGCGACGTACCGGCCACCGAGCAACAGCAGGAAATCGAGCGCGTGCTGCAGGCCGCCGACCAGGGCGTGGACGCTAATCAGGTGCGCGAGTCGCGCCCCGTCGGGCGCGCCTCGGTGAGCCTGAGCAGCCTGTTCTCCTCGCAAGAGGGCAGCTGGCCGTTCGAACCCTTCGTGCACAACGGTCTGTTTCGCGTCATCGCCAGCTACCAGACAAATCACCCGCTGGTGGTGGTGGTACGCGGCGGCGGCATCGGTCTGGCGCAGTTGCACCAGGCACTCGGCGACGAGCGCGTGATGAGTCGGCACAACGACGGCTACTTGCTCAGCTACCCACTGCTGATCGCCCCCGGTGCAGCACTCAACATCGTGGAGAGCACCCTCTACCTTCGCACCCAGTCCGGCACTGCACTGATCAACCAAGGCGATCTGACCCTAAAGCACGCCACCCTGACCAGCTGGAGCGACGGCCAGCCTGCCGAAATCAAGCAGCCGTTCCGTCCCTTCGTCATGGCCTGGGCCGGCAGCCGCACCCGCATCATCGACTCCAGTCTCAGCCGCCTCGGCTACAACGCCCACCTTGCCCGCGGCCTGACGCTCGCGCGCAGCACCGAGCAAGCTCTCGGCCTGGCGCCGGCAATCCTGTTGATGAGCGGCAGTCGGATCAGCGAGCTGTCCAGCGGTGTCGAATTGCAGAAGGCCGAGGCGCGCATCGAAAACAATCGTTTCGACGACCTGCAACAATACGCCCTCGACCTGTTGGACAGTCGCGCCAGCCTGGTTGGCAATCATATCGCCACCGTGAAAAACCAGAGCGCCATTCGACTGCGCGGCACCAGCAGCGGCGTGGTGGAACGCAACGTGATACTCGGCGCTGGCAAAGCTGGTATTGAGGTGCTGGACCAGCAGGGCGAACTGGTGCTGCGACAAAACATGATCGGCGCTACGCAAAACGGCATCTTTCTTCGCCAGCTTGTCGATAAAAAGGACACCCCTCTACTGCTCGCGCAGAACTACATCGCCAACACCGCCAGCAGCGGCATCGACGGCGAAGCGATCGGCACCGTCTATGTCATCGACAACCGCATCAGCACCACGCCGGAATACGCCATCAGCATGCGCAATCCGACAGGCCAGCCGTCGCGCCTGGTGCTGGTGGCTAACCGACTGGCCAATGCCGGCAAGGCGATGATCCGCACAGAGGGCATAGATCGAGTGGTGCTGGGGGACAACCACTACCAGATGGGACAGACTGATCAACAGTTGATGGCTGGCGACCTGATGCCCGTGCAGAGTCTGCTGGTGGAAGCCACGGTGATGAACCCTTGTATCGTCGAGGTATGGATCTGGGCCGAGGCCGGCACCAGCCCCCCCGCCAGTCTGCCCGGCAACTGCCTGCGCGGTAATGAAACCGGGGATCGAGGCGAGTTCCTGCGTCTGAGATCAAGCAGCGGAAACTGACGCAGGTCTGCCGAAAGGTAGGCAGTGCAGCAATGTATATCAGGCTGGATTCAATTTGGATTCAGCCTGATACGACCAAGGCAAGGTGCACAGGTCATCCTGTGCACCCTCGTTATCTAGCCTTTGACAAGCACCACGCCCCCTGGAGCAGCGGAAGGCTTGCCCCGAGATTCGTGTGTCCTCCCGTAGGCATCCTCCAATCGTTCGATATCGTCCTCGCCCAGATAACTGCCCGATTGAACTTCGATGATCTCCAGCGGGATTTTGCCGGGGTTGGCCAAACGATGCACCGAAGCGACCGGGATGTAAGTGGACTCATTTTCGGTGAGCAGGAAAACCCTGTCGCCGCAGGTTACCTGAGCGGTACCGGACACTACGACCCAGTGCTCCGCTCGATGGTGATGCATCTGCAGGGAAAGTTGGGCGCCCGGCTTCACGGTAATGTGCTTGACCTGATGACGGGTGCCGCTGTCAACCGAGTCATAGGCACCCCATGGACGATACACAGAGCTGTGGTTCTGAGTTTCCTGACGGCCATTGGCATCCAGGATACCGACCAGCTTTTTCACACTTTGCACGGCACTCTTGTGCGCGATCATCACCGCATCCTTGGTTTCTACCACCACCACATCGTCCAGTCCCAGCAGCGTCACCAGCTTGCCGCTGCTATGGACGAAACAGTTGTGACTGTTGTGGCTGACCACGTCACCCTTGAGCACATTGCCGTCTACGTCTTTCGCATGCACGTCCCACAAACTCGACCAACAACCCACGTCGCTCCATCCAGCGGCCAGCGGCACTACGCAGGCACTCTTGGTACGCTCCATCACCGCATAGTCAATCGAATTGTCCGGACAGCACTCGAAGGTCCCTGCATCAATGCTGATGGCCGCATCGCTACTGCGGCTTCGCTCCAGGGCCAGTACGCAGGTCTCATGAATATCCGGCTCATGTACGCGCAGCTCTTCGAGATACCGGCTGGCGCGGAACAGGAACATGCCGCTGTTCCAAAAATATTCACCGGACTGCACATACTCGCCGGCTTTTTGCAGATCCGGCTTCTCCACGAAGTGTTCGACCCGAAAAACGCCTTCGGGCAGATCGGGGCAAGGCTCTGCGAACGCCCCCTTTATGTAACCAAAACCGGTCTCCGGGCGTGTCGCGGGTATGCCAAATAACACCATGCCACCCTTTTCAGCGGCGGCCTGCGCCTGCTGAAGTCCAGAATGCAAGGCCGCCCCATCCGTGATCACGTGATCGGCTGGCAATACCAGCAGCAGTTCGTCACGCCCCTCGGCGAGCAGTTTAAGGGCCACCAGAGCGACTGCCGGAGCAGTGTTGCGGCCGAAGGGCTCCAGCAACATCGCCTGGGCTGTGCAACCGATGGCAGCGAGCTGCTCGTTGACGATGAAACGATGTTCCTGGTTGCAGACAATGATCGGCTTTTCCATGCCATCGAAAGTCAACCGCTGCAAGGTCTGCTGAAAGAGCGTGCGCTCACTGGTCAATGCCAGAAACTGCTTGGGATACAACTTTCGCGACAGGGGCCAGAGCCGCGAGCCGCTGCCGCCGGACAAAATCACTGGAATCATTTTTGTTTCCTCCGAATCTTTCATTGTCGATCGATATGAAAGCTCCGCTGGGATCGCATCCCGAAAACCGGAGGACTGCCCTTCTCTGTTTTCATCTGCAAAAACGTCCGACGGCGCTATCGCTCGAACGTCTGGATGGCGTTGTCGTGGTCCCCGTTACCAGCAGATACCTTCCGACTCGTGGTCGCTCGAATGGTCCATGAAGCCCACCAGATCGACGACTTTCTTGCCGGGTGGTACCTGTCGCGCCACGGCATCGAACATCTCGTCGCCGTTACCCAGGACGATGATGTCCGCATCCTCCACTATCTGAGTCAGGTCGGAGCGCAAGAGTGAGGAAACGTGGGGGATCTTCGACTGGATATACTCTTTGTTCGCACCGTGGACACGGGCGTACTCGACGTTGCGATCGAATATCTGCAGGTCATAGCCCTTGCCGATCAACATCTCGGCCAATTCCACCAGCGGGCTTTCGCGCAGATCATCGGTTCCAGCCTTGAAACTCAGGCCAAGCAGGGCGATCCGGCGTTTTCCATAACCGGCAATGAGGTTGAACGCCGTCTGCACCTGCACCGCATTGCTGCGCATGATCGCAGCCAGAAGCGGGTGTTCTACGTCCAGTTGACCGGCACGGTAGGTTAGCGCACGCACATCCTTGGGCAAACATGATCCCCCGAAGGCAAACCCCGGGCGCATGTAATAACGCGACAGGTTCAGCTTATTGTCCAGGCAGACGACGTCCATCACTTCACGCCCATCCACCCCGACAGCCTTGGAGATATTGCCGATCTCGTTGGCGAAGCTCACCTTGATGGCGTGCCAGACGTTGCAGGTGTACTTGATCATTTCCGCCACCTCGATGCTCTTGCGCACGATGGGCGCTTCCAGCTCTTTGTAGAGCGCTTCGAGCATGTCCGCGGTACGTTGGTCAAGTTCACCGATAACAGTCATTGGCGGGTGGTCGTAATCCTTTATTGCCGTGCTTTCCCGGAGGAACTCCGGGTTGACGGCAACGCCGAAATCAATCCCCGCCCTCTTGCCCGAACAGCTCTCCAGAAGCGGGATCACCACGTTTTTCACCGTGCCGGGTAGCACCGTACTGCGCACGACCACCGAGTGCCAGGCGCTCTTGCTGCGCAAGGTCTCTCCTATTTCCCGGCATACCGACTCGATATAATTGAGTTCAAGGTCGCCATTCTTCTTGCTTGGCGTGCCAACGCAGATAAACGAGATTTCCGTATCCATGACGACGGACTCTACATCGGTAGCACCTCGCAGGCGCCCCGAACGCGCGCCCAATTCAAGCAAGTGCTCTAGGCCCGGCTCGACAATGGGCGACTTACCCTGATTGATCAGATCGATTTTCACCGCAGAGATATCCGCCCCGACCACGTCATGGCCGCGGGCAGAGAGACAACCAGCGCATACAGCGCCCACGTACCCAAGACCAAAAATGCTAATGCGCATTTGTACCTACTCCTCTCACGCCCCTAACAAAGAGCGGACTCTCGAGCATGGGAAACATGCTTGAAGTTCGCCCGCCACAGCAAGACAGTCAGGTACGGCTCGGTCCTGAGCCCACATTCGAAAGCGTCACGAATGCTGTACGGCATACTTCACATGGGCGCTGTCCCTGTAATTAACGGTGTTGCATCGGGTTAAACTCGACCCTTCAGCAGAAGCAAAGTAAATGCCAACAAAATAAATGCAGCCTATTTGTACAACATCGAAAAAAGTTATCCATAGAAAACAAGCAATTATAAACACCCCCCACACCATCAATTTAATTACGCCACTTGACGACAGCACTAAAAAGAAGCAATAGATTTTCATGACGCATTCTAAGCGCGCACAAGAACAATCAAATATCAGCACAAGCAGACAATCTAATTAGATACGCAAGCAATTGATAAACAAGTATATTTATTAACAAACAGAAACACGCCAACATTCAGACGCCAATATAATGATGCGCGACCTGATCGGCTCGCTTATCGACATCGACAATAATCCTGAAATCACCCGTGCATTGAGTTTTCTGCAGTGTCCAGGTCGCTTCAAGAGGCAAACTGACGGAGTCGTCGAAGGACGTGGAGTTGGCAGACGTCAAACGGTCAGGCCCGGCAAAAGGTCTCGCTCTGCGCCTGCGCCATGCGTTGTATCGCAATGAGCAAAGTGCAGCCTCGACATTCAGAAGCGACAACGAAAAACGGATCAACATCAACTGCACGTTTAAGGTCTGGTGACCGACGGAAGAAACCCAAGGCTCATGACCAGGTCACCCGACAGCGACATCCATGTAACAGGATGTCGGTGTCCGGTTTTTCCTGCTGCAAGGGTCACATTTCAGCGCGCCGGGTACTGGCGAACGCACTCGTGCCGAGCCAGCGCCACAAATTTTCCGCATCCTGCACGGCGCCATCTACACGCAGCTCTCGCGACTGAAGAACCTCCTTGGGTGTGCGGTCGCCCGCCCACACCTCGGTCAACGCGCGCACGCTGGAGTCCACGACGAGCGTCAGTTCGCGTCCGGGGTCGTCGCGGCACAGATCTGCCACCCCCTCCTCGACCACCAGCCACCACGCTTGCTCGCCGGAGCGGGCGTCGCGGAACCTGAAGTGGATGATCACCGGCCGGGACGGGAACATCTCGATGCGCGCGAACCGGCGCACGTCCCACATCAACAGGCCCGCATCGAGTTCGTCATCGCGCAGGCGACTGCCGATCCAGCGTGCGCCCCAATGCCCCAGCGCCATGATGATGGGGCGCAAATCCTCGCCCGCCTCGGTCAGGCTGTACTCCCAGACTTTGCCGACGGCCTTGCGATGGACAACGCCGATATCTTCCAGATGGCGCAGCCGCTGCGCCAGCAGACTGGTGGACATCCGGGGTACGCCGCGGTGCAGCTCATTGAAGCGCTTGCTGCCGCAGAGCAATTCGCGAACGACCAACGGTGTCCAGCGCTCACACAACGCTTCAGCACCGCGGGCGACCGTGCAGAACTGACCGTAACTTTCGTCCATCGCCTGTCCTCCGAACCTGCAACGCTTCAGATTCTGCACTAGTCTCGCGACTTCTCCACGCGCACGCTGAAGCCTTCGAAAGCCAACCGCCACAGGAGAACGCCATGACCAAGATAGCCATTATCCAGCGCCCGCCCGTGCTGCTCGATCGCAGCGCGACGATTGCCCGGGCCGTGCAGTCGGTCGCTGAGGCCGCGGCGGCGGGCGCCTCGCTGATCGTTTTGCCCGAACAGTTCATTCCAGGTTACCCGTCATGGATCTGGCGGCTGGCGGCGGGAAGGGACGGGGCTTTAATGGGACAGTTGCATGCGCGGCTGCTGGCCAATGCCGTTGATATCGCGAATGGTGACCTGAGCGAATTGTGCGAGGCCTCCCGGGTTCATGCCGTGACGATCGTGTGCGGCATCAATGAATGCGACCGGCGCCATGGCGGCGGCACGCTCTACAACAGCGTAGTCGTTATCGGCGCGAACGGCGAAGTGCTCAACCGACACCGCAAGCTTATGCCAACGAACCCCGAGCGCATGGTCCATGGTGTCGGTGATGCGTCAGGGTTGCGTACGGTCGATACACCGGTCGGCCGCATTGGTGCGCTAATTTGCTGGGAGAGCTATATGCCGCTGGCACGCTATGCACTGTATGCCCAAGGAGTGGAGATCTACATCGCCCCCACGTACGACAGTGGCGATGACTGGATCTGCACGATGCGCCACATTGCACTTGAAGGCCGTTGCTGGGTGCTCGGCAGTGGCACCTTGCTGCGCGGCAGCGACATCCCCGATGACTTTCCGGCTCGCATGCAAATGTTTCCGGATCCGCAAGAGTGGATCAACGACGGCGACTCGGTGGTGGTCAGCCCCCAAGGCCGGGTCACCGCCGGCCCACTGCACCGGGAGGCAGGCATTCTGTATGCGGACATTGACGTCTCACTCGTGGCCCCCGCGCGACGGGCGCTCGACGTCACCGGGCACTATGCGCGCCCGGACATTTTCGAACTGCAGGTTCGGCGCACGCCGGCGACAGCGGTGCACTACATCGACAAGTGAAACCAGACAACGTTGAGGCGATGCCTCCCATCGGCGGCGGTATCGCGTAATCCCTGATCAAGGAGTCATCTCATGAGCGCTCAAAGGTCCTACACAGGCAGTTGTTTCTGCGGTGCCGTCGAGTTCACCGTCAGCGGGGAGCCCGCCGCGATGGGCTATTGCCATTGCGAGTCGTGTCGGCATTGGTCGGCAGGACCGGTCAATGCCTTCACGCTGTGGAAACCCGAGGCGGTGCAGGTCACTCGGGGAGCTGACAGCATCGGCACCTACAACAAGACCGAGCAGAGTTACCGCAAATGGTGCAAACATTGCGGAGGCCACCTCTTCACCGAACATCCGGGGATGGGGCTGATTGATGTGTATGCCGCCGTTATCCCGGACCTCGCGTTTTTGCCAGGCGTTCACGTCCACTATCAGGAGACCGTGCTGCACATCAAAGATGGATTGCCCAAGCTCAAAGACGTCCCCAGCGAAATGGGAGGGTCGGGCGTCGGCGTGGAGGAATAGCGCATTATCAATCGGCGTACCTGGCATGAAAAAGAGGGATTTACTTAAACCCTCAAGACAAATAGCCAAGTGACTGCCCCATCAGATCGAATGGGGTTTGTTTAGAGTGCACTTAGTTGAAAATCAACTAAGTGCGCCGAACATCTACTTATGCACCGAAACAAAATAGGCCTCATACTCAACCCTCGAGTTACTTGAGCAATACGCTCACCGCAGAGCAACTCGATCAAACGCCAGGATCTGGGTATCTACGTGGGTGGGGCCTGTGTGCGGACGCATTACATTGCAACCAGGCGAAACACTTAAGGCGGCAGACGTCCTCGAGTTCTGAGTGCCTGCAGCGCAATCGGCCTGAAGTAACGTAGTAACTTCGGCGTCGAGTGTATCGGCGGCGTTACAACTTATACCAATATAGTTGCAATCGCAGTAGCGTGCCAGTTTTGGCCAGTTCGATTTCAAGCACAATCAAACTGGCCAATACGCGCTCACATCGGCCGCGAGTGCCCGCAACCCCCATGAAGAAACTGTACTCAGCGCAGGAAGACACTCATGCACACCATTCGTAATACGTTGGTGGTAGTGGATTCGCAGCAGTCCAGGGATCTGATCTTGAACAGGGCAAAAATGATTGCCGGCGCTACCCGGTCGCACTTGCATCTGCTGGCGTGCGTAAAGGGAAATCACCACGGTGCCTACCTGAGCGACATACAAGACGAATTGCTACAGGAGGGTTATAGCGTCAGCGCTCAACAAGCCTGGTACGGGAGTTTTCACAAGACCATCATCGCGACCCAACATGAGGAAGGATGTGGTCTGGTGATCAAGCAGCACCTTCCCCAGACGCTGATGAAGTCCTTTCTCACCCCCGACGACTGGAAGTTGTTGCGATACTGCCCCAGCCCGGTACTGATCGTAAAAACCGCCAGACCCTGGACCGGAGGCAACATTCTTGCGGCCATTGATGCCGGTAACGGTGACGTCGAGCACCGCGTGCTGCATTCCGGCATTGTCAGCCACAGTTACGACATCGCCGCACTGGCTGGCGGCACGCTCCACATGATGAGCGCCCATCCCTATCCCCTGTACTCGGCAGCCGACCCCGTGCTCCAACTCAAGGAGAGCATTCAGGCGCTGTATCACGAACTGTGCAAAACCCTCCAGGACGAATTCGACATCAGCGACGACCGCCTGCATATAGAAGAGGGCTCAGCCGACGTGCTGATCCCATACGTCGCGCACAAACTTGAAGCCGCGCTCACGGTGATCGGCAGCGTGGCCCGTACCGGGCTGTCGGGAGCATTGATCGGCAACACCGCCGAGATGATTCTGGACACGCTCGACAGCGACGTACTGGTGCTCAAGCCGGACGACATCATCACTCACCTGGAAGAGCTGGCCGCCCCACCCCACAGCTCACCGGACAATGACGGTAGCGCGATATCCGCTTGGCCGTATAACCATCACAATCATCGACCACACTCTTAGGAGCACGTTAAATGCCTCCCGGAAAATCAATGGCCTTGCCCCCATCAGGCCATTCATGCAGACGCACTTCGTGAGTGCGATCGGCTGTCCATTAGCCGCTTTCGGCGAGCGGAAACACCTAAGACACATTTACTTACAAATGCGACCTTTGCTAAAAACCTGCTTTCTAACTATAGGTGATAGGTTACGCGCCTCGAATGGGCCAAGAGATGCCTAGCCTTAAGATGCGCATCAAATTCCCCAGTATTCCTGCCCTCGGTGCTTACCTTGCATTGACCTCCCTTTTTGCGGCCGCATGGTTCCTCAATCCTGGCCACACGCACTCTTCCTTTGCGTTGATGAATCCAGTGAAGGCCGTGGCCGACCAAGTGGCCAAGCCCATTTATACCAGCCGTTTCGCCTCTTCCGGGCTGGTGGACTTCGTGCATTCTTCGGCGGTAACCGCCCTGCCTGACGGTTCCTTGATGACCGTCTGGTTTGCCGGCTCTCGCGAAGGCGCCGCCGATGTGCAGGTACGTTCCGCCCGTTTCGACGTGAAAACCGGCGAGTGGGGGTCTGAACAAGTCCTGGCGACGCGGGATTCGACCCAACAAGGAACCCAAAGATACATCCGCAAACTGGGCAATCCGGTGATTGCCCTCGCGCCGGATAATCGCCTTTGGTTGTTCTACGTGTCCGTGTCCATGGGCGGCTGGGCCGGCAGTGCGGTCAACGTGATGGTCTCAGACGACTTCGGTGGAAGCTGGTCCGCTCCGCGCCAACTGATCACGTCCCCCTTTCTGAACATCAGCACCCTGGTCCGCTCGGCACCGGTGTTTCATGCCGACGGTTCCATCGGCTTACCGGTCTACCACGAATTTTTGGGCAAGTTTGCCGAGTATCTCTACTTGAGCGCAGACGGGAAAGTGATCGACAAGTACCGCATCAGCCACGGCATGAACTCGTTGCAACCCACGGTGGTCCCGCTGGACGGGCAGCGCGGCATCGCGTTGCTGCGTTATGCCGGCAACACCCATCACCGCGTTCTGGCGACCCGTACTGAAGATGCCGGGCAAACCTGGAGCGAGCCTTATCCGCTCAACCCATCGAATCCGAATTCCTCGCTGGCGGCCGTCGCGACCCCCGAGCACGGGCTGCTGGTAGCGCTCAACGACCTGCAAGAGGGGCGTTTCAAGCTGAGCCTTTATGGTACCGACGCAAAAATGGTCGATTGGCGCTCGTTGAGTGATCTGGACAAGTCGCCTGATCCTGAAGGGGACCCGATTTCACCCCAGGTCTACAAGGAAATCATGGGGCATGAGTTCCGCGGTTCCAGTGGTGCGCTACGCCAACCGCTGGAGGCGCAATTCCTGAACAATCTCGACACCCGTGTCTGTACCGTCCGCGGGTGCGAATTCGAATACGAATACCCCTACTTCATCCGCAGTCCCGACGGCATGTATCACCTGGTTTATTCCTGGAACAACACTTTCATCAAACACGTCACCTTCAACGAGGCGTGGCTTTCCGAGCGTCTCAAATGATTAGCCTTTGGCAAGCCCACGTCAGCTTCGCAATGATCACCTTCCTGCTGCTGCCGGCATTTGGCTTGAACAGGGCTTTGCGCATCGCTGTGCTGTTCGCCTTGCTGGCCGTCAGCTTCATTCCCGTGGACGGGTTGTCGCTGGCCACGTATCTGCGTAGCCACATTGATGACCTGGCGATTACCTCAATGGTATTGATGGCGTGGGGCTGCTTGCGACGTCTGGGCGTCCTGCCGCCAGCGCAGCAAAGCAAAACCTGGGTGTTGATCCTGTTCGCCGTGTTGGCCCTGGTGCTGTATCCGGCAACGATGGGGTTGAGTGATCTGGACCCTTATCGGTTCGGCTTCAACCCGCGTCCGATGTTGATTTTCTTCGCACTGCTCACGCTAGGCCTGTTTTACCTGCGCAACCTGCTTGCCGTCGTGATGCTGGCCAGCGCGACCCTCGCCTTCGTCGCCGGGATAAAACCTTCGCAGAACTATTGGGATTACCTGATTGATCCGCTGCTGGGCCTGTATTGCTTCGCGTCACTCCTGATGCTTGTCATGCACTGGATGTATGGTTTGCTGATCAAGCGGCACCGTTCACCGCCGAATCGACCCGCTTGATTCAGCGAGATTCTTAACAGGGGAAACATAGATGGGTTGGCTGCATTCAAGACGTTTGCATTATTGGCTAGGCGCAACGGCGATTCTGTTTGCGCTGTTTGCCCTGTTGCGGGGTGTGTTCTTTTTCGGCTTTTCCGGTTTCGACGCCAATGCCCTGCTCAACGACGAGGCCGTCCGGGAAACCTTGGGCATCGGCTTTCGTTTCGATCTGCGCCTGGCCATCCTGGTAGCGTTGCCACTGGCAATACTGGCCTGGATTCCTCGCTGGAACCTGATCACGAGCCGCTTGCTTCGCCGCATCGCACGCCTGTACATCGTCACCGTCCTGAGCGCACTGCTGCTGATCTACATCATCGATTTCGGGCATTACGCGTACCTGGGCATGCGGATCAACGCCACGGTCCTGCGCTTCCTCGACGATGCACAAATTTCCCGTGACATGGTCTGGCAAACCTACCCGGTGATCTGGATTTCTCTGGGTTGGCTGGTAACCGTCGCGTTGATGACACTGGCCCTGGTACGCCTGGAACGCGTGACCCTCGACCGTCGCCGCAAACCGATTCACCGGCTCTCCGCCCTATGGGGTGGCACCGCGATGGTCATCGTGGTTTTGCTGGGTATTTTGGGTCGTGTCGAGAACATGAACTTTGAGAACCCGGTCCCGTTACGCTGGAGCGATGCGTTCTTCTCGGGCAACAACCAAACAGCCGCGCTGGGCCTGAACCCGGTGATTTTCCTCTACGACACACTCAAAGTCGGTCAGTCCCGCTATGACGAAGCGCAGGTGCGCGAGCACTATTCCGTCATGGCCAACTACCTGAGCGTTGACCAGCCTGATCCGCAGACTCTTAATTTTGTTCGCCACCAGGCACCACAACCCTACAAAGTGCCGGGTTCACGACCGCCGAACGTGATGTTTGTCATGCTTGAATCCCTGGGCACCAGTGCTGTCGGGGCTTACGGCAACCCGATCAATCCGACCCCGAATATCGATCGCCTGGCCACGCAGAGCTGGTTCTTCGAGCACTTCTATGTGCCGGTGACAGGTACTGCAAAAACAGTATGGGCCAGCATTAGCGGGGTCCCGGACGTGACGCGCCAGGAGACTGCGACGCGTAACCCGTTGATCACCCGACAGCACTCCCTGGTCAATGCTTTCACCGGGTACGAGAAGATCTACACCATCGGCGGCAACTCCGGTTGGGCCAATATGAATGCCTTGATCCGGCAAAGCATCGACGGCGTTCGCTTGTACGAAGAGCGGGACTGGAAGTCCCCGGTGGTGGATGTCTGGGGCATTTCCGATCTGGACCTGTTCAAGGAAACCGACCAGATCCTGCAAGCGCTGCCCAAGGACAAACCGTTCTTTGCCTATGTACAGACGGCCGGCAACCATCGCCCTTTCACGATTCCCAAGACCAACGACGGATTCGAGGTCAAGCACCCGACCCTCGAGGAAGTCCAGGCCGCAGGATCGCGCAGTGTCGAGCAATACAATGCCGTGCGCCTGCTGGACTTCAACATCGGACGCTTGATGGAAATCGCCAAGGCCGGCGGTTACTACGACAACACCATTTTCGTGCTGTTTGGCGACCATAACACCCGTATCGCGCAGATCCCTTACCTGGCACCGGCTTATCAGCAACTGGGTCTGGAAAGCAATGCGGTGCCGATGATCATTCACGCCCCGGGTCTGCTCGGGACGCGCAAGGTCGAAGAAGCGGTTGGCCTGGTGGACTTGCTGCCCACCGTGGCAGGCATGGCCGGTCTTGAGTTCCGCAACAGCGGCATGGGCCGTGACATCCAGCAACCCGCGCCCGAGGGTGAACGCGTAGTACCGCTGGTATTGCGCGAGGGAACGTTCCCGTTGATTGCCGGCGTGACTCAACACTACATGGTGCAAATGGAGCACGACGGCAGCTCGCCAACGCTCCACGACCTTGCGTCGAAGACCCCGCTGGACAACGTGGCTCAGCAAAACCCGGAAGAGTTCAAACGTCTGTCGGAGTTGACCCGCGCCATGCATGAAACCTCAAGGTTAATGCTGTATCAGAACGTCCGTCAGTAACCGTCTGTAGCAACCACCGCGCCTATCGTTCGATAGGCGCGGCCCGCCCAACCTCCCCGCCCTTCCCCGCAAAATTCTTTGAAGACCATTGCTTGCACCGAGTTTTTTTCAAACCTCGGAGTCAACCTGTGGCCCCCTATTTTGACATTCACGGGATCACTCGGGATCAGGCAGACGCCAAGTGTTTGTTAAAGTTTCACATTTGCGTTCAATTCGTATTCCGAAACCAGATGCACATGCGTATGATATCGATTCTCAAATAACACAAATTAAATGTGAGTTCGCATGTCCGCCCCCACCCTTCTGTGTTCACAAATCGCCGTTACTCCACGCTCGCCTTTGGCAATGCGCCCTCTGGCCCTGGCAGTACACATGCTTGCGGCCGGTATCGCCATTTCTGCGCCCACGCTGCAAGCGGCGGAACCGACTGAACAGACCGAGAAGGGAAGCTCGGTGGTCCTGAGTCCTATCGCTATCACCGAGACCGCCACCGCTGGGCAAGTCGGCGTTACCGAAGGCACCCACTCTTACACAACGGACGCAGCGCGCACGGCCACGCCGTTGAGCATGTCTTTGCGGGAAACGCCGCAATCGGTCAGCGTCGTCACTCAGCAGCGCATTCAAGACCAGGACCTGAAAACCATCCTCGATGTGGTCAACAATGCCACGGGCGTGTCGGTCAACCGCTACGAGACCAGCCGCGCACAGTTCAACGCCCGTGGCTTTGAGCTCAACTCGCTGATGATCGACGGTGTTCCCACCATCTATGAGCAGCCTTGGAGCTCGGGAGAAATCTTCAGCAGCCTGGCCATGTACGACCGCGTCGAAGTGGTCCGTGGCGCCAACGGTTTGATGACCGGCGCCGGCGATCCTTCCGCGTCCATCAACATGGTGCGCAAGCGCGCCTACAGCACGGACCTGAAGGGTTCGGTAGAACTGAGCGCCGGCACATGGGACACCTATGGCGTCGAGGCCGATGTGGCCACGGCACTGAACTCGGAAGGCACTGTGCGTGCGCGATTGGTCGGGGAGACCAACGAGGGCGACACCTGGATCGACATGAACTCGACCAAGCGCCAGACCCTCTACGGCACAATGGATATCGACCTGACGCCCGACACCACGCTGTGGTTCGGCTTGAGCCATCAGGAAAGCAACGCCGACTCGCCGATGTGGGGTGGCCTGCCCGTCTGGTACGCAGACGGTAGCCGGACAAACTGGAGCCGCTCGAAGACGACTTCCGCCAACTGGAGCAAGTGGGACACCACCTACGATACCTACTTCGTCAACCTCGACCACACCTTCGCCAACAACTGGCAACTCAACCTCAGCTACAACCGTGGCGAGCGCACGAGCGACTCTTCCCTGCTGTACCTTTCCGGCAATCCGGGCCAGAACGGCAGTTCCGGCATGTCTTCGTTCCCGGCGACCTACAAGACCGAGACCACCCAGGACGACTACGGCATCCGCGTCAACGGCCCGTTCTCACTGTTGGGCCGTGAACATGAATTGGCCTTCGGTTACGTGGACAGCAAGCAGGAATTCGACGCCGATGCACTCAACGCGCAATCCGGGTTTGGCGGCGTTGCCAACTTCGATGCCTACAACGGCCACTTCCCGGAACCGATCTGGGGCCCGCGGTCCGACTACGGCTACAGCGAGACCCGGCAGAAAGGGCTTTACGCCGCCACTCGCTTGAACGTGACCGACGATTTGAAAGTGATTCTTGGCGCGCGTGAGAGCTGGTACGAGAAGACCAGCGACGACATCTACTCGGAAGTGAGCAAGATCGATGTCGATCACGAACTGACCCCTTATGCAGGCGTCGTCTACGACCTCACCGACAACCTTTCGGCCTATGCCAGCTACACCGAAATCTTCCTGCCGCAGTCGGTCCGCGACAGCAGTGGCCAGCAATTGGAGCCGATCGTTGGCGAGAGCAGTGAAATCGGCTTGAAGGGCGAATACTTCGACGGCCGTTTGAACGCTTCCGCGGCGATCTTCCAGATCAAACAGGACAATCTGGGGCAAAGCACCGGCGTGCTGATCGATCCTTCGAACCCCGTCGGCGGTTATGCCTACGAGGCCAGTGAAGGCGCGACCAGCAAAGGCTTCGAGCTGGAAGTGTCCGGCGAACTCGCGACCGACTGGAACGCAACGGTGGGCTACACCCAGTTCACCGCCGAAGATGCCAACGGCGACGACGTCAACACTCTGTACCCGACCAAGTTGCTGCGTACCTTCACCACCTACCGCCTGCCCGGTGCATTCAACAAGCTGACCATTGGCGGCGGGGTTAACTGGCAGGACTCGATCTACACCTACGCCACCAACCCGGCAGGCAACTCCGAGAAAATCCAGCAGGACGCCTACGCCCTGGTCAACTTGATGGCTCGCTACGAGATCACCGAAAACCTGTCGGCTCAGGTCAACGCGGACAACGTCACCGACGAGAAGTACTTCGACATCTTCGATGCCTACGGCGCCCTCACATACGGTGCACCGCGCAGCATTACGGCGTCGGCGAAGTACCGCTTCTAACGCCCCCCACCCAGCGTAAACGATGCAGAAAGCACAACGCCGGCCTTGCGCCGGTGTTGTGCTTTTCGTCGATTGAAATTAGTAGCGCCTGTGAGAATCAGGCGAATCAAGATGTTATAGTATATCAACTAAATACCCGATCAATCGGGATTGATCTTCCCTGCCAGCGACGTCCGAATGACTACCGACCAACGCCTTTCAACTCAAGCGAAATCAAGCCAGCGACTGTTGTCCATCGATGCCCTCAGGGGCCTGGTCATTCTCTTCATGCTGCTGGACCATGTGCGAGAGACGTTTTTTCTTCATCGCCAGGTCTCTGATCCGATGAACATCGACACCACCGAGCCAGCATTGTTTTTCAGCCGGACCCTGGCCCATCTCTGCGCTCCGGTCTTCGTGCTGCTCACGGGCCTATCCGCTTACCTGTTCGCAGAAAAGCATCAGGGCAAAAACGATGCGTCTGCCTTCCTGTTCAAACGGGGACTGATTCTGGTGCTGCTGGAAATCACCCTCGTGAACTTTGCCTGGACGTTCCAGTTCCCGCCCACCGTGATCTATCTACAGGTGATCTGGGCCATCGGGGTCAGCATGATTGCGCTCGCCGCGCTGGCCTGGCTGCCACGTTCGATTCTGTTTGCGGTCGCCGTGATCATCATTGCCGGGCACAACCTTCTCGACTCATTGCACGTTGCGCAAGGTTCGGCGATGCATGGGGTTTGGGCGATTCTGCATGATCGCGGCTGGATCGAACTCTCTGACACTGTGCGCCTGCGTACGTCGTATCCCGTATTGCCGTGGATCGGTGTGATCGCTTTGGGGTACTGCATCGGGCCATGGTTCAGCGGCACCACGCCCCCTGAACAACGTCGGCGAAAACTTTGGCTGGCGGGTGTCGGTGCCCTGCTCGGTTTCTTCGCACTGCGCTTGCTCAATGGTTATGGTGACGCGCACTGGACGAGTTACGACAGCACCACACTCACCGTGATGAGTTTTTTCAACATCACCAAATACCCGCCTTCCCTGCTCTTCCTCGCCCTGACGCTGGGCATGGGCCTGTTGTTGCTCCTGAGTTTCGAGCGCAGCCGCCAGCGACGCTGGATCAGCGTTCTGGCCGTGTTCGGTGCCGCGCCGATGTTCTTTTACATCCTGCACCTGTACGTACTGAAAGTGCTGTACCTGGCCTGCGTAGCGATACTCGGGCTGAATCAAGGCAGCTTCTTCGGCTTCGATGGCGTCGGGATGGTTTGGTTGACGGCGGTATCACTCGCCGTGGTGCTTTATTGGCCGGTGCGCTGGTTTGCGGCCCTGAAGGCGCGGCGTCGCGATATCACCTGGCTCAAATACTTCTGATCCGGCGTCAGGGTTTGCTTTGCGGCATGAGCCATCGGCCGCCGGCACGCTCGCCAGCTATCCTTGCTATTCAACCCACAACGCCGGACAGCGAAATGCCCGCACCCGAAACCACCCTCCTCCAAAGCTGGCACCACAACGCCCAGGCCTGGATTGAAGCGATCCGCACCGGGACCATCGCCAGCCGCCAGCAAGTCACCGACCAGGCCATTCTGTGGGCAGTGCTCGGTTACCAGCCGGAGCGCGTGCTCGACCTGGGATGCGGCGAGGGTTGGCTGTTGCGTGCGCTGGCTGCTCGGGGCATTACGGCGGTCGGCGTGGACGGTGATGCGACACTGGTCCAGGCCGCACGGTCAGCAGGTTCTTCGCCGGTCCATCTGGCAAGCTATGAAGCTCTGGTCGAGGCGAAAGTAGACATCGGCCGCGACTACGACCTGATCTGCGCCAACTTCGCCCTGCTGCACCAGGACATCATCCCTTTACTCGCAGCGATGAACGCCCTGCTCGTTCCCGGCGGCACGCTGCTGATCCAGACATTGCATCCATGGACCGCTGCGGCGGGCGACTATCAGGACGGTTGGCGCGAGGAGTCCTTCGCCGCGTTCGAGGGCCAGTGGCAACCGATGCCGTGGTACTTCCGCAGTTTGTCGAGCTGGCTCAATGCTCTGGACATGGCCGGCTTCCAACTGACCGCTTTGCAGGAACCGCAACACCCGCAGAGCCCGGTGCCGCAGTCGTTGCTGCTGAAAGCAACGCGACGGGGCTGACTTCGCAGCCCAACGGGGGCAAGCCCCCTCGCTGCAACCGCTGCCGGAAGCCAATGCCCCACGCGCCGATGGTGAAGTCGATGTAGGTACCCTGCGCAGCGAGTGGTCGCAACTCAAGGACACTCACGACTTCTTCATGCTGCTCAAGCGCAACGACGTGGCACGTACCCAGGCCCTGCGCCTGGCCGGTCAGGAATGGGCCGAACCTCTGGCCACCGTCGAGCTGACCCGCATCATCGAAGAAGCGGGCAAGCGTGAAGTGCCGATCATGGTGTTCGTGGGCTACAAGCATTGCATCCAGATTCACTCCAGCCCGGTCAGCAACCTGCGCTGGATGGACACCTGGTTCAACATGCTCGACCCGATGCTCAACCTGCACCTGAAAACCACGGGTGCGACTGAACTGTGGCGTGTGCGTAAGCCGAGCGTCGATGGCATCATCACCAGCTACGAAGGTTTCGATGCCGAAGGCGAACTGGTTATCCAGTTGTTCGGCGTGCGCAAGCCGGGCATTCCTGAGCGTGACGACTGGCGTGCCCTGGCTGAAACCGCCACCCCTCTGATCGGCTAAGGAATAGTCCCGATGCGTATGAAAACACTGCTGGCCTGTGCCAGCGTGCTCGTCAGCCAGATGTCCGTCGCCGACGCCCTGCCCCAGCGCTGGGTCAGTGCCGGCGGCGCTTTCAGTGAATGGGTGGTCGCCCTCGGTGGCGAAAGCAAACTGGTGGGTGTCGACAGTACCAGCCAGTACCCGCCATCGCTGCGCAGCCTGCCCGGCATCGGCTACCAGCGCGCGCTGGCGGCCGAAGACATTCTGACCTTGAAACCGGACATCCTGGTGGGCAGCGTCGAAATGGGGCCACCGCCCGTGCTGGAGCAACTCAAAGCAGCCGGCGTGCGCATTGAATTGCTGTCGGCCAAGGCTGACGTGCCCGCCCTTCAACATAACCTGTCCGAGCTCGGGCAACTGCTGGGCAAAGAGGCCGAGGCGCAAGCGTTGATGGGCGGTTACCTGACGCGTCTGCAAACCCAGGCCGACTGGGTCAGACAGGCACAGCAGCAATCCCCGGCACCGCGGGTGTTGATGCTGCTCAGCCATTCCGGCGGCAACCTGCAAGTGGCAGGCAAGGACACATTGGCCGCCTGGATGATCGAACAGGCCGGGGGCAAAAGCCTGGGCGAGCACAACGGCTACAAGCCGGTTTCCAATGAAGCCATGCTGGCGCTTGATCCGCAGGTGATCATCTTCGCCGGTGGTCGTCTGGAAGGCGACGCGGCGGGCAAAGCCCTGCTGGAGCAGAACCCGATCCCGGCACAAACCCGGGCCGGGCGTGACGGCCGGGTGCTGGTGATCGATCCGACGCTGCTGGTTGGCGGCCTGGGTCCACGCGTGCCGGATGCGTTGAACCGTCTCGCCACCGCGTTCTACCCAGACGTCAAAGTGCAGACCGCCGAGATCAGCCAATGACGGCCATTTTTCGGCCGCGTCCGACGTTGATCTGTTTGCTGTTGTTGCTGGTTGTCGTGTTCTGGCTATCCCTGGCCCTCGGGCCGGTCAGCCTGCCGCTGGGCGATACGCTACTGGCCGGAATGCGTCTGCTCGGTTTGCCGCTTGAAGGCGGCGACACGCAACAGGCGGAGCTGATCCTGGGTCAGATCCGCCTGCCGCGCAGTTTGCTCGGCATTGCCGTCGGTTCGGTACTGGCGCTGTCAGGTGTGGCGATGCAGGGGTTGTTTCGCAACCCCTTGGCAGACCCGGGCCTGGTCGGCGTCTCTGGTGGTGCAGCGCTGGGTGCCGCTTTCGCCATTGTCGGCGGCAGCATGCTCGGTGGAATGCCGCCGGCCGTAGAGCCCTATCTGCTGTCGGTCAGTGCCTTTGTCGGTGGCTTGATCGTGACGGCGGTGGTGTATCGCTTCGGTCGTCGCAACGGGCAAACCGACGTCGCCACCATGCTGCTGGCGGGTGTGGCGATGACGGCGATGGCCGGTGCCGGTGTCGGTCTGTTCACCTATCTGGCCGACGATGCGACCTTGCGTACCCTGACGTTCTGGAACCTGGGCAGCCTAAACGGCGCCAGTTATCCGCGGTTGTGGCCGCTGTTGATCGTCACCGTCGGCGTGGCGCTGTGGCTGCCACGTCGTGCGGCGGCACTCAATGCGATGCTGCTGGGCGAGTCGGAAGCCCGTCACCTGGGCTTCGACATCGAGCGGATCAAGATGGAGCTGGTGTTGTGCACAGCCCTGGGTGTGGGTGCCGCCGTCGCGGCTGCCGGGTTGATCGGTTTTATCGGTCTGGTGGTGCCACACCTGATGCGTCTGCTGGTCGGGCCGGATCATCGAGTCTTGTTGCCGGCGTCGTTGCTTGCCGGTGCCAGCCTGTTGCTGCTCGCCGATCTGGCTGCGCGCCTGCTGTTGGCGCCAGCGGAATTGCCGATCGGGATCGTCACGGCACTCATTGGCGCGCCGTTCTTTCTTTACTTGCTGGTACGAGGGCGTTCCTGATGCTGCGGGCAAACAACTTGCTGGTACGCCGGGGCAGCCGCACGGTACTGGCGAACATCGATATCGAATTGCGTCCGGGGGAAGTGCTCGGCGTGCTGGGGCCGAACGGCGCCGGCAAAAGCACCCTGCTCGCGGCCTTGTGCGGTGAATTGACGGCCAGCGAAGGCAAGGTCAGCCTGGACGAGCGGCCACTCGCCGACTGGCCGGGCCAGGAGCGGGCCAGACGGCTGGCGGTGCTGCCGCAAAGTTCAAGCCTGAACTTTGCGTTCACGGTCAACGAAGTGGTCGGCATGGGGCGCCTGCCCTACGCCAGTGGTCGCGTGCGCGATGCCGAAATCGTCGCCGAAGCGCTGCGTGCCGCCGACGCTCTGCATCTGGCTGGGCGCAGTTATCTGGCGCTGTCCGGTGGCGAACGCCAACGTGTGCATCTGGCGCGGGTGCTCGCTCAGCTTTGGCCGGGGGCCGAAGGGCAAACCCTGCTGCTCGACGAGCCGACATCGATGCTCGATCCGCTGCACCAGCACACCATTCTGCAAGCCGTGCGCGACTTCGCCGAACGCGGTGCGGCGGTGTTGGTGATTTTGCATGACCTGAATCTGGCCGCACGTTATTGCGATCATCTGCTGCTGTTGCAACAAGGTCTGCCCCACGCTTACGGAACACCGGCAGAGGTGCTGACCGCCGAGGCACTGGCCGCGGTGTATGGATTGGAAGTGTTGATTCATCAGCATCCGGAACGCGGCCACCCGTTGATCATTGCGCGCTGATACCCGCCCCCTCGCCTCACGGTCGAGGGGGCCTCTGTCTATTAAGGAAAACCCATGCGCTTTCTGTTGCTCTGTGCATTCAGTCTGCTGGCTGCCTGCCAAACCCATCACGTCACGCCACCGCCGGCGCCAATCGCCCCGCAAGGACGTGATCACACCGACTTCGGCGTTATCCGCGAACTCACCACGGGTCGTACGCTAACGCCGCAAGAACTGGTCTTGCGATTGGCCGCAGCGCCTCGCGTCCTGGTCGGCGAACAGCACGACAACCCGGATCACCACGCCCTGCAATTGTGGCTACTGCGTGAACTGGCAGCCCAGCGCCCACAAGGCAGCTTGCTGATGGAAATGCTCACCCCCGATCAGCAGGCCAAGGTCGATGCGGCACAAGCCGCCACTCGCGCCGGTCAACCACCAACCGACCCGTTCAAGGCGCTGGCCTGGCAGAAAAATTGGGACTGGAGCGTCTATGGCGCACTGGTGACCTACGCGTTGCGTCAGCCGTATCCGCTGATGTCCGCCAACCTCGACCGTGCGCAGATCATGCAGATCTACAAACAGCGCCCGGTGCTCCAGGGTGCAGCGTCCACCACTCAACAGGTGCAGGCGACGTTGCTCGATGACATTCGCGAATCCCATTGCGGCTTGCTTCCCGAAGCGCAGATGCCAGCGATGCTCGCCGTGCAGCAACAGCGCGACCGACGCATGGCCGAGCGCTTGATGGCCGTGCCGACACCGGCGCTGCTGTTGGCCGGGGCGTTTCATGTGCGTAAGGATTTGGGCGTGCCGCTGCACCTGAAGGACCTGGGCGCTGGCGAAGGCAATGCGGTGCTGGTTCTGGCGGAAGTGGGCAAGACCGTGACCGCCGACAGCGCGGACTACGTGTGGTACACCGCCGCGCAACCCGAACAGGATCACTGCGCAAAGCTGCGTCGTTAATCCCAACTGATACCTTTGTGGCGAGGGAGCTTGCTCCCTCGCCACAAGAGCAATCCGATCTCAGATGAGCGGCGCGACACTATGTCACGCCTCCCCACCGGTCCAATGGTCGAATCCAATCCTCCAGCACCGGCACAGTTTGCTACCATCCTCGCGTTTTTTTCGTCTGTACAGTCATCACGCTGTCATTTCAGCCTGTTCAACAGGATGCTTTTCCATGAGTACTTCGTATACCCGCCGAACTGTCCTGCAAGGCATGGGCTTGTTGAGCCTCGGCCTGCTCGCCGGTTGCGATGGCAGCAGCAAGCTGTCGTTCCAGTACGGCAAGGACCTCAGCGACAAGATCATGGGGCGTAATTTCAAGCTCAAGGACGCCCAGGGCGAAACGAGAATGCTGGGCAGCTATCGCGGCATGATGCCGATGATTTTTTTCGGGTTCACCCAATGCCCGGCGGTGTGCCCGACCACGCTGGCCCGTGCGGCACAGGCCAAGAAACTGATGGGACGCGACGGCGAAAGGTTGCAGGTGATCTTCATCACCCTCGACCCCGAGCGCGACACACCAGAGATGCTCGACAAGTATGTGAAGGCGTTCGACCCGAGTTTCGAAGCGCTGTACGGCACGCTGGAAGAAACCGCCGCCACCGCCAAAGAGTTCGGCGTGTTCTTCGAAAAAGTCCCGAGCGGCGATACCTATACCCTTTCCCACACCGCGACCAGTTTTGTCTTCGACTCCCGGGGCAATCTGCGCCTGGGCCTGTCCGCGTCCCTGACTGCACAAGAGTGCGCAGAAGATCTGCTCACCGTGATGGAGGTTTGCTGATATGACTACCCCACAGGCTAAAATCCGTTTCGCACAACGTTGCAAGCAACTGGCGCTGGGCTTGTCTCTGGTCGGTCTCGCCTGGCAGGTGTCGGCTCAGACCCAGGTTGACGACGCCTGGGTGCGTGCCACCGTGGCTGGCCAGCCATCGAGTGGTGCCTTCATGACATTGACGGCGAGCAGCGACAGCAAGCTGCTGAGCGTGCAATCACCCGTCGCCAAGGCAGTACAGATCCATGAATCAAGCATGAAAGACGATGTGATGAAGATGCAGCAGGTCGAATCTGTTGCACTGCCGGCGGGCAAAGCGGTGAGTTTTGATCCCCACGGCTACCACATCATGCTGATGGACCTGACCGCCCAGATCAAGGAAGGCGATCAGGTACCGTTGACCCTGACCGTCGAAGACGCCAAGGGTGAGAAAGAGATCATCCAGGTCCAGGCCATCGCCAAGGCACTCGGTACGATGGACCACAACAAGATGATGCACGACCACAGCAAGATGAATTAATACCCCGCCTGACGCTGCCCCCTCCTATCAGGTCTTGGTGACGCTTTCGTTTCATCACCAAGACCTTTTCAATATCAGGCTCAAATGAGCTTGAGCATGACGGTGATGTTAGTTACTTACGCGCCACTTTGTAGCTGACGCAATCTTCATAAAAAATCTTCCGTACCGCTTCCGGCTTCAGTCGTGAAGGGCTGTCATACGTTTGCTCGGTGATTCCCATGGCCATCATGCGCATCCATGATTTCGCGAACTTGTAGGCCTGGATTTTCTGGCGGGCGGCATATAACGAAACCCCTGAAAGCTTGAGTTCCTGTGCTCTTGCGGCCGTTCCACCGCCCCAACTGCACATGTAATGATCATTGGAATTCAGATCCTTGCCGTGGACTGAACTCACAATTCCGGCCAAAAACAGCGGAAGTAATCTAATCCCTTTCTTGCACATTTCGACCTATCTAACCCACTGAAAACAAAGTAATTCTGAAGAGGACTTTGGACGTCATGGGCCAGCATTGTGCCTTTTCTTCAAAATCTATAAAAAAAGCTAATGGATGAGCTCAATTTCTTGCGAGTTTTCAAACCTTTGCTATAGATAACTCTCTATCTCGCCAACTAGTGAGGCAACGAAATGTCAGTCGCAAAAAAAATGAGTGTGGGGCAACTGACGATGTTGACCGCCGTCAACATGTTGGGCTCAGGGATTGTGCTACTACCGACGAAACTCGCCGAGGTCGGTGCAATTTCGATTCTTTCCTGGCTGGTGACAGCTACCGGCTCACTCGCTCTGGCCTACGCCTTTGCGCGATGCGGGATGCTCAGTCGAAAGACCGGTGGCATGGGCGGTTATGCGGAATATACCTTCGGTAAAGCGGGCAACTACATCACCAACTACACCTACGGCCTCTCGCTGTTGATTGCCAACGTGGCGATCAGTATTACTGCGGTGGGTTATATCCAGGTGTTGTTCGGGATAAAACTTGATTCACTGCAAGTGGGTCTGGCAACTATCGCGCTGCTGTGGCTCACCACCTTCGCCAACTTTGGCGGCGCGAGCATCACCGGCCGTATCGGTGCCATTACGGTGTGGGGTGTAATCGCGCCGGTCGTTCTGGTGTCCACCATTGGCTGGTTCTGGTTCGACAGCAGCGTTTACGCCGCTGGCTGGAACCCGCATGACAAGGGATGGTTCGAAGCAGCCGGCGCCTCGGTGGCGATCACGCTGTGGGCCTTCCTGGGTCTTGAATCGGCTTGCGCCAACACCGATGCAGTGGAAAACCCAGAGCGGAACGTGCCAATCGCAGTACTGGGTGGCACCTTGGGGGCGGCGGTGATCTACATCGTTTCCACCAACGTCATCTTCGGCATCGTCGGCAACGAAGAGCTGGTCGCTTCCACTGCGCCGTTCGGCCTGGTGTTCGCCAAGATGTTCACCCCAATGGTCGGGGACATCGTGATGGCCGCGATGGTACTTGCCTGTATCGGTTCGCTGCTGGGTTGGCAGTTCACCATCGCCCAGGTGTACAAAAGCTCGGCGGACACCGGTTACTTCCTGTCGATCTTCGCCAAGGGCAACAAGGCTGGCACTCCGATTGTCGGCATGCTGGTGCTGCTGGCTGCGCAGACTGCTCTGGCCCTGCTCACCATCAGTCCTGACTTGAGCAAGCAATTCGACACGCTGGTCAACCTCGCGGTAGTCACCAACCTGGTGCCTTACATCCTCTCCATGGCCGCGTTGATGACCATGCAAAAAGTCTCCAATGTGCCGGAAAGCAAGGCACTGGCGACCAACGTTATTGCCTTGATCGCAGCGGCTTACAGCTACCTGGCACTTTACAGTTCCGGTGAGCAGGCAATGATGTTGGGCGGCGTGGCAACCATCTTCGGTTACACCCTGTTCGGCTTCGTCAACAACCGTCTGATCCGCCTTGAAGCACTTAACAACAGCGTACCGACGCAAACCGTCAGCGCGCAGCACATTACTGGCGAGCCTGTTCCAGTGAACAGCTTGTAATCGACTCTGGAGGATCAATCATGACGGAATATAAACACTCACTCGGGATGCTGGCGCTACTGGTCAGCAGCCCGGCGGACAAGCGCACGGTGTTTGGCCGTGCCCTGGATCAACTGATCCACGACGTAGAGAGCCGAGGCGTCAGCGTACTCGCCTCGGAAAGCCTGACCGACGCCGCGTCGATCCTGCGCTCGGACCCTGCCATCCAATGCGTGATCATCCGATGGGAAATGGACACCAGCGAAGACCACGCCGACTGCACCAAGTTGCTGGTCAAGCTGCGCGAGCGCAACACACGCGTACCGGTGTTCCTGGTCAGCGACCGTACCACCGCGTCGACCATTCCGCTGTTGGTCATGCAGCACGCCGACGACTTCATCTGGCTGCCGGAAGACACCTCACGCTTCCTCAGCGGGCGCATCCTGGCGGCCATCGAGCGCTATCGTCAGGCCGCACTGCCGCCGATGTTCGGCGCGCTGGTGAAGTTTGCCCGCAACTATGAATACTCGTGGCACACCCCCGGCCATGCCGGCGGTACAGCGTTCCTGAAGAGCACCGCAGGCCGTGCGTTCTACGAGTTCTTCGGTGAGAACCTGCTGCGTTCCGACCTGTCGATCTCGGTGGGTGAACTGGGCTCGCTGCTCGATCACAGCGGCCCGATCGGTCAAGGCGAGCGCTATGCCGCCAAGGTCTTCGGTGCCCACCGCACCTACTACGTGACCAACGGTTCGTCGATGTCCAACCGCGTCATCCTCATGGCCAGCGTCACGCGCAACCAGATCGCTCTGTGCGACCGAAATTGCCACAAGTCCGCTGAGCATGCGATGACCCTGTCGGGCGCGATTCCGACCTACCTGGTGCCGACCCGCAACCGCTACGGCATCATCGGCCCGATCCTGCCGCAAACCTTGAGCGCCGAAGGCGTGAAAGCTGCCATTGCCAGCAACCCGCTGGTCAAGAAAGGCATCGACCCGACGCCAGTGCACGCGATTATCACCAACTCCACCTACGACGGCCTGACCTACAACGTCACCCGCGTCGAAGATCTGCTGGGCGAGAGCGTCGACCGCCTGCACTTCGACGAAGCCTGGTACGGTTATGCGCGCTTCAACCCGCTGTACAGCGGTCGCCATGCCATGCACGGCAACCCGTCCGATCACGACAAGTCCAAGCCGACCGTGTTCGCGACCCAGTCGACCCACAAGTTGCTGGCCGCGTTGTCTCAGGCATCGATGATCCACGTGCGTGATGGCCGTAACCCGATCGAGCATGCGCGCTTCAACGAGTCGTACATGATGCACGCCTCGACCTCGCCGAACTACGCGATCATGGCGTCCTGCGACGTCAGCTCGGCAATGATGGAAGCGCCGAGCGGGCAGATCCTCACCAACGAATCGATCGAAGAAGCGATCAGCTTCCGCCAGGTCCTTTCGCGCATGCACAACGAGATGCAGAGCAAGAACGACTGGTTCTTCACCTGCTGGCAGCCGCCGACCGTGCAAGTGGGCGCCTCGACCGTACCGTTCCACGAAGTTGACCCGGTGCAGCTGAAAACCGATCCGAACTGCTGGGTCCTGCACCCGAATGCGGTTTGGCACGGCTTCGGCGACATCGAAGACGGTTACTGCATGCTCGACCCGATCAAGGTCTCGGTGCTCAGCCCGGGCATGGGCGACGACGGCAACCTGCTTGCCACCGGTATTCCCGCTTGCGTGATTACGGCGTATCTGGGACGTCAGGGTATCGTCGTGGAGAAAACCACCGACTTCACCATCCTGTTCCTGTTCTCCATCGGCATCACCAAAGGCAAGTGGGGCACGCTGCTCAACGCGCTGCTCGACTTCAAGCGTGATTACGATGACAACGCCGAGCTCGAGCTGTGCCTGCCGGACCTGTACAACGCTCACTCGCAACGCTATGCCGGCATGGGCATCAAGGATCTGGCCGACGAAATCTTCGCCGCCATGAAGAAACACAAAACCACCGCCAACATGTCCCAGGCTTTCGGCACCCTGCCCCAAGCCGAGTTCAGCCCGGTGGAAGCCTACGAAAAACTGGTGCGTAACGAGATCGAACTGGTCACCCTCGACCAGGCCGCGGGCCGTCTTGCCGCCACCGGGATCGTGCCGTATCCGCCGGGCATTCCATTGCTGATGCCAGGTGAGAACGCGGGGCCGATCGATGGCGCGCTGCTGGCGTACCTCAAGGCACTGGAAGCTTTCGACCGCTCCTTCCCTGGCTTCACCCATGACACACACGGGATCGAAGTCGAGGACGGTGTCTATCGGATGCTGGTACTGAAGTAAGTTAAACAGGCTTCACCGCAACACCCTGTGGGAGCGAGCCTGCTCGCGATAGCGATTTTTCAGTCGACTCAATGCTGACTGACATACCGCCATCGCGAGCAGGCTCGCTCCCACATTGCTTTGCGCCCCCCCAAAAACCCTATGGGCAAACTCAATCACAGCGCTCTATGATTGATCCCCATGACCACCACTGCTGCGATCCGCTCACCCTGCCCACCCGGCGCCTGCGACTGCGGGCGTGACCCGTTGCTGGAAACACCGGGGGCAGACCTGCGCATCCTGTTTCTGACCCGTGTCGAAGAGAAACGCCTGATCGAACGCCTGGAAAACATCCAGAGCCTGAGCGATCTTGCGCATGTGCAGCGGCGCATGTTCGAGCAGTTGGGCATTCGCCTGGACATCGCCCCCGGCTTCAACGAAGTGCGCACCATGCGCGGCATCGGTATCAACATCGACGAACTGCCGGGGTTATGCCGCAAAACCCGCGCGGCCATCCCCGCCGCCATTCGCCGTGCCATGGAAAAACGACCGGAAATTGCCTACGACCTGCTTAACGCCAACGACCTGTTGCGCGATGCCTGACGGGCCGAAAGAAAACCCGTTAAAAAAACCAGCATTCATCGGTAAGTCTTACTGGCGATTTTGTCGTAAAAATCTACGCTCACTGCGGGGGACAACACATTTGATGCGTTGTCGGTAATTGATGCTTGGGGGAGCAGACGCCATGCAGAAGAAAACACTCGCATTGCCCGTCTTCACCCTGCTCGCCCTTTACGGCCAACACGCCTGGGCGGGCGGCATCATGCTGTATGAAATCGGTACCGATAACGCAGGCCTGGCCAACGCCGGTGCCGCCGCCCGCGCACAAGGTCCCTCGACCATCGCCAGCAACCCGGCGGTGGTGCCCAGCTGGGGCTTCGGCGCCAATGTCGGGGTGATCTTTGCCCCGCAACCCGGCACACGCATCGGTCTGGCGTACACCCACCAGGTCGACCTGGATTTCAAAGACAAACCCGACGTCAAGGGCGATGGCCGATTGCTGGAGCGCGGGAACAACACCAATACCCAACTTGACACAAAGGTGCCGCAAACTGTCACCCTGAGCCTGTTCCAGCAGCTGGATCCGCAATGGCCGTTATTGGCCTCGGCCAACTGGCAAGACTGGTCGGAATTCGGCGACATCGGTGTCCAGGTCGACACCACGGCATTGGGTTCGCAATCGAGGTCCGTCGATGCCGGCTTCAAGGACACTTGGCATCTGTCGCTGGGCGCGCAATACCAGACCACCCGACAACTGTTGTGGAACGCCGGCGTGGCCTACGACAGTAGCGCTGTCTCGGACAGCGACCGCAGTGTTATCGTGCCGATGAATGAACCCTGGCGTGTTGCCACCGGAGCCACTTATGCTCTGAACAAGGATACCGATGTCAACGTCAGTTGGGCCATGGTGTGGCTGGGTGACATGCCGGTGCAACAGACCAAGGCGTCGGGTAATCAGCTTTCCGGTCAGTTCGACAATGCATGGATTCAAGCCTTGACGGGTAACATGACCTGGCGACTTTGATGCGTTGCAAACCTATAAGAACGTTTTTTCCATGGAGTAAACACAACTATGATCTTGTCCCGAAAATTGCTTGTCGGCGCCACAATAGCCGGGCTGTTGCTTGGTGGTTGCACCTCGAAAGTCACTCAAACCGAGCAGTACTCGGGTTACCTGCCCAACTACAACAACCTGCAGGAAGTCGAAACGCCGAGCGGCGGCAAAGCGATGCGCTGGGTGAGCCCGTCGTGGAACCCGAATGCCTATGACACGGTGGTGTTCAACAAACTGGAACTCTATCCAGCCCCCAAGCCGGATGAGCGGGTCAACCAGCAGACGCTGACCGACATCCAGAACTACATGACCACCAAGGCCAAGGACACTCTGGGTCAGAAGTACCGCGTAGTCACCAGCACTTCATCCTTGCAGAAGGGTTCCAAGCCCCTGCTGATGCGTGCGGCGATCACCGGGGTGAATGCCGAAAACGAAGGCATGAAATGGTATGAAGTGGTACCCATCGCTGCAGTGGTAGGGGCAACACAGGCCGCCACTGGCCACCGCGATCAGGACAGCACCTTGTTCATCGAAGCCGAGTTTATCGATGCAAAAACCAACCAGACCGTAGCCAAGGTCGTGCGTAAAGTGTTTGGCTCCACGCTGGAAAACGAAAGCCAGAAGATCACCGCACAGGACTTCAAAGCGGCGATCGACAAGCTGGGCACTGACATGCAGGCGTTCATCAAGTAACAACGTACTTGTGGCGAGGGAGCTTGCTCCCGCTCGACTGCGTAGCAGTCGCAAAGCGGTCGACCGCAATTGGGGCTGCTGCACAGCCCAGCGGGAGCAAGCTCCCTCGCCACACAGTTTCTCGCCGGTCTCAGGATTTCGTCATGCCGATCCGCCGTCGCATCTCGGCAGTAATCGCCTGGCGCGTCTTGCGCAGGTCCGCCCACGGCGCATCCCCCACCTCTGCCAGCCGTTCATGCACGTTGTGCACGTTCCACTGATTCCCTCCCTTCAGTTCTTCCACTTCCTCCCGAAAGATCGGCACCGACACCGGCAGCCCTTCGCGAGTGCGTACGGCGTATGCGCAAATGGTGGTCGCGCCCAACCCGTTGCGCAGGTAATCGATAAAGATCCGCCCTACCCGGTTCTTCGGGCCAGACACCGCCGAGAATCGCTCCGGCAGCAACGTGGCCATATGGCGGACAATCGCGTGGCTGAAGTCCTTGACCGCGTCCCAACCCAGCTTGCGGGTCAGCGGCACCACGATGTGAATGCCCTTGCCGCCGCTGGTTTTCAGAAAGGCCTTTAGCCCCAGCTCATCCAGTACCGAAAGCGTCAACTGGGTCGCTTCGACCATGCGCTTCCACGGCAACGCGGGGTCCGGGTCGAGATCAAGGACAAAGCGGTCCGGTTTGTCGAGATTGTCCGAGGTTGCGTTCCAGGTGTGCAGTTCCACGGTGCTCATCTGCACCGCACCGATCAGTGCTTCAGCGCTGTTGATGATCATGATCGGCTGGCCGGTGAGCGCTTTGTCCAAAGTGGTCATGCCGGGAATCGCGAGGCGCTCGGCGTTTTTCTGAAAAAACAGTTCACCCGCGATGCCGTCCGGCGCACGGACCAGTGCCACCGGGCGGTCCTTGAGTTCGGGCAGAATCCATTCGGCGACGCTGGCGTAATACTGCGCCAGTTGCACCTTGGTGGTGCCGCTGCTGGCGTCAATCACCCGATCGGGGTGGGTGATGCGCACCTTGCCTTCGTCCAGGCCGATTTGTGACGGCGCGGGGTCGACTTTGCGGCTGGCGGCTGCTGGTTTGGTGGTACTGGTTTTTTTCGCAGAGGACGTTTTCACGGCGGTCGGACGCTCCTCGGTGATGTCTTCGGCAGGTTTGTCATCGCGCAGGCCATGGAACACCGCATGGCGCACGGCCCCGTCCTTGGTCATTTCGGCGAAGGCCACTTCGGCCAATAATGTGGGCTTGAGCCAGTGCACATCCTTGGCTTCAAAACCGCTCGGTGGATTGACCACGGCCGGTTTTTTCGTTTTCAGAGGTTTGAGTTGCTGATGAACGCTTCGCAGGGTCGCCTCGTTGAATCCGGTGCCGACCTTGCCTGCATAGCGCAACTCGCCGCTGTCGCGGTCATGCAGCCCCAACAGCAACGCGCCGAAGGCACTGCGCGAACCTTTCGGCTCAGTGAACCCGACGATGACGAACTCCTGTCGATGTTTGCATTTGAGCTTGATCCAATCGCTGCTGCGCCGGGACACATACGCCGAACCCAAGCGCTTGCCGATCAGCCCTTCCATGCGCATCTGGCAGGCACTGTTGAGCAAGGCCTGCGGCTCTTCGGCAAAGGACTCGGAGAAGCGCAGCAACCGGTCGTCACTGGGCTTGAGCACCGTTGCCAGCGCCGCCCGGCGCTCTTCGACGGGCACTTCGCGCAAGTCCACGCCGTTGAGGTACGGCAGGTCAAACAGGTAATAGACGATGTTGCCGCTGCGACCGGTATCGAACGCGTTTTGCAGGGCCTGAAAGTCAGGCACGCCCTGCTCGTCCGCCACCACCATTTCACCGTCGAGCCAGGCGGATTCAAGGCCCAGCGCGGCCAACGCCTCGGCTTGTTTCGGCAGTTTGTGGGTCCAGTCGTGACCATTGCGTGTGATGAGTTTGACTTGGTCGTGATCGATGCGAGCCATGACCCGGTAGCCGTCGAACTTGATCTCGTAACTCCATGCGCCATCCGGGACTTTTTCCACCAGCGTGGCCAGTTCAGGTTTGATCTGATCCGGTATCTTGGCCTTTCGCGCGCCGGTCAATCGGGGGGATTGTTCTTGGGCAAGACTCGCCTTCGGTTTTTTGATCGGCTTGGGCTTGCTCGCCGCTTTCGGCTGTTTGCTGATGAGGGTGCGATCACTGAGCACGCTGTCGGGTTCGGCAACCAGCACGTCATAGTCGCTTTGCGGTCTGGCGGCGCCATCCTGATGCTTGATCAGAAACCATTGCTCTTTCTTGCCCGGCATGTGCGTGCGCACCAGGTTCCACAGGCCGCCAAGCTTCTCGCCTTGCAATTCGAACTTGAGCCGGCCCTTGGCATAGGCCTCGGCGGGATCGTCCTGGGGAACCCAGACGCCACGGTCCCAGACGATCACATCACCGGCGCCGTAATGTCCTTCGGGGATGTTGCCCTCGAAGGTCGCGTACTCCAGCGGATGATCTTCGACATGCACGGCCAGGCGCTTGACCTTGGGGTCCAGCGAAGGCCCCTTGGGCACCGCCCAACTTTTCAGGGCGCCATCGAGTTCCAGGCGAAAGTCGTAATGCAGGTGCGATGCGTCATGCTTCTGGATGCAGAACTGCAACGCATGGACCTGGGCGGATTTCCTGCCTGTGCGCTTGACGGCGGCGGGCTCGGACGTCGCCGAGAAGTCGCGCATGCGGTTGTAGTCATCGAGGTTTCGGGTCATGGCTCACCTGCTGCTTGCGCCAAGACGTTGAATCAAAACGTCTCTCCTAAGCAGCAGAGCAAACCCCGGGAGCAATAATTCCATCGGCGTTGAAATTGCCCGGACAGACGGGCCTGTGGGGGGAAGTCCGTCCGGCGCCTGCAGACCTATACTCAACCCCTGCAGCCCCTTCCGTTGGAGAGCCGTCATGCGCCAGGTCCACGTCATCGAAACCGGGACAGTCCCCCGCCCCGTCATTGTCGTTGGCGAGACGATTACCGTCCTTGCCGGTGGGGACTTGAGCAAACCCTTTGAGGTGCATATCCAGGAAGGCGTGCAAGGAGGCGGACCACCGCCTCACTTTCACCCGTGGGACGAGGCGTTTTATGTCGTAGACGGCGAGGTCGAGGTGACCGTCGAAGGCCAATCGACCACCGTCTCAGCCGGGGGGTATGTGCATATCCCCGGCGGGGCCATTCACGCTTACAAGAACATCAGTGGCACCGCAAAAATGATCGGCGTAGTGTCTGATTCCCGCGGAGGCCAACTCTTTACGGCGCTGGACCGACTCAAGGTGCCGGAAGACTTGCCTCGGATACTGGAAATTGCCGAGAGCTTCGGGGTTACGTTTCTGGCTCCCAAACCTTCCCCGTAGGAGCCTGCGGCAGATCCTACGCGACACCGCCCTTGGCCTGCTGTTCCAGATGCACTTGCAGATCCGGATCGATGTTCAGCGCCGCTGCCAGCTCATCCAGATAATTGCGTTCCGCAGCCTGCTGATCGTCAACCAGCATGATGCTGGCCAGGTACATTTCCGAGGCTATGCCCGGATCCGTTGCCGACTGCGCGACGTCATTGGCGTCCAAAGGTTTGGCGACTTCATCGTCGAGCCATTGCTGCAGGTCCGGGTCATCGGTATGGCGGCCGATTTCGGTGCTGATCATCTGATGCTCGGCCTGATCGATCCGGCCATCGGCTTTAGCCGCCGCAATCAATGCCCGCAAAATCGCATGGCTATGTTCTTCAACTTCCGGACCGGCCAACAGATCAACCGTGCGCGGCGCCTCCTGTGGGGCCGACGCCTGGCTGCGTTGCCAGGCCTGATATGCCTGGAACGCCATCATCCCGAGGGACGCCAGCGCTGCGTAATTGGTGCCACCACCAGAGCGGGTTTGCGGCGCCCCACCCATCGGCGAACCGCCGCCGAGCAAGCCACCGAGCAAATCGCCCAGACCTCCACCGCTGCTGCCGCCCGTAGCGCCAGTTCCGCCGCCACCCAGCAGCCCGCCGAGCAATCCACCCAGATCGCCGAGCCCGCCTTGAGCCGACGCGCCACCGCCGCGCTGTTGTGCTATCGAGCCTTGGCCAGCTCGCAGTAGTTGTTCAAGCAGATCACTGGTGTTCATGACTTCGTCCTCTTTGAAGGGATTGATCCAGTCAGGCAACGATAGTCCTCGCCGGCAAATGTGCCACCACCGTTGGGCCGGGGTGCTTTTTTGCGCAGCAGCCAGGATTCAGACGGTGAACCTTACCCCCGGATATCCGGTCGATACCTGCAACCCGACCGGTTTGCCGCCGCCCCGCTACAAAGGGTGATAACTGGCTTGCTTCATTTTCTGGAGAACGCCCCCGTGATTTCGACTCTACACATCGCCAGACTCAAAGCATGGGGCGCCCATGGTTTCACCGCCACAGGCGTGGTCACAGCCTTCCTCGCGACCCTGGCCCTGCTCGACAACCAGCCGACCCACTGCCTGCTGTGGCTGGGGGTTGCGCTGATCGTCGACGGACTGGACGGTGCCCTGGCGCGCAAGGTCAATGTGCAGTCGGTGTTGCCGAGTTTCGATGGTTCGATCCTCGACCTGGTGATCGATTACCTGACCTACGTGTTCATCCCGGCGCTGTTCATCTATCGCTATATCCCGTTGCCGGATTACACCCTGTTGCTGACCGTGTCGCTGATTCTGGTGTCGTCGCTGTTCTGCTTCTGCAACGTCAACATGAAAAGCAAAGACAACTACTTCCAGGGCTTTCCTGCAGCCTGGAACGTCGTTGCCCTGTGCCTGTACATCATCGATCCGTCGCCGTGGATCACCTTTCTCAGCGTTATTGGCTTGGCCCTGCTGACGGTCACCCGGATGAAGTTCCTGCACCCGTTCCGCGTGCGCCGTTTCATGCCGATCAACATTGCCGTGACCGCCATCTGGCTGTTGTGCAGCTTGTCACTGGTGATCAACCATCCGCTTATCAACCCGCTGGTGATGGGGCTCTGGCTGTTGATGTCGGCGTACTTCCTCGGGATCTGCATCTGGCGCACAGCACTGGAGTGGTTCGACGAGTCGCCGAAGGGATAACCCTATGCCCACCTCTTCAAGTCTAAACATACAAGCGAGCTTGCCCGCGATAGCCATCGTCCAGACACAAGGGCTGTGTCTGACGTCCAGCCATCGCGAGCAAGCTCGCGCCTACAAGGATTTCGCTTCATCAACGCCGCGTAATCACCACCTCCAGATACTCACTGGGCACCACCAGCGACTGGTCCCCCGCCCGGTTCAGCCGGTTCAACAGCTCCGTCAAATCCGCCTCCAGAGCCGTGGCACCCTCGGGTGGCAATGCCGCGAAGGCCTTGTGCACCGGGCCGTACCATTCACGGAAGGTGTCGATGAAATGCGCGGCCGAGCGATAGCGAAAATTGAACGTGCGGCGAGTGACCTGAAGCAGAAACTCACGTTCGTTAAAGTGCTCGTGCAGCCAGGCCTCGGTGCCCCAGCGTGAGGGCGGTTGTGCACCGGGTGGGGGTGGCAGGTGCTGGCCAAGGGTCTTGAACATCTGGCCGACGAAACCTTCGGGCGTCCAGTTGGCTAGGCCGATCCGGCCTCCCGGCCGACAGACCCGCGCCAATTCTGACGCAGCTTTGGCCTGATCAGGCGTAAACATCACGCCGAAGGTGGACAGCACGGCATCGAAACTGCCGTCCTCGAAGGGCAAGGCTTCAGCGTCAGCCACTTGAAAGCTGACATCCAGGCGCTCCGCCCTCGCCCGCTCTTCACCGCGTTCAAGCAAGGCGCTCACATAGTCCGTAGACGTAACCTGGCAACCACGGCGCGCCGCGGCGAGTGTCGCGTTGCCGTTGCCCGCGGCGACGTCCAGCACGCGCTCGTCGCACAACAGGTCGCAAGCTTCGGCCAGTTGCTCGCCGACAATCTGCAAAGTGGTACCGATTACCGCATAGTCGCCGCTGGCCCAAGAGGCCATTTGGCGGTTTTTCAGGGCAGTCAGATCAATGGGTGTGCTCATGGCGACGATCTCTGCGTGGAAACATGAATCGAAGGTGACGGGGTCTATTCCGCCGTTGTGGAATCGATGATGTTCATGACCTGGGAAACGCGGCTGGCGGAAAACCCGCGTTCAATAACGAACTTTGGCATGGCAACCTCTCATTATTGTTATGGATGACAGGACCGGCATGACCCTGTAGGCAAACTATCGCGCCGCCACGGGCTGGCGTCCTGTCCGATCGTCGGCCAACCCTGCCCGATCGTCCGGAGATTTCACGTGGCGCCGCGACGCGCTCACAATCGAAGATCGCCTGCACGGGAACCGGATCGTCGGCGCGGCCCTCAATGCCCTGCACAAAAAGCCCTGTCACGCCTGGACGCTTGAAGAGCTGGCCCGCACCACCGGCACGTCCAGATCATTGCTGGCCGAACGTTTCCAACAATTGGTGGGTGTTTCGCCGATGCAGTACCTGACGCATTGGCATGTTGCTGGCGGCCAACCTGTTGCGCAGTAGCAACAGTTCGCTGATGCGGATTGTCGAAGAAGTGGGTTACCAGACGGACACCCCTGTAGGAGCGAGCTTGCTCGTACAGGGTTCGGTACCGGTCACGGAACTGTCGCTTTCGTCGCTCCAGCCCGCGCAGTACAACGCCCGAACTAAACTTAAGGCACACAGGACGGGCTTGGCGTCCTGCACATTCCTACGACCACCGCCCAGTGGCGAAGGCCAGGCGAACCATGCCTCTGGACCGTGATCCTGCTAAAGGAGCACACGTGATGGACGAGGCCAGACTCAATGACTTCATGGGCAAACTGGTCAATGACATGGGCGGCGCGGCAATGCTGGCCAATGTCATCGTCGGTGAGGAGCTCGGTCTGTACCGGGCCATGGCCGACAGCCAACCGACCACCCCTGAAGTCCTTGCCGAAAAAACCGGCTGCAACCCCCGACTGGTGCGCGAATGGCTCAGTGCCCACGCCGCATCCGGCTATATGGAACACGCCGACGGTCAATTCCGTCTCCCCGAAGAACAAGCCCTGGCCCTGGCCATCGAAGACTCACCGGTCTACATCGCTGGTGGTATCGGCGTGGTCGCGTCGTTTTTCCACGACAAGGACAAACTGGTCAGCGCCATGCGCGGCAACGGCGCCCTGGCCTGGGGCGATCACCATCCGTGCATGTTCAGCGGCACCGAGCGATTCTTCCGGCCTGGCTACAAAGCGCACTTGATCGCCGAATGGCTGCCGGCCCTCGACGGTGTCGTGGCCAAACTCGAGGCGGGGGCCAAAGTGGCGGACATCGGCTGCGGCCATGGTGCCTCGACGGTGATCATGGCCCAGGCGTTCCCGGATTCGCGCTTCGTCGGGTTTGACTACCACGCGCCCTCCGTCACCGTGGCCACCCAGCGCGCCGAAGAAGGCGGCGTGGGCAATCGGGCGCGGTTCTTCCAGGGCACCGCGAAAAGCTTCCCCGGCGATGACTATGACCTGGTGTGCTATTTCGACTGCCTGCACGACATGGGCGACCCGGTTGGCGCGGCAAAACACGCCTATGAATCGTTGAAGCCCGACGGCACGGTGCTGCTGGTGGAACCGTTCGCCAACGACTCGCTGGACGAGAACATCAACCCGGTGGGCCGGTTGTTCTACGCCGCCTCGACCTTCATCTGCACGCCGAACTCGCTGTCACAGGAAGTCGGCCTCGGGCTCGGAGCCCAGGCGGGTGAAGCGCGGTTGCGCAAAGTGTTCACCGAAGCCGGTTTTTCAAGTTTCCGCCGGGCCACGGAAACACCGTTCAACCTGATTCTGGAAGCGCGTAAATAACGCCACACTCGCGATGGTGGTGGGTCAGCGACCTTTATGTATCTGGTCCATTGCCATCGCGAGCGAGCTCACTCCTACAGGGTCACAGACTCAAGAAAATCGTTGTCCCAGGTTTTCTTCTTTAAGCACATCAAACAATGCCTGCGCCGCCGCCGACAACTCACTTCCAGGCAGCGTCAACACCCCTAGCGCCCGTTCCACCACCGGGTCGCGCAAGGTAATGCAGTGCGCGCCCAGCTCACGCATCTGCCCCGCACACAACGCGGGCACCGCGCTCACCCCCAGCCCGCTGGCGACCATCCGCCCAGCCGTCGCCAATTGATGACTTTCAAACTCCACCGGCAATTTCATGCCTCGCGCCTGCAAGTGCTCTTCCAGCATCACCCGCACGGTGGAAGGTCGCTGCAACGTGATGAACGGTTCCTTGAGCAACGTCTTCCAGTCGATTTCATCCAGCTCGACCAACGGCGAGTCCCGGGGCACCACCGCCACGAAGCGATCGACATACAACGGCGTAAACATCAGCGATGAGCTCTGGGTCGGTTCGAACGCCACGCCCAGCTCCACCTGTCGGTCACGGACCATTTCCAGCACTTGCTCGTTGATCACGTCGTTGACCGTGACGTTGACGTTCGGATAGCGGGCGCGGAAGGTCTTGAGGATCGGTGGCAGCAGGTTGCCGGCAAACGACGGCATCGCCGCCAGGGTCACGCGCCCGCGCTGCAGGGTGAAGCGCTGGCGCAGTTCGTCTTCGGCATTGTCCCAATCGGCGATCAAGCGGCGCGCCAGTGGTACCAGGGCTTCGCCTTCGGCGGTCAGCGCCACGTTGCGCGTGTTGCGGGTAAACAACCGCCCGCCCAGCCCTTCTTCCAATGCCTTTATGGTCAGGCTCAGAGCCGATTGCGACAGGTGCAGGCGCTCGCAGGCCACGGCAAAACTCAGGCTTTGGGCCACGGCCAGGAAAGCGCGGATCTGCTTGACGGTCATGGGTCGCTTAGCTCCAGAATGAATGAACCACTGAACCTTGTAGGAGCCGGCTTGCTGGCGATTGCAACATGGTAAGCGAAATCGATGTTGGCCTTATCCGCCGCCATCGCCAGCAAGCCGGCTCCTACAGGTCTGCATATTTCATCGCCTGATGAGTTTTATCAATCAATATTCCATAAAAATCAACTTAACAAATTAATCGCACAGAGAGACACTCTTCCCCATACGGCTAGCCAGCCGCCCACAAAGAATAAAAGAGGTGCATATGGCAGGTTTCGACAAGCGCGTGAGTTCCTACGAGGAAGCTCTGGCAGGTCTTGAAGACGGCATGACTGTTATCGCTGGCGGCTTCGGCCTGTGCGGGATCCCGGAAAACCTGATCAACGAGATCAAGCGCAAAGGCACTCGCGACCTGACCGTGGTTTCCAACAACTGCGGCGTCGACGGTTTCGGCCTCGGCGTGCTGCTGGAAGACCGCCAGATCAGCAAAGTGGTCGCTTCGTATGTGGGCGAGAACAAGATGTTCGAAGAGCAGCTGCTCAGCGGCGCTATCGAAGTCGTCCTGACCCCCCAAGGCACCCTCGCCGAAAAAATGCGCGCAGGTGGTGCCGGCATCCCGGCCTTCTTCACCGCCACCGGCGTCGGCACTCCGGTTGCCGATGGCAAGGAAGTGCGCGAATTCCACGGTCGCCAGTACCTGATGGAAGAATCCATCACCGGTGACTTCGCCATCGTCAAAGGCTGGAAAGCCGACCACTTCGGCAACGTGATCTACCGTCATACCGCCCAGAACTTCAACCCGCTGGCCGCCACCGCCGGCAAGATCACCGTGGTCGAAGTCGAAGAAATCGTCGAACCCGGCGAGCTGGACCCGGCGCAGATCCACACCCCTGGCATCTACGTCGACCGGATCATCTGCGGCACGTTCGAGAAGCGCATCGAACAGCGCACCGTACGTAAGTGATCCCCTGCCCCCGGACCGAATGAAGGAATAACAACAATGGCACTTTCCCGCGAACAAATGGCTCAACGCGTCGCCCGCGAAATGCAGGACGGCTTCTACGTGAACCTGGGCATCGGCATTCCGACCCTGGTCGCCAACTACATCCCTGAAGGCATGGAAGTCATGCTGCAGTCGGAAAACGGCCTGCTGGGCATGGGTCCTTTTCCTACTGAAGAAACCATCGATGCCGACATGATCAACGCCGGCAAGCAAACCGTGACCGCACGGACCGGCGCGTCGATTTTCTCCTCGGCCGAGTCCTTCGCCATGATCCGTGGTGGCCATGTCGACCTGACCGTGCTGGGCGCGTTTGAAGTCGACGTACAAGGCAACATTGCCTCGTGGATGATTCCCGGCAAACTGGTCAAAGGCATGGGCGGCGCGATGGACCTGGTCGCCGGCGCAGACAACATCATCGTCATCATGACCCACGCCTCCAAGGACGGTGAGTCCAAGCTGCTGGACCATTGCAGCCTGCCGCTGACCGGTGCCGGTTGCATCAAGCGCGTGCTGACCGATCTGGCTTACCTGGAAATCGACAACGGCGCATTCATTCTGAAAGAGCGCGCGCCGGGTGTCAGCGTCGAAGAGATCATCGCCAAGACTGCCGGTAAACTGATCGTGCCGGAACATGTGCCGGAAATGCAGTTCGCTGACCAGTGAGGAAATTTTCCATGCAAGACGTCGTCATTGTTGCTGCCACGCGCACCGCGATTGGCAGTTTCCAGGGCTCGCTGGCCAATGTGTCCGCGGTGGACCTGGGCGCTGCGGTGATCCGCCAGTTGCTCGCGCAAACCGGCCTGGACCCTGCGCAAGTCGATGAAGTGATCATGGGCCAGGTTCTGACCGCCGGCGCCGGACAAAACCCTGCGCGCCAGGCCTCGATCAAGGCGGGTCTGCCCTTCGCCGTACCGGCCATGACCCTGAACAAGGTCTGCGGTTCGGGCCTCAAGGCCCTCCACCTGAGTGCACAGGCGATTCGTTGCGGCGATGCCGACGTGATCATCGCCGGCGGCCAGGAAAACATGAGCCTGTCCAACTACGTCATGCCCGGTGCCCGCACCGGCCTGCGCATGGGTCATGCACAAATCGTCGACACCATGATCAGCGATGGCCTGTGGGATGCGTTCAACGATTACCACATGGGTATCACCGCCGAGAACCTGGCCGAGAAGTACAACCTGACGCGCGAGCAGCAGGATGCCTTCGCCGCCGCCTCGCAGCAGAAAGCCGTGGCTGCCATCGAAGCCGGGCGTTTTGCCGACGAGATCACGCCGATCCTGATCCCCCAGCGCAAGGGCGATCCGCTGTCCTTCGCCACCGACGAGCAGCCACGGGCCGGCACCACCGCCGAATCCTTGGGCAAGCTCAAAGCCGCGTTCAAGAAGGACGGTTCGGTGACCGCCGGTAACGCTTCGTCCCTGAACGATGGCGCCGCCGCCGTGATCCTGATGAGCGCCGACAAAGCCAAGGCCCTGGGCCTGCCGGTGCTGGCGAAAATCGCCGCTTACGCCAACGCAGGCGTGGACCCGGCGATCATGGGCATCGGCCCGGTGTCCGCCACACGTCGTTGCCTGGACAAGGCCGGTTGGTCCGTTGACCAACTGGACCTGATCGAAGCCAACGAAGCGTTCGCCGCACAATCACTGGCCGTGGCCAAGGACCTGGAATGGGACTTGAACAAGGTCAACGTCAACGGCGGCGCCATCGCCCTCGGTCACCCGATCGGTGCTTCGGGCTGTCGCGTGCTGGTGACGTTGCTGCATGAAATGATCAAGCGCGACGCCAAGAAAGGCCTCGCCACCCTGTGCATCGGTGGTGGTCAAGGCGTGGCACTGGCGCTCGAGCGGGCGTAAGCCAACAGCGTTCAACAGACGGCGCGGGGACCCACGAAGAACCACGCCGCCTGGCAACACCCCCCGGTGCGATGCAAGTCTCACCGGGTTTTTTATGCCTGCGTTTTTTCAGGTGGACCGCGTTATCGTTCATCGCGAGCACCAATCCCTGTAATTGGATGGACTCGCCCACGCCGAGGCGTCAATGCGCCACGGTGGCAGTCTAAGAAGCCAACGGCAGCGAGGGCGAGTCCATGAAAAAGAATACGACGCTTAAACAGTCCCTGTCTTCAACCG